>NZ_DATCTF010000007.1 GCF_036568125.1 Magnetovibrio sp.
AAATGGTGATGCCGGGCGACAACATCTCGATGGAAGTCGAGCTGATCGCACCGATCGCCATGGACGAAGGTCTGCGCTTCGCTATCCGTGAAGGCGGCCGCACCGTTGGTGCCGGCGTCGTCTCCAAGGTGATTGCTTAATTACGGATCAATCCCCGCCCGGTGAACGGGCGGGGACATCCAACTGGACAGGTTCGAAAAATGGAACACCAGAACATTCGCATCCGGCTCAAGGCCTTCGATCATCGCGTGCTGGATCAGTCCGCAGGCGAGATCGTGAACACCGCCAAGCGCACCGGCGCTGAAGTGCGTGGCCCGATTCCGCTGCCGACCCGGATCGAAAAATTCACCGTTCTGCGCGGCCCGCACATTGATAAAAAGTCGCGTGAGCAGTTTGAAATCCGTACCCACAAGCGGGTGCTGGACATCGTTGACCCCACCCCGCAGACCGTTGACGCGCTGATGAAGCTCGACCTCGCTGCTGGTGTGGACGTTGAAATTAAACTCTAACCGTAAGCCCCAGAGAAAAGGCTTAGGAAGGGACCAATGCGTACCGGATTAATTGCCCAAAAGGTTGGTATGTCCCGCGTCTTTAAAGACGATGGCACTCACGTTCCCGTGACCGTGCTGAAAGTGGACAATTGCCAAGTCGTGGCGCACAAGACCGAAGAAAAGGATGGCTACACGGCCCTCCAACTCGGTGTCGGCGCTGCCAAAGCCAAACGCCAGACGAAGGCCCAGCGTGGTCATTTCGCCAAAGCGAAGGTTGAACCGAAAAAGAAACTCGTCGAGTTTCGCGTTCCCGCGGATGCGATGGTTGAAGTTGGCGCCGAAATCGCCGCCAGCCACTTCATCGGCGGTCAGTTCGTCGACGTGACGGGCTCGTCCATCGGTAAAGGTTTTGCCGGTGCGATGAAGCGTCACAACTTCGGCGGCCTGCGCGCCTCGCACGGTGTGTCGATTTCGCACCGTTCGCACGGCTCCACCGGCCAATGTCAGGACCCCGGCAAGGTGTTCAAGGGCAAGAAAATGGCCGGCCACTTGGGTGCCGAACGCGTCACCACGTTGAACCTCGAAGTCGTCTCCACCGACGACGAACGCGGTCTGATCTTGGTCAAGGGCTCGGTGCCCGGTTCCAAGGGCGGCTGGGTTTTGGTTCGCGACGCTGTGAAGAAAAACATGCCCGAAGGTCTTCCGTTCCCCGCTCAAGTGAAGAGCGCCGGCAACGATGCGCCTGTCGCAGAGGAAGCTCCCGCCGAGGAAGCCGCCGCTGTTGAGGCGCCCGAGGCTGAGAAGGAATAACGATCATGAAACTCGATATGATTAGCCTCGAAAACAAGAAGGCCGGCAGCGTGGACCTCGATGAGTCGATTTTCGGCCTCGACGTTCGTTCCGACCTCCTGGCGCGTGTGGTCAATTGGCAGCTCGCCAAGCGCCGCGCCGGTACGCATGCAACCAAGGGCCGTTCCGACGTCTCTGGTGGTGGCAAGAAGCCCTTCAAGCAGAAGGGCACCGGTTCCGCACGTCAAGGTACTTCGCGTTCGCCGAAGCACCGTGGTGGTGGCATCGTCTTCGGTCCGCAGCCGCGCTCTTACGAGCACAAGCTGCCGAAGAAGGTTCGTAAATTGGCGCTGAAGACCGCGCTGTCCGCCAAACAGGCTGCTGGTAAGCTTGTCATCGTGGACAACGCCGAACTGAAAGCGCCGAAGACCGCCGATCTGAGCAAGAAGCTGGCGACCCTCGGTTGGGGTTCCGCTCTGGTCATCGACGGTGCTGAGGTCAACAAGAACTTTGCGCTCGCCGCTGGCAACATCATCGGTCTCGATGTGCTGCCGACCCAGGGCGCTAACGTCTACGACATCCTGCGTCACGACACGCTCGTGCTGACCCAGGACGCCGTGGCCAAGTTGCAGGAGCGTCTGAAATGAGCGTCAGCAAAGAACGGATGTTCGAAGTTGTCCGCCGTCCTCTCATCACCGAGAAGGCGACGCTGATGAGCGAACATAACCAAGTGGCGTTCGAAGTTTCGATGGACGCCTCCAAGCCGGAGATCCGCGCCGCGGTTGAAGAACTCTTCAAAGTCAAGGTGACGGGTGTCAACACCCTGATCCAGAAGGGTAAAGCAAAACGCTTCCGTGGACGCCTGGGCAAGCGCGACGATATGAAAAAAGCCATCGTTACGCTCGCTGACGGCGACTCCATTGATGTGACCACTGGCGTCTGAGGATTTAAGTCATGGCACTGAAACAATACAAACCGTCGACGCCGAGCCAGCGTAATCTGGTCACGGTCGATCGCTCCGAGCTTTACAAGGGCAAGCCCGAGAAGAGCTTGACCGAAGGTCTGCGCAAAAACGGCGGCCGCAACAACACCGGACGCATCACCGCGCGTCGTATCGGTGGCGGTCACAAGCGTCGTTATCGCGTTATCGACTTTAAGCGCAACAAGTTCGACGTTGTCGGCACGGTCGAGCGTTTGGAATACGATCCGAACCGCACCGCCTTCATCGCACTGGTTTCGTACGAAGACGGCGAAAAGGCGTACATCATTGCGCCCCAACGTCTCGCCGAAGGCGACAAGATCGTTTCCGGCAAGGGTGCGGACATTAAGCCGGGCAACGCCCTGCCGCTGGCCAACATCCCGGTCGGTACGATCATTCACAACGTCGAGATGAAGCCCGGCAAGGGTGCTCAGATCGCGCGCAGCGCCGGTACTTACGTCCAGTTGGTCGGTAAGGATCAGGGTTACGCTCAGTTGCGTTTGATGTCCGGCGAACTGCGTTTGGTTCGTGGTGAATGCCTGGCCGTTATCGGCGCGGTGTCGAACCCCGACCAAAAGAACATCAAGATCGGCAAAGCCGGTCGTAAGCGTTGGCTTGGCAAGCGTCCGAGCGTGCGTGGTGTTGCAATGAACCCGGTCGATCACCCTCATGGTGGTGGCGAAGGCCGCACTTCCGGTGGCCGTCATCCGGTCACCCCGTGGGGCAAGCCGACTAAGGGCAAGCGCACTCGTAAGAACAAAAAGACGGACGGCATGATCATGCGCCGCCGTCATGGCAAGTAAGTAGGAGAGGCACCGTGCCGCGTTCCGTTTGGAAAGGTCCGTTCGTCGACGGTTATCTGCTCAAGAAAGCAGAAGCCGCTCGTGAAGCCACCCGCAATCAGGTCGTCAAGACCTGGTCGCGTCGTTCCACCATTTTGCCGCAATTTGTCGGCCTCACCTTTGGTGTCTACAACGGCAAGAAGTTCGTGCCGGTTTTGGTCACCGAAGAAATGATCGGTCACAAATTCGGTGAGTTCTCGCCGACCCGCACCTATCTGGGTCATGCGGCGGACAAGAAGGGTAAGAGGGGCTAATCATGGGTAAGAAAAGCGCTGAGCGCCCTTTGAACGACAATGAAGCGATGGCTTTCGCGAAGATGATTCGCGTCAGCCCCCAGAAACTGAACCTGGTGTGTGGTTCGATCCGCGGCAAAAGCTGTGAATCGGCCCTCGGCCAGCTCACCTTCTCCAAGCGCCGCATCGCGGTCGACGTGAAGAAGCTTCTGGAATCGGCCATCGCCAATGCAGAAAACAACCACCAGCTCGACGTTGACCGTCTGTATGTCGCTGAAGCCACCGTTGGCCGCGCGATGGTCATGAAACGGTGGAAAGCGCGTGCACGTGGTCGTGTAGGCAAAATCCAAAAACCGTTCAGCAATCTTCGCTTGATTGTGCGTGAGCGCGAGGAGACCGCATAATGGGACATAAGATCAACCCGATCGGCTTCCGCCTTGGCATCAACCGTACGTGGGACTCCCGCTGGTATGCCGAAGACAACTATGCCGAAATGCTCCATGAGGACATCAAGATTCGCGAATTCCTGACTGAAAAGCTCAAGCAGGCCAGCGTTTCCAAGATCATCATCGAGCGTCCGGCTAAGAAAGCTCGCGTGACGATCTACTCCGCCCGTCCGGGTGTGGTGATCGGCAAGAAGGGCGCCGATATCGAAAAACTCCGCCAAGAGGTCGCCAAGATCACGAAAGCGGACGTCAGCCTCAACATCGTTGAAATCCGCAAGCCGGAAATCGACGCTCAGTTGGTCTCTGACAACATCGCGCAGCAGCTGGAACGTCGCGTTTCCACCCGCCGCGCCTTGAAACGCGCCGTTCAATCGGCTATGCGTCTGGGCGCCGAGGGTATCCGCATCAACTGTGCCGGCCGTTTGGGCGGCGCAGAAATCGCCCGCACCGTGTGGTATCGCGAAGGCCGCGTGCCTTTGCACACCCTGCGCGCCGAAGTGGATTACGCAACTTCTTCCGCTCACACCACTTATGGGGTTTGCGGAATCAAAGTTTGGATCTATAAGGGCGACATTCTTGCCCATGATCCGATGGCCACTGAAAAGAAAGCTCAAGCGCAGCAACCGCAGCGCTGAGCCAACATTAACGATTAAGGTAGGGAACCCAGCCCATGCTGAGCCCCAAACGTACTAAGTTCCGCAAAGCCCATAAGGGCCGCATCCATGGCAAAGCCAAGGGTGGATTTACGCTCAATTTCGGTAGCTACGGCCTCAAAGCCATGGCCCCGGATCGCGTGACCGCGCGTCAAATCGAAGCCGCGCGCCGCGCACTGACCCGTCACATGAAACGTGCCGGTCGCGTGTGGATCCGCATCTTCCCGGATGTGCCTGTTTCCCAGAAACCTGCCGAAGTTCGTCAGGGTAAGGGTAAGGGCTCGCCGGAATACTGGGCGTGCCGCGTCAAACCCGGCCGTATCCTGTTTGAAGTCGAAGGTGTTCCTCGTGACGTCGCCGAGCGCGCGTTCGAGCTGGCCGCTGCAAAGCTGCCGATCAGCACCAAGTTCGTGACCCGCTTCGGCGAGGAGGACTAATCCATGAAAGCAACCGACATCCGCACCAAGAGCGACGATGAGCTCAAAGCGCAGCTGCTGGACTTGCGTAAAGAGTCCTTCAACCTGCGTTTTCAGGCCGCCAGCGGGCAGATCGAAAACACCGCGCGTAAGAACTTGATCCGTAAGGACATCGCGCGTATCAAGACGATCCTCGGCGAGCGCACCAGCGCTGCCGCGTCGTAAGGAGAACGAGAATGCCTAAACGTGTTCTTCAGGGCGTCGTGGTGAGCGACAAGCAGGACAAAACCGTTACCGTCCTGGTCGAGCGCCGCGTTATGCACCCGATTTACAAAAAATACGTGCGCAAATCTAAAAAGTATGCCGCGCACGACGAAACCAACGTTGTGAAAGAAGGCGAAATCGTTCGCATCCGCGAATGCCGTCCGCTTTCAAAGCGTAAGTGTTGGGAAGTTGTCACTGAGTCTGCCTGAGCATACCGCTCATCAGCAGAGACCGTGACACAAAATAAAGGATAGACCCATGATTCAAGTCGAATCAAATCTGGAGGTTGCCGACAATTCGGGCGCTCGCCGGGTGCAATGCATCAAGGTGCTAGGCGGTTCGAAGCGTAAGTATGCTTCCGTTGGCGACGTGATCGTCGTTTCCGTTAAGGAAGCGATCCCGCGTGGCCGCGTCAAAAAGGGCGATGTGCACCGCGCTGTTGTGGTGCGCACGGCTAAGGACATTCAACGTCCCGATGGCCAGACCATTCGCTTTGACTCCAACGCCGCCGTACTTTTGAACAACGCAGGCGAGCCCATCGGCACCCGTATCTTCGGCCCGGTGACGCGCGAACTGCGTAGCAAGAAGTACATGAAGATCATTTCTTTGGCGCCCGAGGTGTTGTGATGGCGAGCAAAATCAAAAAAGGCGACAAGGTCGTCGTGCTCACCGGTCGTTCCAAAGGTAAAACCGGTGAAGTGCTGAGTGTCAGCCCCAGCGACAACCGTGCAATCGTGCAGGGCGTGAACGTTGTCAAACGTCACACCCGTCCCACCCAGATGTCCGAAGGCGGCATTGTTGAGAAAGAAGCGTCTATCGACCTTTCCAACATTGCGCATATCGATCCGAAGGACGGTAAGCCGACCCGCGTCGGTTTCAAGGACGTCGATGGCCGCAAGGTGCGTTATGCAAAGCGCTCCGGCGAAGCCCTGGACTAAGGAAGGGACGAAACAATGGCACGCTTGAAACAAGTGTACAACGAGCAGGTCGTTCCGAAGCTGAAGGAGGAGTTCAACTACTCGAACCCCATGCAAGTCCCGAAGCTGGAAAAGATCGTTCTCAACATGGGCGTTGGCGACGCATCCCAAGATAAGAAAAAAATCGATGGGCCCGTTTCCGACTTGACCTTGATCACCGGCCAAAAGCCCGTGACCACCAAAGCCAAAAAGTCGATCGCTGCGTTCAAGCTGCGCGACGGCATGGTCATCGGCACCAAGGTGACGTTGCGCAAAGAGCGGATGTATGAATTCTACGACCGCTTGGTAAACATCGCGCTGCCGCGCGTGCGTGACTTCCGTGGCGTGAAAGCCACGGGTTTCGACGGCAATGGCAACTTCGCCATGGGTCTGAAGGAACAGATCGTGTTCCCCGAAATCGACTACGACAAGGTCGACAAGGTGCGTGGTATGGACATCGTGATCTGCACCACCGCAAAGACCGATGAAGAAGCAAAAGCGCTGCTGCGCCACCTCAATATGCCGTTTGCCGGCGAGACTGGAGGCAACCAGTAATGGCTAAGAAAAGCTCTATCGAACGCAACCAGAAGCGCGAGCGCTTGGTGAAGAAATTCGCCGCAAAGCGCGCCCGTCTGAAAGCCATGACCAAGGACGAAAGCTTGTCCTTGGAAGAACGCTTCCAGGCACAGCTGAAGCTCGCCGAGCTTCCGCGCAACTCTGCTGAGAACCGTATTCGTCTGCGTTGTGGCCTGACCGGCCGTCCGCGCGGTAACTATCGTAAATTCAAGCTCTCGCGCATCGCACTGCGTGATCTGGCATCGACGGGTCAGATCCCCGGCGTTGTCAAATCGAGCTGGTAAGGGGAGACAGACACATGTCCATGTCAGATCCTTTGGGTGATATGCTGACCCGTATCCGCAACGGTCAGATGGCTAAGAAGTCGTCTGTTGTTGCGCCGGCGTCCAAGCTGCGCGCCAACGTTCTTGATGTTCTCAAGCGCGAAGGCTTTATCCGTCACTTCGAAGAGTACGAAAACCGTCCCGGTATTCGTGAGCTTAAGATCGAACTCAAATACCACGAAGGCGAACCCGCCATTCAGGAAATCGCTCGCGTTTCCAAGCCGGGCCGCCGCGTGTATTCGAAAATCAAAGACCTCAACAAGGTCTATAACGGTCTTGGTATTTCCATCATCTCCACCCCCCGTGGCGTCATGTCCGACGCCGAGGCCCGTCAGGCCAACGTGGGCGGTGAAGTTCTTTGCCAAGTCTTCTAAGGGGGGATACAGAACATGTCTCGTATCGGTAAACACCCCGTCCAGATTCCCGATGGCGTTAGCGTCGCGATGTCTGGTTTGACCGTGACCGCCAAAGGTAAGCTCGGTGAACTGAGCGCGAATTTGACCGACGACGTCGTTATCACGTTGAGCGATAGCGAAGTGAAGGTCGAACCGCGTGAAGGTGCACCGCGCGCACGCCAGATGTGGGGATTGTCGCGCAGCGTCATCAACAATCTGGTCGAAGGCGTGTCTCAGGGCTTCACCAAGAAGCTTCTCATCACCGGCGTCGGTTATCGCGCCGCGATGAAGGGCAACGATCTCGTGCTGCAGCTCGGCTTCAGCCACGAAGTTGTCTATTCGCTTCCGGAAGGCATCTCCATCAACTGCCCCGATCAGACGACCATCGAAATTTCCGGTGCCGACAAACAGAAAGTCGGCCAGGTGGCATCTGAAATTCGCGGATATCGTCCCCCCGAGCCTTACAAAGGCAAGGGCGTTAGGTATGCGGACGAGTTCATCCTGCGTAAGGAAGGCAAGAAGAAGTAAGGTTTGACCCATGGCTAACGCGAAACAACTCTTTGAGCGCCGCAAGCAACGTGCTCGCGCTCAAATCGCCAAGAAAGCCGCAGGGCGTCCGCGTCTTTCGGTTTTCCGCTCCGGTAAATACATCTACGCCCAGATCATCGATGATCTGAACGGCCACACTGTGGCTGCGGCGTCGAGCCTCGAGAAGGACCTCAAGTCCAAGCTCAAATCCGGCTCCGACAGCGCAGCTGCGGTCGAGGTGGGCAAGCTCGTCGCTGAGCGCGCCGTCAAAGCCGGTATCAAGGACGTGGTCTTCGACCGCGGTGGTTACAGGTATCATGGTCGAGTGAAAGCTCTGGCCGACGCAGCCCGCGAAGCCGGTCTGGCGTTCTAAGGAGAGTATGATGAATCAGCCCGCTCAAAAGCGTGATCGTCAGCGTGGTGGCCGCGACCGCCGCGAACGCGAAGAGGTAGCATCCGATCTGATCGACCGTCTGGTTGGCATTAATCGTGTCTCCAAGGTCGTCAAAGGTGGCCGTAACTTCTCGTTCGCAGCTCTGGTTGTGGTCGGTGACGGCAAAGGCCGCGTCGGTTTCGGTACCGGTAAAGCCCGCGAAGTCCCGGAAGCCATCCGCAAGGCGACCGACACCGCGAAAAAGAACATGGTTCGCATTGCGCTCCGCGAAGGCCGCACTCTGCACCACGACGTGAAAGGCCACTATGGCGCCGGTCACGTGGTTCTGCGCAGTGCGCCTGCAGGTACCGGCGTGATCGCCGGTGGCCCGATGCGCGCCGTTTTCGAAACCATGGGCGTTCAGGATGTCGTTTGTAAATCGACCGGCAGCCAGAACCCGCACAACATGATCAAGGCGACCTTCGCCGCGTTGAACAACTGCGCATCTCCGCGTAGCGTCGCTGCGCGCCGTGGTCTCAAGGTGAGCGATATCATCGCACGCCGTGGCGACACCGCCGAAGGTAAGGAGTAACTTAGATGGCCGCGACGAAAAAAACCGTCAAAGTGACCCAGACCGGCAGCCCCATCGGCCGCCCGAAGGATCAGCGCGCGACCCTCAAGGGGCTCGGCTTGAACAAAATGAACCGCACTCGTGAACTGGAAGATACACCGGCCGTCCGCGGCATGATCAACAAGGTGCATCACCTGGTACGGGTCGAGGAAGCCGGCTAACGCCGCTTTTCAGATAGGGATAAAGATTATGAACCTCAATCAGATCAGCGACAACGCGGGCGCGACCAAAAACCGCAAGCGCATTGGCCGTGGTATCGGCTCCGGCACCGGCAAAACCGGCGGCCGCGGCGTGAAGGGCCAGAAGTCTCGCTCTGGCGTTTCGCTGCTGGGCTTCGAAGGCGGTCAGATGCCCCTGTATCGGCGCTTGCCGAAACGTGGCTTCACCAACATCTTTGCCAAGACCTTTGCCGTGTTCAACATCGGCGACCTGCAAAAGGCCGTCGACAACAAAAAGTTGGACACCAAGAAGGTCGTCAACGAAGCGGCTCTGCGTGAAGCGGGCATGCTGAAAGGCAATTACGACGGCGTGCGCATCCTGGCGCGCGGCGAAATCTCCGCCAAACTCAACATCGAAGCTGCCGGCGCCTCCAAAGCCGCCGTTGCCGCCGTTGAAAAGGCCGGTGGTTCGCTTTCCATCGTCGTAGCAACGCCTGCACCGATTGGCAAAGCCGCCGCCAAAGCTAAAGCCGACGCATAATCGGTTTAAATAAACAGTGTAGCCCCGGAGACACTCGAACATGGCTTCTGCTGCCGAACAAATGGCTCGCAACATGAATTTCAGTGCTTTTCAAAAAAGCACGGATCTTCAAAAGCGTATCTGGTTCACCCTGGGTGCGTTGATCGTGTACCGGCTGGGGACATATATCCCCTTGCCGGGCATCGATCCGGTTGCGTTGGAAGACATCTTCCGCCAGAACGCAGGCGGCCTGTTGGGCATGTTCGATATGTTTACCGGTGGTGCGCTGTCGCGCATGACCATTTTTGCGCTGAACATTATGCCGTACATCTCTGCTTCGATCATCATGCAGCTGATGACGGCGATCTCCCCCTCGCTGGAACAGTTGAAGAAAGAAGGCGAGAGTGGGCGTAAGAAGATCAACCAATACACCCGTTACCTGACCGTGCTGATCACGATCATGCAGGCCTACGGCATCTCCGTCGGCTTGGAAAGCATGTCCAGCGGCGCGGCGGTGATGGAAGAGGGTTGGTTCTTCCGCTTCACCACGGTGGTGACGCTGACCGGCGGCACCATGTTCTTGATGTGGTTGGGCGAACAGATTACCCAACGCGGCGTCGGCAACGGCATCTCGTTGATCATTTTCGCAGGTATTGTCGCTAACCTCCCCAGCGCCATTGCCGGTACGTTGGAACTGGGCCGCACCGGCGCCCTTTCGACGATTTTCATCCTTGGCTTGATGATTATGGCCGTCGGCGTGATCTTCCTGATCGTTTTCATGGAGCGCGCGCAACGTCGGATCATCGTGCAATACCCCAAACGTCAGCAGGGCAACCGCATGACCGGCGGGGAAAGCAGCCATCTGCCGTTGAAATTGAACACCGCAGGCGTGATTCCGCCGATCTTCGCGGGTTCTATTCTCGGTCTTCCGGTTACCATTTTGGGCTTCAGCGCTGCAGGTGCTGGGCCGGAGTGGGTGACCACGTTGACGGCCCTGATGGGCCGCGGCCAGCCGGCGTATTTGATCATCTATGTGGCATTGATCGTGTTTTTCGCGTTCTTCTACACAGCCGTGGTCTTCAATCCGCATGACACAGCCGAGAACCTGAAAAAGTACGGCGGCTTCGTGCCCGGCATTCGTCCCGGCAAGAATACCGCGGAATACTTGGACAAAGTGCTGACGCGTCTGACCGTCCTTGGGGCGGCCTATCTGGCGGCGATTTGCTTGTTGCCGGAAATCCTGATGTCGCAGTACGCCGTCCCGTTTTATTTTGGTGGCACGTCGCTGCTGATCGTCGTGACCGTGACGTTGGATACGGTCGCTCAGGTGCAGTCCCACATGATGGCACATCAGTACGAGGGACTGATCAAGAAAGCAAAACTTCGGGGGAGGAGTTAGCATGAATTTGATTTTATTGGGCCCGCCGGGTGCGGGTAAGGGAACCCAGTCCAAGCGTTTGGAAGACAAGTTTGGCATCACGCAGTTGTCCACCGGTGACATGCTGCGCGCCGAAGTCGCTTCCGGCAGCGATCTGGGTAAGCAGGCGAAGGACATCATGCAGGCTGGCGGCCTCGTCTCCGACGAGATCATCATCGGTATGATTTCCAATCGCGTCGACCACGATGATTGCAAAAACGGATTCATCCTCGACGGCTTCCCGCGCACCGTGCCCCAGGCCGAGGCCCTGGACAAGATGTTGGCTGAGAAATCCCTGAAACTGGATCACGTGATCGAGTTGACGGTTGACGACGAAGCCATGGTGGAACGAATTTGCGGCCGCTATACGTGCTCCAAATGCGGTGCCGGATATCACGATTCGTTCCAGAAACCTGCCACGGAAGGCGTTTGCGACAAGTGCGGTTCTACTGATTTCACCCGCCGCGCTGACGACAATGCCGAAACCGTGCGCAACAGGCTTAATGCCTATCATGAACAAACCGCACCGATCGCCACATACTACGGCGAACGCGGTATTTTGAAACAAGTTGACGGGATGGCGGCGATCGACGACGTCACCTCAACTTTAGAGAACCTGATCGGTTAATAAGGTTAGTGTTCACAAATGTTGACAGATAGGCGCGATTTCTTATAATCGCGCCTCTTCACCTCATTTGAGAACACGAATCCTTTGAAATCCAAAGGTTAAGGAGTATCGGCTTTGGCTCGAATCGCTGGCGTTAACATTCCGACCGCTAAAAGGGTCGTGATTGCGCTTACCTACATCCATGGCATTGGCAACACCAAGGCCCAGCAAATCTGCGCAAAGGTCGGTATTCCGGCCGAGCGTCGCGTCAACGAACTCACGGATGACGAAGTTATCCAGATTCGTGAAACCATCGACAACGACTACAAGGTCGAAGGCGATCTGCGTCGTGAAGTCGCGATGAACATCAAACGTCTGATGGATCTGGGCTGCTATCGCGGTCTGCGCCATCGTCGTGGTCTTCCGGTCCGCGGTCAGCGCACCAGCACCAATGCACGTACGCGCAAGGGCCCCGCTAAGCCCATTGCCGGCAAAAAGAAATAAGAGGCTGAGTTATGGCTAAAGCAGCAACCGCGCGTCCCCGTCGCCGCGAACGCAAGAACATTGCTTCCGGCGTCGCGCACGTGAACTCGACGTTCAACAACACCATGATCACCATTACTGACGCCCAGGGCAACACCATTTCCTGGTCTTCCGCGGGTGCTCAGGGTTTCAAAGGGTCGCGCAAGTCGACCCCGTACGCCGCGCAGATGGCGGCCGAAGATGCCGGTAAAAAGGCTCAGGACCACGGCATGCAGACCCTTGAGGTCGAAGTCAAAGGTCCGGGTTCCGGTCGTGAGTCCGCTCTGCGTGCACTGCAGACCGTTGGGTTCACCATCACGTCCATCCGCGACGTGACGCCGATCCCGCACAATGGGTGCCGCCCGCGTAAACGCCGTCGCGTTTAATCGGGCAGGTCCGGTATCGGACCGATTTATTACCGGTCCCGAGTTCCACTCGGGACCGTGACATTGGGTTAGGGCTCATCCGGGCCCATTAATGCATTAACGTGCCAGGCGCGAGGTCACAGCCGTGATTCAAAAAAATTGGCAGGAATTGATCAAACCGACGAAGCTTGACGTGGTTCCGGGGCATGATGCCTCGCGCGCCGCTGTCATTATCGCCGAACCGCTGGAACGCGGCTTCGGCTTGACATTGGGCAATGCGCTTCGCCGTATTTTGCTTTCGTCTCTTCGTGGCGGCGCCGTTACGGCGATCCACGTTGACGGCGTTCTGCATGAGTTTTCGTCCATTCCGGGCGTACGCGAAGACGTCACCGACATCATTTTGAACATCAAATCCTTGGGGCTGCGCGTGCATTCCGAAGGTAAGCGCAAAATGACGCTGTCGGTGGAAAAGCCGGGCGAAATTACCGCCGGGATGATCGAAACCGGTTCTGAAATCGAAGTCATGGACCCCGATCTGGTTCTCTTCCACTTGGACGAGGGCAAGAAGGTCAACATGGAGTTCACGGTCGAAACCGGAAAAGGCTATGTCGCCGCTTCCGAAAATCGTCCCGAAGATCCGCCCATCGGTTTGATTCCCATCGATGCGGTGTTCTCGCCGGTTCGCCGTGTCAGCTACAAGATCGAAAACACCCGCGTCGGTCAGCAGACCGACTTGGACAAGCTGGCGCTTGAGGTTCACACCAACGGTTCCGTTACGCCGGAAGACGCCGTGGCCTTGGCCGCGCGCATCCTGCAAGACCAGCTGCGTTTGTTCGTCAACTTCGAAGAGCCGGAAGTGGCCAGCGCCGAAGAAGACATTCGCGACGAGCTGCCGTTCAACAAGAACCTGCTGCGCAAAGTCGACGAATTGGAGCTGTCGGTCCGTTCGGCCAACTGCCTCAAGAACGACAACATCATCTACATAGGCGATCTGGTTCAAAAGACCGAAGCCGACATGCTGCGCACCCCCAACTTCGGCCGCAAATCCTTGAACGAAATCAAGGAAGTGTTGGCGCAGATGGGTCTGCACCTGGGCATGGACATCCCCAACTGGCCGCCTGAGAACATCGAAGACCTGGCCAAGAAGTTGGAAGAGCCTTACTAAGCGTTCTTTGAACGTTCGGACCACAGTGGTCCACACCTGTCGTACCCGCCCCCTGAGGTCCATTTCGGATTTCAGAGGCGAGGCGGCGGGATTTGCAATCGGTCACACCTTTGACACCAAACGGGTGGGGCCAAGACTTTAGGAGAACCGTCATGCGTCACGGTAAACGTTTACGTAAACTCAATCGCACCGCCAGCCACCGTAAAGCGATGTTTTCGAACATGGCGGTTGCTATCCTCACCCACGAGCAGATCAAAACCACGCTGCCCAAAGCCAAGGAAATGCGTTCCATCGCCGATAAGATGATCACGCTGGCCAAGCGCGGCGATCTGCACGCCCGTCGTCAGGCGTTCGCATACCTGCGCGACGACGCAGCCGTGAAGAAACTGTTCGACGTGTTGGCCGAACGCTACAAAGAGCGTCCGGGCGGTTACACCCGCGTGCTCAAAGCCGGTTTCCGTTACGGCGACGCCGCCCCGATGGCGTATCTGGAACTGGTCGATCGCGACCCCGAAGCCAAGGGCGCGGACGACAAGTTGCGCGTTGCGGCCGAATTGGCGGCCAGCGAAGACTAAGCGCTACACGGATCGTGTTCGAAGAATTGAGAGGCAGCCTTATGGGCTGCCTCTTTTCTTTTCGCGGCCCAGCGCCATACAGGCTATGATGGCGCCCGATAAACGAGCACATATATGCAGGGTTGAAATGAGCGCATCTGCCGATACGGGACAGTTGAACGATACGCTGAACGCTCGACTTGCGACCATTCATGCTGAAATCAAAGCGTGGTTTCCCTTCATCAACCGCATTTCGGTGGCGTTGTACGATACCGATACGGATGTGTTGAAAACGTTCATCAATTCCTCCGATGACGGCAGCCCGCTGGATCATTACGAAGCCAAGCTCGGCGCTGTGCCGTCGCTTGAGGTCTTGGCGGCACAACGCGCGCCGCGCACCATCAACGACTTGGCGGTGCTGTCCGCAGGCGATAGCGTGCACACCAGCCGAATTCTTGAACAGGGCTATTTATCCAGCCACACGGTACCCATCGTTCACAATGAACAGTTTCACGGGTTCGTCTTTTTCAATGCGTCCGAGCGCGGTTATTTCACCGATACCGTGGTCTATAAGCTCGGCGTGTATGCACAATTGGTGGGGTTGCTGTGCATTACCGAATTCAACGCAATCCATACCTTGCAAGCGGCGGTCAAGACGGCGCGCGAAATCAGTCAATATCGTGATGAGGAAACCGGTTCCCATTTGATACGGATGTCCAATATTTCGCGGATCATTGCCTTGGAAATGGCTCAAAGTCATGATTTAACCGATGAGTTCATCGAGTTTCTGTTTCATTTCGCGCCGTTGCACGACATCGGCAAGATCGCCATTCCCGACAGCATCTTGCTCAAAGAAGGCGCGTTCAGCGACACCGAGCGCGCCATTATGGAAACTCACGTACCCAAGGGCGTGGAAATCGTCGAAAAATTGATCCACGGCTTTAAGATGGAAAGCATGCCCAAGATCGAAATGCTCAAAAACATTGTTCTCGCTCATCATGAGGCCTTGGACGGCAGCGGGTATCCGCAAGGCTTGAAGGGCGCCGAAATCCCGTTGGAAGCGCGCATCGTCGCCGTGGCGGACGTGTTCGACGCGCTGACCAGCGCGCGGCCCTACAAGAAAGCCTGGAGCAACGATGAAGCCTTCGCCTTTCTCAATGCCAAGACCTCCACTATATTCGACCCCGAGTGCGTCGCGGCCTTGGCCCGTAGGCGCGATCAGGTCGAAGCCATTCAAAAGAGATTCCAAGAAGATGTATTCGGTTAATGCCTTTCGCACGCTGGCCTTTTGCGCAGCGTTGATTTTCTCGACCCTGAGCGCCGTCCCCGGTTTTGCGCAAAATAAGGTGGTACCGCAAAACCAAGGCCAGCTGAAATACAGCTACGCGCCGGTGGTCAAGCAGACGGCGCCCGCCGTGGTCAACATCTTCACCGCCAAGACGGTACGCACCAGCCGCTACGTGCCGTTGTTCGACGATCCGTTCTTTCGCCAGTTCTTCGGCGACAACGTCCAACGCGCGGTGCCGGGGCCGGAGAAAAAGGTCCAGAATTCTTTGGGTTCAGGGGTGATCATCGATGCCGATGGCTTGGTGGTGACCAACAACCACGTGCTTGAAGGCGCCGACGAGATCAAAGTAGTGCTGCATGATCGGCGCGAATTCGGCGCCAAGGTCTTGGGCAAGGACGAACGCACCGACATCGCGGTTCTGAAACTGGACTTGAAGGGCGAAAAACTACCGTTTTTGCGCTTGAGCGATTCCGATCAGCTTGAGGTCGGCGATTTGGTGTTGGCCATTGGCAACCCGTTCGGCGTCGGCCAAACGGTGACCAGCGGCATCGTATCGGCGTTGGCGCGCACCGCGGCAGGGGTTTCGGACCTCAATTCCTTCATCCAAACCGACGCGGCCATCAATCCCGGCAATTCCGGCGGAGCGTTGGTCGATGTCAGCGGCCAATTGGTAGGGGTCAACACCGCGATCTTCACTAAAACCGGTGCGTCGCACGGCATTGGCTTTGCGATCCCGGCCAATATGGTCAACCGCGTCGTGACCTCGCTGGTCACCAGCGGCAATGTAGTGCGCCCGTGGTTGGGGGCGAAGGGCCAGGGCGTAACGGCGGAAATCGCCGACAGCCTGGGCATGCCGCGTCCCTACGGGGTGATGATCACCAGCGTCTACGACGGTGGACCGGCGGCGCGCGGCGGCCTCAAGGTCGGTGACGTGCTGCTGAGCATCGACGGCAAGGAAGTGCGTGACGCCCAGGATTTGCGCTTCCGCATCGCCACGCTGCCGGTCGGCGGCGCGACCCGGGTGGGGGTGATGCGTCAACGCGGCGAGGTGAGCCTGGATATCGCCCTGGAAGCCCCGCCCGAGATCCCCAAACGCAGCGAAACCTTGTTGCGCGGGCGTCATCCGTTCGAAGGTGCGGTGGTCGGCAACTTGTCGCCGAAACTCGCCGATGAACTGGGGCTGGAACATGAAAAGACCGGCGTCATCGTGTTGGCGTTGGACCGCAAGGGCAGTGCGGCGCGCCTCGGCTTCGAGCGCGGCGACATTGTGCTCAAGGTCAACGGCGTCGCGGTCAACAGCGTCCACGAGTTGTTGGTGATGTTGCGCGAAACCGCCTCGACCTGGATCATTCGCATCGAGCGCGGCGGGCGCGAAAGCAACATCGTGATCAGGTAAGAGTGTGAATTGACGTCTTTGTTTGAAGATCAAGCCCCGCGGCCGCTTGCGGACCGTTTGCGTCCCGCCACCTTGGACGAGGTGGTGGGCCAAGGGCATTTGTTGGCCGATGATGGGCCGCTGGGACGCATGGTGCGCGCCGAGCGGCTGTCGAGCTTGATTCTGTGGGGTCCGCCGGGCACCGGCAAGACCACCATTGCGCGGCTGTTGGCACAGCACACCCACTTGTATTTCGAGCCGCTGTCGGCGGTGTTTTCCGGCGTCGCGGATCTGAAAAAGATCTTCGCCCGGGCCAAGGAACGTCGTGAAGCAGGCCAAGGCACGCTGCTGTTTATCGACGAAATCCATCGCTTCAACCGCGCCCAGCAAGACGGGTTTTTGCCCTATGTCGAAAACGGCACGGTGATTTTGGTCGGCGCGACCACCGAAAACCCATCGTTCGAACTCAACGCGGCGCTTTTGTCGCGCTGTCAGGTGTTGGTGCTCAATCGTTTGGACGACCGCGCCTTGGAAGAACTGCTCACCCGCGCCGAGGACGATACCGGCAAGGCTTTGCCGGTGGACCTGGACGCCCGCGCCGCGTTGCGCGCCATGGCGGACGGTGACGGGCGCTATCTACTTAACCTCGCGGAAGAGCTGCTGGCGATGCCTGAGGGGCAAGAGCCGCTTAAAACCGAAGATTTGGCCCGTGTGGTGCAAAAGCGCCTGCCGCTCTACGACAAATCCCAAGAGGGCCACTACAACCTCATTTCGGCGCTGCACAAGTCGCTCAGGGGCTCGGATACCGACGCGGCGCTCTATTGGTTCGCGCGCATGCTCGACGGCGGCGAGGATCCGCACTTCATTGCCCGTCGCTTGACCCGTTTTGCGGTGGAAGACATCGGTCTGGCCGATCCGAACGCGCTGACCCAGGCCATCGCCGCGTGGCAGGCCTATGAACGCCTCGGCTCTCCGGAAGGAGAACTGGCGTTGGTGCAGTTGGTGATCTATCTGGGCACCGCGCCAAAGTCCAATGCGGCCTATAAGGCGGAAAAATCCGCCAAACGCGCGGCGCAGAGCACCGGCTCGTTGATGCCGCCGATGCACATCCTCAACGCGCCGACCAAGATGATGAAGGAACTGGGCTACGGCGCGGGCTACAATTACGATCACGACGCAGCGGACGGCTTTTCCGGGCAAAACTACTTTCCCGACGAGATGAACCGCCAGCGGTTCTATGCGCCCAAAGAGGTGGGCTTCGAGCGCGATATATCCAAACGGCTGGCCTATTGGGATAAACTGCGCGTCAAACGGGCACATGACGGGGAGGAGGGGGCATGAACCCGCAGATGGTGATGTACGTGGCGCTGGGTGGCGCGATCGGCGCGGTGGGGCGTTTTGCGGTGATGAGCGCGATCGGTCATGTCGCGCACGGCGAAGGGCTGTTCGGCGGTTTTCCGTGGAGCACCCTGACTGTCAATGTGCTGGGGGCCTTTGTTCTGGGTGCGGTGATCGAGATTTCCGCCTTGGCGTGGTCGCCGTCACCGGAAATCCGCGCCATGATCGTGGTCGGGATGCTGGGCGCGTTCACCACATTTTCGACCTTTTCGATGGATCTCTACTATTTGCTGGATCGCGGCGCGTTGATCAGCGCGGCGGTATACGCTGTCGGGTCCGTTTTGCTGTGCTTGGCGGCGTTCGCGCTCGGACTGTCCGTATTTCGCCTGATTTTATCCTAAAGTGGTAAATACCCCGTCCTAAGGCAATCCAAAATGCTTAGGTCGCAGATCAAAGCGATGCGCGTTGACCCCCCTGAGAGGCGAGCATAAGGTTTTGTGGCGTCAGACGTGATTCGGCCCCCCTAAGCGAAAACGTCACCATGAAAACCATCAAATGGAACCGTGATCTGGCCGTTGGTATCGAAAAAATCGACCAAGATCACCAAAAGCTCATCAAGCAACTGAACGACCTGCTGGCGGCGTGTTTCGCCGGTCAAGGCCCCGTGATGCTGGGCAAAACCTTGTGCGAGATGCAGAAATACACGCGTGAACACTTCGCCAACGAAGAAGACATCATGCGTAAAAATGGTTTTCCCGGGCTGGAAGAGCACCGCCAGCTTCACGCCGAACTGATCAGTGAACTCGATGATTTGATCGAAGAATTCGAAGTCAACGCCGATCACGACTTGAGCAACAAGACCATGCAATTCCTCGAAGATTGGCTGTTGCACCACATTCTCATCGAAGACAAGAAGATCGGCCGTCACACCGGCGCGATCGACTGAGCAGGACCATTGACGGGTTCAACTGGGGGCCATATGTTGGCGCCGTCTCAACCCTGTCGATAGGTAAAAATCATGAGCGGCGTCCAAACCGTAGAGGTCTCGCGCGAAGATGACGGTTTGCGCCTCGACAAGTGGTTCAAGAAGCACTATCCGGGGCTAACCTTCGGGCGGTTGCAAAAGCTGCTGCGCACCGGCCAAATCCGCGTTGACGGCAGTAAAGCCAAAGAGCCAAGCTTGCGCCTGGAAGCGGGGCAAAGTGTGCGCGTACCGCCGTTGGAACGCGAAAAAGACGCCAAACCGATCCAGACCGCCAATCAGCGCCTGACCCGCGACGAGGCCGAGGCGATCCGTTCGTGGGTGTTGCACCAAGACGATCACGTCATAATTTTGAACAAGCCCGCCGGGTTGGCCGTCCAAGGCGGCAGCGGCACCAAACAGCATGTCGACCGCTTGCTCGGGGCGTTGAAGGGCGATTATCCTGACAAGCCGCGCTTGGTCCATCGCCTCGACAAAGATACGTCGGGCATATTGGTGTTGGCGCGTACGCAGCGCGCCGCACAGGCGCTGACCGCTGCGTTTCGCACCAAAGATGTGCGCAAGGCCTATTGGGCGGTGGTGGTCGGCGTACCCGAGATGTCCCAGGGGCGCATCGACTTGGCGTTGAGCAAGCGCCACTCCAAAAGCGGTGAGCGGATGGTGGTGGACGAGTTCGAAGGCAAACGCGCGGTGACCGCGTTCAAAACCATCGATCAAGCCGGGCGGCGTGCTGTGTGGCTGGAAATGGAGCCCATTACCGGGCGCACCCATCAATTGCGCGTGCACATGCAGGCCATCGGCACGCCCATTCTCGGCGATGGAAAATACGGCGGTGGGGAAGCCTTCCTGCCCGGGGCAGAGGTGGCCAAGCAATTGCATCTGCATGCCCGCGCGATCCGTTTTCCCCATCCCGCAGGCGGCATGTTCGAGATCATCGCGCCGTTGCCCGCGCACATGAAAGAGACCTGGGCCTATCTGGGCTTTGACGAAGCCTCGGCGCCGCCGCCGTTCGAAGAAGATCTCCCCTAAGAGCTTGTGTGTGTTTTGTTCGCAAATTGCAAATGCTTCGCATTGCGCGTTAAGGCGTGGACGAAATAGCATCTCAGACCTTTCCTGAAGTGATGCTTTAGGTTAAGTTTTGGCAATAACTATCTGATTGTAATAATAACATATTTGTGATCGGTGTGCCTGAATCGGTGGCATACGGCTTGCTCCTGAAGGGGAAACCCCTCGAAGGAGAAAACATATGGACCGCACAGCCCTCCGAAATCAGCTCATTTTCACACGCCAACACCGCACGCCGTCATCGCGTGTTCGAGTCGCTGTCGACCATGGTGAAAATCGCAATCGACTGTTGGCGGTTGCGTTTTGGGCCTCGCTGGCGATTTTGATGTTCGGCGCGCTCGACGCTCATGCCAACAGCGGCGAGACGCCTGAACTGGCCGCTGTGCCCAAACCGGTTGCTCCGGTGGTTATGGCTGCGTCAATCAAACAGCCTTTTGAGATGCGGGGCGCTTGCCGCGACGGGATCGCCGTTTTTACGGTGAAGAACACCACTAAACCGTGGTCGGGACGGGGCCATTTGCGCATTTATGACGGACAGAGCGGTTACATGTTGCGTGAACGTTGGCTGCGCTTTGGCGAAGGTCAGAGCGCCTCTTTTCACATCGATCCGAAACTTGCGCCTTCCGCGCGCTATAAAATCAGTGTAACCCTTCCGGATCGGTCCATGACTTACAAGAAAAGCTTTCGTGGCCAGTGCGCGGTGCCCGTCGTCGAAGCACGCAATGCAAGACGTTGAAATTCCCACAAAACTGGTTCACAGTGGCGCTGCCAGACGTGAAAAATGCCGGAACCCGGCTGGGGTCACATGCGTATCCTGCTCGTCGAAGATAATCTACGCCTTTCCACATATGTGCGGCGCGGTCTTGAAAAAGAAGATTTCACCGTGGATGGAGTCGGTTCCATTGCGGACGCTGAAGCAGCGCTCGACACGGCGCCTTACGATTTGATGATCTTGGATCTCGGTCTGCCGGACGGGGATGGCTTGGACCTGCTCAAGCGGTTTCGTGCTAACGACCGCCATTTGCCGGTGCTTGTGCTGACCGCGCGCGATGGCGTGGACGATCGCGTCAAAGGCCTAAATGCCGGTGCCGATGACTATCTGCTCAAGCCGTTTGCCGTCGAAGAGTTGACGGCGCGCCTGCGCGCCTTGCTGCGCCGTCCCGATGGGGTGTTGGGGCTGAGCCTCAAGGCGGGCAACTTGACCTTCGACACCACCGCGCGCGAAGTGCGGGTGGAGAGCAGTTTGCTCAAAGTCTCCCGCAAGGAGATGAACGTCCTGGAACAGCTAATGCGTCGCGCGGGCAAGGTGGTGCCCAAAGACGTTCTGGAAAGCAAGCTGTACGGCTTTGACGAAGACGTGTCCGCAAATTCATTGGAAGCGCACATTTCGCGGCTGCGTAAGCGCTTGAACCAGGCGGGGGCTTCGGTGAGCATTCACACCTTGCGCGGAGTCGGGTACTTGCTGTCGGATGGTGGGGACAGCTAAGGCCGTGGTGACATCTTTCAATCGCGTTTTTAAACTGGCCTCCATCAGTCTTCTGGCGACTTTCGTGCTGGCGGTCATTTGGGAATTTGCGTTCGAATACCCGCTGTTCATCGGTTTCGGCTGGGTCGATGAGGCCGAGAGCATCGCTTCGCGTTGGGGGCATGTGGCCGTTATCATGATTTTCGCCACAATTGCGGTGGTGTTTCTGGCCTTGTTGTCGATCCGCTTGGTGCGGGAATTGAAGGCCAAGGACGAAACCATGCGTCTCAAGGACGAAGAGCGCATGAACTTTGCCGCCGATGTCGCCCATGAACTGCGTACCCCTTTGGCGGTTCTGCGCGCACATTTGGACAGCCTGGACGACGCCGACACCAATTTCCAATTGATTCAAGACGTCGACCGAATCACCCGCATCGTCGAGCAGGTTTTGACCAAATCGCGCATTGAAGCGATTGAGCTCGGCCCCAATGACAAGGCCGATTTGGCCGAGGTTGCGTCGTCCATGGCGGCGTATCTGGCGCCCTTGGTGATCAAGGAAGGCCGATCCATCGAGGTTGTCGGCGCGGAAAGCCCGATCATCATCAAAGGAAATACGTTCGCGTTGGAGCAGGCTTTGCGCAATTTGGTCGAAAACGCCATCAAGTACTCGGCTCGGGGCTCCACCATCACCATTGAAGTGAGCCAGACGCCGTCCATCCGCGTCATCGATCGCGGCCGTGGCGTTCCCTATGAACAACGCGAAATGATTTTCGAGCGATTCCACCGGGCTGACCGGCGCAGCGGTGGCTCGGGGCTGGGATTGTCCATCGTGCGCCGAGTCGCCGAAGCCCATGGCGGATCCGTCGCCATCGAAGACGCACCCGGAGGTGGTTCTGTGTTCGTTTTAAGTTTTCCTAGACTCTGAAGTAACATGCTTAACTGATTGAATTAAATTGAAACTCATAATTATTTTGGGGGTATTTTTTTTGCTGTCAGGTAATTGTCAGCTTGGCTGTGCATAGTCCTGTTTAAGAGCTGATGAGCTAACAATTGGGCCACCCCCCTCATTTAAAAATAACTCACGGCGAACAAAAACATTAAGTGCACTTCAGGGAAGGGAACGGGACGCCAGGGAGATCTCTACGCGGCTCTTTAAACTCTCGGAAGAATGAATAGGACTTTTCTCGATGATGCTCTCCAAAACATTAATGGGGTTTTGTGCAGCAGCAATGATGACCATGTCGAACGTGAGCGCCAGTTTGGCGCAGGAGGCTTCTCAGGCTGAAGTCGCGGTGACACCGCCGACATTTTTGCAGCTCGAAATTACAAGCGCATGCACCGAAGAAGGTGCGGTGTTCAAGATTGTCAATCGCGGCGCAAAGTGGCCGCGCACGGGTTACCTCAGGCTCTATCACGCCGACAGCAAATCTCTGCTTGGGGAACGTCGTTTGCGTTTGGCGCCCGGCCAGAAGGTTTCCTTCGTGGTGAAGAAAAAAGTGATGAACGGTCATCCGGTCGCCGTTTGGGTCGAGCCGGAATGGTACAAGCGAGAAATGGAATACGACGCGAGCATCAAGTGTAACTGAGTGCTCCACAGACAATTCAGTTTCCACGGCCTCTCTCATTGTCTGGCGCCCCATAGGGGTCGTGGATTCCGTCACCGGGCTTCTAGCGTGGGCCGCCAGGGGCCCGGTGACACCTCATCACGAAAAAGCCGAGGACGCGTGCCGTCCTCGGCTTTTTTATCGCCAGCCAAGAACCGACTTTAAGGCGCGAACAAGATCGGCGCCAACATCCACACCAACCCCGTGATCACGGCGATGGCCGCCAAATTGACCATAAAACCGGCGCGCGCCATGTCGGGAATGGTCAAGTGACCGCCACCGAAGACGATGGCGTTGGGTGGCGTCGCCACCGGCATCATGAAGGCCATCGACGCGCCCAAGGCGGCAGGCACCAACAACATCATCGGTTCCGTCCCCATGGCGGCGGCCAACGCCGCAATCACTGGCAGGAACGTCGCGGTGGTGGCGGTGTTCGACGTCAACTCGGTCAAAAACACGATCACGGTGGTGACCAGAACGATGGTGAGCAACAGCGGCAGCGCGGAAAACACCGTCATGGCCTCGCCGATCCAGGCCGCCAAGCCACTGCCTGCTACTTGCGACGCCAAGCTCAAGCCGCCGCCGAACAGGATCAAAACGCCCCACGGCAAACGCTTGGCCCAATCCCAATTGAGCAAGAATTCCCGGTCTTTGAGGCTGACGGGGATGGCGAACAGCACCACGCCGGCCGTAATGGCGATGCCGGCATCGGACAAGCCGCTCAGCCAAGGCATGGCTTTTTGCAGCAACGGGCGGGTCATCCACAGCGTTGCGGTCAATCCAAACACCACCGAGACCATTTTTTCTGCTCGTGAAAAGCTTGGCAGGGAGGCGGCTTCTTGGGCGATGGCTTGGGATGCGCCGGGAAGGTCTTCTGCACTCAGGCGAAACACCGCGCGGGTGACGATCAGCCAGCCCAACACCAACATCAAAACCATGGTCGGCACACCGATCACCATCCATTGGGCGAAACCGATCTGTACCCCCAGGTTTGCGGACACGAACCCCGCTAACAGGGCGTTCGGCGGGGTCCCCACCAAGGTCGCGACGCCGCCCATGCTGGCGCCGTAGGCGGTGGCGATCAGCAAGGCTTTGGCGAACGGCGAGCCGTCGAAGCCGTCTTTCGCGCCGTTTCCATTGGCGTAGGCGACGATGCCGATGACCGACAGCGCAATCGGCAGCATCATCACCGTCGAGGCGGTGTTGCTGATCCACATGCTCAACCCCGCCGCGGTGATCATGAACGCGCCGACCAGTTGGCGCGGCCGGGTACCTGCGCGCGACAGCACGAACAGCGCCATGCGTTTGTGCAACCCCCACCGTTCCACCGCCAACGCGATCAAAAAGCCGCCCAGAAACAGAAAGATCAATGGGTTGGCGTAGGGCGTGGCGACATCCTTGATCGATCCTTGACCCAGCAGCGGGAACAGCGCCAGCGGCACCAGCGCGGTGGCGGCCACGGGGATCGCCTCGGTCAGCCACCAAGTCGCCATCAAGATCGCCACCGCCGCGACCGCCCAGGCGTTGGCCGACATGTCGCCGGGTGGCGGCAGCAGCCGCATGGCGACGAACAGGGCGATGCCCAAGACGATCCCGAACCACGCCGGCAAACGCTGGCTGTGGGTGTGGTGGGCGTGACTGGCGGGGATGGTTTCCGGGGAAACGGGGGCATTGGCCGCGCGATTGGGGGGCGGAGGGTTGCGTTTGTCTGTCATGTAACCGATCTTATCAATGAGAGTTCAACACGCGTGCCTCACGTGTAAAGGTGACCGATATGAATGACAACCCCCAGTCCTTGCCTCACCCCTCGCCCTTGCGCCTTGCGGTGTTTGACTGCGACGGTACGCTGGTGGACAGTCAGTATTCCATTATCGCGTCGATGCACGCGGCGTTCGAACATCACGGTTTCGACATCCCCGAGCCCGAAGCCGTGCGCCGAGTGGTGGGCTTGCCGTTGGAGGTTGCGATCCGTCATCTGGCGCCGCACATCGACGAGGCCTTTTCCGTCGAGGTCAGCGAGACCTATAAATCGGCGTTTTTCCAATTGCGTCAGGCGGGCGGGGTGCAAGAGCCCATGTTCGCCGGAATATCCGGGGTTTTGGATCAATTGGACGCCGCGGGGTGGTTGATGGCGGTGGCGACGGGAAAATCTCACCGGGGGCTTATGGCGACGCTCAATCATCACAATATCTATGACAGGTTCGTTACCCATCAGACGGCGGACCGCGCCCACGGCAAACCGCATCCCGATATGATGCACAAAGCCATGAACGCGACCGGGGCCAACCGTGAGGATACGATCATGATCGGCGATACCACGTTCGACATCGAAATGGCGAAAAACGCCGGTGTACGTTCAATCGGCGTCTCCTGGGGCTATCACAAACCCCAAGAGTTGCATGATGCCGGGGCCGCGTGCGTGGTCAGTTCGGCCGATGAATTGGCCGCCGCGTTGTTCGCATTGGCGGAGCAAGATGGATGAAAACGACCCTCAAGATTGTCGGCGCCCTGATGGTCTTGATGATCGCCACGGTCGTGGCGTTGGTGTCGGTTTTGTTGTCGTTGGACTATGGGCGCTATAAGGCCGACCTGGACAAGATGGTGCAAGACGCCACGGGGCGGGAGTTCACCATCGCCGGCGATCTTGACCTGGCGCTGTCGTTGACGCCCAAACTGACCGTCACCGACGTGACCCTGGCCAACGCCGGGTGGGGGCGTGACGTGCCGATGATGACGTTCAAGCGCCTCGATGCCCAAGTGGCGCTGCGGCCGCTGCTGTCGGGACGCCTGGAAATCGACTTCATCGAATTGGATGGGGTGAATTTGGTGCTGCAGACCGATGGCGCGGGCAAGGCCAACTGGGAATTTCCCACCTTAAGCCAGCAACCCGCCGGCGCTGAGGTTCAAGGCGTGGGGCAAGAATTGAAGCTGACCCCCAGCGTGAGCGCGGTGCGTCTGCGCAACGTGCACGTCACCTACATCGACGGCGCAACCGGCGTGGAACTCGAAACAGATCTCAAACGTGCCGATTTCACCGCTGAAAGCGTCGACAGTCCGCTGAAGGGCGATATCGAAGCCGTGTTCAATGGCGTCGCGGTCGAAGGGCGGGCGGAGCTGGGCTCGCTCGGCTTGTTGATCGCCACCGAAGGCGCGGCTTTTCCGGTCAATTTGAAGCTATCAGCGGAAGATTTGAGTGCCGACATCGTCGGCACCGTCGATCAACCCAGCGCCGGAATGGCGATCAATGCGCGGGTCCATGCCCAGGCGCCGAACAGCGCCACCCTGTCCAAACTGGCCGGGGTGGAATTGCCCGATGTGGGGGCGATCGACGTCCGCGCCAATGTCAGCGGCGCGGGTACGGCCTTCACCTTTAAAGGGCTCGAGGCGACGCTGGGCAATTCCGATGTGAAGGGTGATGCGGAGGTGAAGTTGTCCGGTGCGCGCCCCAGCGTGACGGCGAAACTGTCGTCGGATTTTCTCGACGTCAATCAATTGGCGGGGCTGAGCGTCGAGCGTAAAGACGACGACGCGCCGCTGAGCCGGGTGTTTACCACCGAACCGTTGCCTTTCGAGGTGTTGAAAACCACGGATGCCGACGTGCGTTACAGCGCCAAGCGGTTACGGGTCGACGCGGTGAGCCTGACGTCTTTGAACGCGGTGGCGAAGCTCAACGGCGGCACGTTGCGTGTGGCCCCGTTGCAGTTCACCTTCGACGAGGGCCGCGTGAGCGCGCGCATGTCGGTGGATAGTGGCCGCGAGACGCCGGAGGTGACGGTGCGCGCTTCTTTACGCAGCCTGGATGCGGGTACGTTTCTGGCAATGGCGGGGCAAGGGCGCATCGTGAGCTTGAAGCTCGACGGCGAGGTGAATTTACAAAGCGCGGGCGCCACGACCCAAACACTCGCCGCGGCTTTGAACGGTTCGGTGAATTTGATCGGGCGCAACGGTCAGATCCATGACGATAAGTTCGCGGACTTGACCGAAGGCATCGGCAGCATCATGCCGTGGGCGTCGAACAAGGATGCCAATAAAATTTCCTGCTTTTTGGCCAAATGGCCCATCACCAACGGCGATGCGGTGGCGGAAACCGTGGTGCTCGACACCAGCGGCGTGTCGGCGCGGGTGACCGGCAATGTCGATCTGCCGGGCGAATTGCTGCATCTGACGGTCAACACCAGTGCCAAGAAAACCAGCCTCGCCAGTTTCGCTGTGCCGGTGCGCATCAAAGGATCGCTGTTGGAACCGCGCATCGACGTCGATCCGGGCGAAGCGGTGGTCGGCACGGTCGGCAACATCGTCAAGGCCCCGGCCAAGCTGATCGCCGGGCTGCTCAGCGACACCATCGGTTTGGTCGCCAGTGAAGAGGCGCTCAAAGAGGCTGCGGACAAGAATGATCCTTGCCTTCAAGCGCTCAGCGGGGGTAAGACCACCCAAACGCCAGCAAACCATACGCCGTCCGCCGAGAAGAAGCCGGACCCGAAACCGACCACGCCCGCCGACAACACCAAGTCCACGGGCGATCCGCTCAAGGATGTCGAAAAGGTCGGCGAGGCGCTGAAAAAACTCTTTTAGGATCACGCTTAGGACCACCATGACCAAACGGTTTTACAAAAACGCCGCCGTGCTTGGGGTGGACGGCGTTTTCGCCGTCACCTTGGACGATCGCCCCATCAAAACCCCGGCGGGCAATCCCATGCATATGCCGACCCGCGCGCTGGCCGAGGCCGTGGCCGGGGAATGGAATGCGCAAGGCGACGAGGTCGATCCCAAATCCATGCCTTTGATGCAATTGTGCGGCACCGCCATCGACCGCGTGCCCGACGTGCGCGATGGTTTGATCGAAGGCATTTTGCGCTACGCCGACACCGATTTGCTGTGCCATCGCGCCGCCAGCCCCGCCGATTTGGCTGCCCGCCAAGAGGAAGTCTGGCAGCCGTTGCTCGATTGGGCCAAGGACGCTTACGGGGCGAACCTCAAATCCGTCGAGGGAGTGATTCCGATCGCCCAGGACCCGCACGCGGGCGACGGTTTCGCCGCCGCGATGGCGGATATGGACAACTGGCAGCTGACCGCGGTGGCGGAAATGGTCGGCATCAGCGGCTCCATCGTCATCGGCTTCGCGCTCTATGCGGGCCGCTTGGATGCCGAGACGGCGTTCAACGCCTGCCAAGTGGACGAAGATCACCAGATCGCGCTGTGGGGCGAAGATTTTGAGGCCACCCAACGCCGCGCCAACGTGCGCGCCGAACTGCTCAACGCCGCGCGTTTCCTAGAGCTTTTGGGCGACTAAGCGCCGCGATACAGCAAGCGGCGGAACGGCGCGTCGGGCAGGGCGAGGATCATGCGGCTGAGCGCCACCATGACCACAACCGCGAATACGAACCGTCCGATCAGCACGCCGGTGACGTCGCCGCCCAACGCCATCATGAACAGCGGATCTTCGATGAGGCTGTGACATAGCGCCATGAAGCTCAGCGACAACACGATGTCGCGCGGCGACAAGTTGCCCGCGCGGGCTTCCTTGATGATCAACCCGCCGCCGAACGACAGCCCCAACAAGGTGCCGACCATGGTGATCGAGGTCGCTGCGGGGCTGATGCCCATCATGCCCAGCAACGGCGACAGCAATCTGGCCAGCAGGTCGGTGATCTTGAGGATCTCGAAGACTTTCAGCAGCGTGACCAGGGCGAGGATGATCCAAAACAACCAAAACAGGGACACCGCGCTGTTGAGCGCCCATGTGTCCCAAGTGGGGAGCTGTCCGCCGTCCTGCGGCAGCCACGCGATGGTCGCGGGATGTTGCAGCCATTCGCCCCACGTATAGATCGCGTTCAAGATCGCGCCGTAGACCAACGCGCCGCCGAAACGCAGCGTGCTGGAAAACACGAAACTGATCCCGGCTTTGCGCGATATGGCTTGTTCCAAGGGCAGGGCGTGGGCGATCAGGACCATCGACAGCAGCACGGTGAGTTGCGCGACGGTGAGTTCCGTGGTCGGTAAAATGCCCATCAGGGCTGCGGCGGCGCCGTAATTGTTGACCAAAATACCGGTGGCCCACACCAGCCCGGTGGAAGCAGGCAGGCCGACCAGGCTCATCAACGGTTCGAACACCTGCGCCAGCTGATCGATCAAGCCGAACGTGACGCCGATCTGCACCACGATCATCACCGGGACCATGGTCTTGAGCAGATCCCAATAGAGCGACAGCGCGCTTTTCGCCAAATCGGCGAGTGCGGATTTGAGCCGGACCCAGCGGAGCGTCATGATGGTCTAGGTTTCGATTTCGGCCGGCTTGTCTTCGATCTGATGGCGAAAGATCAGAGGCAACTGGGTGAGGCTGAACACGATGGTCAGCGGCATGATGGCGAAGACCTTGAAGTTGACCCACATGTCGGTGGTCTGGGTGCGCCACACCACTTCGTTGAGCACGGCGAGAGCCAAGAAAAACCACGCCCAACGCCAGGTCAGTTTGCGCCAGCCCTCGTCGTCGAGCGACAAGGCGGTGTCCAAAACCGATTTCAGGTAGCTCTTTTTGAACATCAAGCCACCGAACAGCACCAACCCGAACAGGGTGTTGACGATGGTCGGCTTGATCTTGATGAACATTTCATCTTCCAGATACAGCGTCAAACCGCCGAACACCAACACCACCACGCCGGTCACCAGGGGCAGGGTGGGGATGTGTTTGAGCTTGAGGTACGAGTAGCCCAAGCTGACCACGATCGCCACCATGAACACCGCCGTTGCGGCGAAAATGCCCATTTTTGCGTTGACCACGAAGAACAGAAGTAGAGGGCCGACTTCCAAAGCCATTTTGAGTGCTTGATTCATTTGGCGTTTATATCAAGCCCCAGATGGGGGGGGAAGCACACATTTTTTTGCCTTGCGTATTTGTCTTCGCAGGTGCAAAAAAACCGTAACCATGGTAACACTAAAACCTGACAAGGGGACGTTGCCGCAATTGATCAGAGACGTCGGGGAAAATCAGTGCACGATATCATTGAAGAACTTGAAAAGCGCCGTGAGCAAGCTCGTCTCGGAGGCGGCCAGCGCCGCATCGACACGCAGCATGCCAAGGGCAAACTGACCGCGCGCGAGCGTATCGAGTTGCTGCTTGATCCCGGCAGCTTCGAAGAATGGGATATGTTCGTCGAACACAACTGCACCGATTTTGGGATGGAGAAGCAATCCATCCCCGGCGACGGCGTGGTGATCGGTTACGGCACCATCAACGGCCGTTTGATCTTTGTGTTCAGCCAAGATTTCACGGTGTTCGGCGGATCGCTCAGCCAGACCCATGCGAACAAGATCTGCAAAGTCATGGATCAGGCCCTGAAAGTCGGCGCGCCGGTGATCGGGCTCAACGATTCCGGCGGTGCGCGCATTCAAGAAGGCATCGACAGCCTGGCCGGGTATGCCGATGTGTTTCAGCGCAATGTTACGGCATCGGGCGTGATCCCGCAGATTTCCGTAATCATGGGCCCGTGCGCGGGCGGTGCGGTGTATTCGCCCGCGATGACCGACTTCATCTTCATGGTCGAAGACACGTCCTACATGTTCGTCACCGGACCCGAGGTGGTCAAGACCGTGACCCACGAAGAAGTCACCCAGGAACAACTGGGCGGCGCATCGACGCACACGGCCAAATCCGGCGTGGCGCACAACGCGTTCCCCAACGACGCCGAAGCGCTGCTCTATCTGCGCCGTTTCATCGATTTCCTGCCCGCCAACAATCGTGAAAAACCGCCGGTACGCTCTACAGCGGACAGTGCGGACCGGGTTGAAATGTCGCTGGACACCTTGATCCCCGACAACCCCAACAAGCCCTACGATATGAAGGAGCTGATCGAAAAGGTCGTCGATGAAGGCGATTTCTTCGAACTGATGCCCAACTATGCGGGCAACATTCTGATCGGCTTTGCGCGTATGGAAGGTTCCACCGTGGGCATCGTCGCCAACCAGCCGATGGTTCTGGCGGGTTGTTTGGATATCGATAGCTCCATCAAGGCCGCGCGTTTCGTGCGCTATTGCGACGCCTTCAACATCCCCATCGTGACCTTCGTCGACGTGCCCGGGTTCTTGCCCGGCACCTCGCAAGAACACGGCGGCATCATCACCCACGGCGCCAAGCTGCTGTACGCATTCGCCGAAGCGACGGTGCCGAAAGTCACGGTCATCACCCGCAAGGCTTATGGCGGCGCGTATGACGTGATGAGCTCCAAGCACTTGGGCGGCGACGTCAATTTTGCATGGCCGTCGGCGGAAATCGCGGTGATGGGGCCCAAGGGCGCGGTGGAAATCATCTTCCGCGCGGACGCAGGCGACCAAGACAAGATCGCCGCGCGCACCGAAGAATACCGCAAAGCCTTCGCCAACCCGTTCGTCGCGGGCAAGCGCGGTTTCATCGACGATGTGATCATGCCGCACAACACCCGTGTGCGCATCACGCGTTCGTTGCGCATGCTGAAAGACAAAAAAGTCGATCGCCCGTGGAAAAAGCACGGTAACATTCCGCTCTAAGCGGAAGGCGAAAATCCGGGGAGGCGTGCATATGACGACCGACGATCAAAGACACAAAGAGAACCTCAAGGAACTGGGCCGTTTTGGTGGCATGGTGGCGCTGTTTTTCGTCGCCGTGTATTTGGCGATTTACGTCAACATCACCTACAATCCCGAAGTTCCCTGGTTTATCGCGGTGATCATCGTCGGTGGTTATTTCATCGTCCCCAAAGCGAAAAACGTGATGTCGATGTTCAACGACAAAACATGAAGATGAACGTTCGCGCCCCCCGTTGCGGCGCGGTCTGAAGAGATGAGAAGGGACCTCCCGCATGTCTGCCCCTAAAGCTGCAAAAAAGCCCGCCGCAAAAAAAGCCGCTGCCGCAAAAGCAACGACCGTGAGACCCGTGGCCAAAAAGCCCGCGCCCAAAAAGATCGTGGCGAAAAAAACTGTGGTCAAAAAAGCCGCGCCCAAACGCGCCAAGATGTTTAAGAAAATTCTCATCGCCAACCGTGGCGAGATCGCATGCCGGGTGATCAAGACCGCGAAGAAAATGGGCATCAAAACGGTGGCGGTCTATTCCGAAGCCGACCGCGACGCCTTGCACGTTCTGCAAGCGGACGAGGCCTATTGCATCGGACCGGCGGCATCGAGCGAGAGCTACCTGCGCGCCGACAAGATCATCGAGGTGATCAAGCAAAGCAAGGCCGAGGCGGTGCATCCGGGCTACGGCTTCTTGTCCGAAAACGCCGCCTTTTGCCGCCAATTGAAACGCGCCGGGATCGCCTTCATCGGCCCCAACGAGCTGGCGATCAAGGCCATGGGCGACAAGATCGAATCCAAAAAGCTGGCTGAAAAAGCGGGCGTCACAACGGTTCCCGGCTACACCGAAGCGCTGAAGGATTACAAGGAAGCCCACAAGGTCGCCAACGACATCGGCTATCCGGTGATGCTCAAGGCCTCTGCCGGTGGCGGCGGCAAGGGCATGCGGGTGTGCGAAAACGACGCGGATCTGAAAGAAGCATTCGTCTCGGCGGTGCGCGAAGCCAAGTCGAGCTTCGGCGACGACCGCGTGTTCATCGAAAAGTTCATCGTCAATCCGCGCCACATCGAAATTCAGGTGATGGCCGACAGCTTCGGCAACACCCTCTATCTGGGCGAGCGCGAATGCTCCATCCAGCGTCGCCATCAAAAGGTCATCGAGGAAGCGCCGAGCCCGTTCATCGACGCCGAGACCCGCAAAGCCATGGGTGAAGAAGCGGTGGCGTTGGCCAAGGCGGTCAAGTACGTGTCGGCCGGTACGGTCGAATTCATCGTCGATCAGGACAAGAACTTCTACTTCCTGGAGATGAACACCCGCTTGCAGGTCGAACACCCGGTCACCGAACTGGTCACCGGCCTGGATCTGGTCGAGTTGATGATTCGTGTCGCTGCGGGTGAAAAGCTGCCTCTCGGTCAAGACGACGTCAAGCTGGACGGTTGGGCGATCGAATCACGTGTCTATGCCGAAGATCCGTTCCGCAACTTTTTGCCGTCCATCGGCCGTTTGACCCGCTACCGCGCCCCCGTAGGCGAAGGTGTGCGCGTGGACACCGGCGTCTATGAAGGCGGCGAAATTTCCATGCACTACGATCCGATGATCGCCAAGTTGATCACCTATGGCGCGGACCGCGATCTCGCCATCAAGGCCATGCGTCAGGCCTTGGACGGGTATTACATTCGCGGCGTGCAGCACAACATCGCGTTCCTGTCGGCATTGATGAACCGCCCGCGTTTCGTCGAAGGACGCTTGTCGACGGGCTTCATCGCCGAAGAATATCCCGACGGCTTCCATGCCTCGGACGTGGTCCATGACGACCCGTCGATCCTAGTCGCGGTGGCTGCCGCGATGCATTACGCCTATCAGGTCCGCGCTGCGGGCATTTCCGGTCAGCACAGCGGTCATGAACGCGACGTGACCAACGAATGGTCGGTTATGCTGGGCAAGAAAATCGTGCCGGTGTCGGTGGTTCAGGTCGATGGCGGTCACGACGTCGATATTCGCGCGCGCGGCTTCACCAAAGCCACGGTCGAGGTGCGTTCGAGCTGGACGCTCGGCGAGACCGTGTTCGAAGGTACGGTCAACGGTCAGGATGTGATCATCCAGGCCGAGCGCATGGCGGTCGGCTATCGCTTGTTGCATGCCGGTTCGCAAGCGGACATCCGGGTGCTGTCGGCGCAAGGCGCTGAGCTCTATCTGCTGATGCCCGAAAAACAAGCGCCGGATACGTCGAAGCTGTTGATGTCGCCGATGCCAGGGCTGTTGCTGTCGGTCTCGGTCGAAGCCGGTCAGGAGGTCAAGGCTGGCGAAGAACTGGCGGTGGTCGAAGCGATGAAAATGGAAAACGTGCTTCGCGCGACGCAAGACGGTACAATCAAGGACATCGCGGCCAAACCGGGCGACAGCCTGGCCGTGGATCAGGTGATCCTCTCGTTTGACTAGACGCACGCACAAAAGGGATTAAATGGCGGACGATACCAAGAACGATAACGTTGTGCCTTTTCGCAAACCGCAGCCCCCGCGGCCGCGGCGCGGCCGGGTCCGCCACCACCAAGGCCCCAAAGTGCAATTCCAGCATCACGACAAAGTGGTGCGTTTGCATGTGCGCGGTCTGGTGCAAAACGACGCCTTCGTGCGCTGGCTGGTCGAACATGCGACGGCACTTCATCTCGACGGGTGGGCGCGTTCCGCACCCGACAATTCCATGGATATCTTGATCGCCGGCGAAGTGGGCGACGTGCGCCAAATGCTCGAATTGATCAACGAAGGTCCACGTCCGGTCGATATGCTGCTGGCCGAAGAGGTGGTGCTCAAGGGCGACGAGCCCATGTGGCAAGGCTTTCACCACTTGTCCCCGCACGGCACATGAACGCCACGACCGTCACCGTTCACGCCATCGTTTCGGGCCGCGTGCAAGGCGTGTGGTACCGAGCGTGGACGCAAAAGACCGCTCAAGGGCTGGGGCTGTCGGGCTGGGTGCGCAATTGTTCCGACGGCACGGTCGAAGCGTTGTTTAGCGGCCCCGGGGATCGGGTTGGCGAAATGCTGCGGTTGTGCCGCAAGGGACCGATGCTTGCGCGGGTCGACGATGTGCGTCAAACGCCAGCAGAAGCGCCCGAGGCGACGGGCTTTCTGGTGCTGGAAAACCGCTAAGATCGCGCCGCTCAACGTCCGGTGAAAATGAACGATTCACCGCTGCCCGAACTGCCGTCTTGGCGATAGCGGTTGACGGCGAGCCTCGGCGGAAAGATCAGCCGCGCGACGGTGCCTTGACCGGGTGTTGAGGTGATTTCCAAATCGCCGCCGTGCAATTCCATCATTGATTTCACCAACGGTAGGCCCAGTCCTGTGCCCGGTTCATGCTGCACGTCGGGGCCGTGGCGAATTTGTCCAAACGGCTGCATGGCGATCTTGAGATCGTCCGCGCTCATGCCTTTGCCCTGATCGTGAATGGCGATGGACAGTCCGCCGCCGGAAGTCGGTGCGGCAGTCAGCAAAACCTTGCTGCCGTCGGGCGAAAACTTGATGGCGTTGGACAGCAGGTTGACGACGCACTGAACCACGCGCCGCCGGTCGACGCGAATTTCGGGTAGATTGTCGGCGATGTCGGTGACGACGTGGACGCTGTAGGTTTCCAGCAGACCGGCGACCAGACGTTCGGACTGTTCGATGATGGCTGTGATGTCGTGAACGTCGGCGTCCAGTTCGATCTTGTTCGCTTCCGCCTTTGATAGATCGAGGATGTCGTTGATCAGGTCCAAAAGGTGCTTGCCGCTTTTTTCGATGTCGCCCGCGTATTCTTTGTATTTTGGCGGCAGCGGGCCCATGGTTTCTTGTTCCATCATGCCCGAAAAACCGATGATGCCGGTCAGCGGCGTGCGCAATTCGTGGCTCATGTTGGCAAGAAATGAGGATTTCGCCCGGCTGGCCTCTTCGGCGCGCTGTTCGGCGCTCCGCGCGTGGGCGAGCAATTTACGGATTTGCAAACTTTCGATCACCAGCAACCCGACCATCAATAGCGCGCCGAGTAAGATGACGACGACGGAAATTTCCAATTTACGCGTGCGCTCGTCAACGTCTTGGTTGTAAGCCTTCTCGAATTCGCTGGTGTTGGTGACGATCAGCGACGACAGCCTGTTCAAGCGCGACGAGAACGGCAGCAAAGCATCCTGAATGACGTTCATGGCTTCCCGATCGGTCCTATTGAGGTTTTCGACAATCGGGTCGAGACGCAGCAGGGTGTGCTTCAAATCGGTAACGGTGTCGTTGATTTCTGTGAAGGAGCGCAGATGCGCGGTGTCGCGGGCGGTCAGGATTGGGGGGACGCGGCTCCACAACAGGTCGTAACGCAGCATCATTTCCTTGTGTGGCAAAGTGCTGCCGGGTTGCGCGAACATATGCACGGCGTGCAGGGTGCGCTCCAGTTCCAGGGTCAGTTGCGACATCACCCAAACGTCGGATTGGGCGCGATTGACCTCGAAATTGTGGCGCTGGGTCAAAGAGGTGAAACTGGTGACCGTAAAGATGGCGATGCCGGAAAAAACCGCGAGAGCCAGGGCGGCGATGAGGAACAGCTTGCGGTCCATAAACGTTTTTCCAGTTCCTGACAGGGCGCTCTTTATTTCACGATGATCGTGCGCAGTTGCCAAACCATGCGATCACGATAGAGATCGGATTGCGCTGGTTTGATCGTATCCAAGGGGTAAATCACCCACAGCGGCCCTTTGTCGCGAACACTCATCGGTTTGCCGTTCATCCGGTAAGCGATGATCGCGTTCATCTGGGAAAAGTTCTCAAGCGGTATCCGCACGGTGTAATCGTTGAGGGCGACGAATTCGCCTTCATGGCCCGTCGGTGCGACGCGGTCGAGCACGTCCTTGACCGCAACGCCCTCGAATCGCACAACGCCCTCGGTCCAGGGGGTCGAGGTTTCGATGGTTAGAGGTGGCATCGCCATCAACATCGCCAGATCGAAATCTGCGCGTGGTTCGGTGTTGGCGTTGGTGTTGCTGATTTTACCCTCGATGCTCAAAACCACGTCGTGCGACGGTGCGCGAAGCGTCATGGATTCGTTGGCCACGCTTGCGTTAGCCCCAATGCCGAAAGCCATTATGGCTGCGGTCATGGCAATCGCAGCGCACTGTTTGGCCGTAGAAAGTAAAGGGAAGGTCATAAACATATTCCCGTGCCGCAAGTTGCGGCGAATCATACGCATGTTTGATGGCCCCGTCCACGCGCGATAACGCGATAAAGGGGGATCATTCGACATCCTGTGTCTGGCGTTGGAATACCGCTTCGAAAGTTTGTCGCAACACCCGGTCGACTTCATCCAGACTGGTTTCGACGCCTAAGTCTTGCAGCGATGTGACGCCGTGTTCGGCGATGCCGCACGGCACGATGCCGGAAAAATGGCTCAGGTCGGGCGCGACGTTCAGCGCCAGACCGTGAAAGCTGACCCATTTGCGCACGCGCACGCCGATGGCGCCGATTTTATCTTCTTTGCCGCCGCCGCGTTGGACCCAGATGCCGACCCGGCCCTCGCGCCGTTCGCCGGTGACGCCGAACGCGGCAAGGGCGCGGATCATCACCTCTTCGAGCATATGCACATAGGCGCGCACATCGCTGCCGTGACGTTTGAGGTCGAGCATCACGTAAGCCACCCGCTGACCGGGGCCGTGGTAGGTGTATTGCCCGCCGCGACCGGCCTCGAACACGGGAAACCGTTCGCCATCCAACAGGTCGCCGGGGTTGGCGCTGGTGCCCGCCGTGTACAACGGCGGGTGCTGCAAAAGCCACACGATTTCGCTTGCCGTTTCGGCGCGGATCTCGCCAACGCGCGTTTCCATGAAGGTCCGGGCGTCCTCATAAGCAACCAGGGCGTCGGAAACGCGCCATTCGACCGCCGGTAAGTCTTTGTTTTCGGGCATTTTAAATTTGTTCTCGCGCTTATGCGTGTCTTTGCTTGCTTGGGCTGACAGTATTTGCTATTCCCCCCTCAGGCAACGCCTTCGATGGATGGCGTTGTCGTCACGTAAATACCTTATGCGGTCGTGGCGGAATTGGTAGACGCGCAGCGTTGAGGTCGCTGTGGGAGATAATCCCGTGGAAGTTCGAGTCTTCTCGACCGCACCAAGTTTTAAAAAGCTCGCCCTTCGGGGCGGGCTTTTTTGTTTAAAACTGCGGTGGATCGCTTAATCGGAATCAGACGCGGCTTCAATGCGCGCGTTCACGGCTTTGCCGATCGCTCGCCACAGGTTGGCCGCGTCGATCTCTTTGGACTTGTCGTGATAGAGCACGCGATCCTCGCAGTAGTCCTGAGCGCCCTCTGCGCCGTGGTGCTCAATGAGGGCTTTGGCGGTCTTGTCGATTTTCTCGGAGGAGGTCATTGCAGTCCTTTAAGTCTCTTCGCTCAATTGCAGCCTTGGCGCCGATAGGCAGGCGTTCAGGCTTGGTTTGTTGTGTCATATCATACCTCACCCACGATCATCTTCAATCATCAGAGTAGGTTAGGGACATCCGCTTGAGCCCTGGATGTTGCAAACCCGGAAACATGCCGTCGTTGAACGAGGGGGCTTCCTGGTCGGTCGGGTTATCGGTATGATCCGCGGATCATTTCTAGGAGCACAAGATGCCGAGTATCGAAGTCAGAGACGCAGATGGTAAGGTCCTTCATACTTATCAGGTCTACGCTGATATGTTTGACAATATCATCACGGAAGAGGCCATGTTCGACATGGTCAGGCAGAACGCTATCGATGATGATCTCGTCAGCGAAGAAAAGGCCGACACGCTGACCTACAAGATCGTAACGTAGGGGACGTTCTGCGTTTCATTCCCCGTCCACCGGGCGGGATTGTGTCTGAAGCGTTATCGCTCCAAGGCTCACAAGTCTACGGCTTCTGCGGCTTAGAGGCTAATTGATTGGAAACCCTTCGGTTTCTTCTCGACCGCAGCACAATCAAAAACCACCCTGGGCGAGCGGGGCGGTTTTTTTCTTGGGCCAACTTGTTGCGGGCGGCTGTTGCGGTGGGGGTGGGAATTGTCTAGGTTGGTGCCAAATCGACGCGCGCTTCGAGCGTACACGCGTCGAGAGCACTTTTTTCACCCAGCCTTGCGGGGCCAAGTCGCTGGCGGAGGTCGTGATGAGCGATCAAAATCAAGAAAATCAACGCCCAGCCGAATCCGCCAAGCCAACCGAGCTTGAGGATATGCTGGCGCATGCGGCCCCGGACAGCGCCTCCGATCCCAGTGAAATCTACGACGGTCTGCATGTCGGCGACGTCGATGAAATCGTCGAGGCATTGGAAAACGGCGAGATCCACCGGGTGCGCGAACTGGTCGCGCATATGCACTTCGCCGATGCCGCCGATTTGGTCGAACGCCTCAGCCCCGATCTGCGCCGCGCCCTTATGCTTGCGGCCTACGATGTGCTGGACGCGGATTTCTACACCGAGTTGGACGAAACCGTCCGCGAAGAGGTGGTTGAAATCATCGGTCTCGATGCGATGGCCGAAGTCGTTGCCGACCTCGACACCGATGACGCGATCGGCATCATCGACGAACTGGACGCGCACGAGCAGCTCCAGGTGCTCGACGCCATTCCGGCCGCTGACCGCACCTTGATCGAAGAAGGCCTGGCCTACCGCGAATATTCCGCCGGTCGATTGATGCAGCGCGCGGTGATGACCGTGCCGCAGTTTTGGAATGTCGGTGAAACCATCGATTTTATGCGTCAAATCGCCGATGAGGACGAATGGGAAACGCCCAACGTGTTTTATGACATCGTTGTGGTCGACCCACGCCATAAGCCGGTCGGCACCATCCCGTTGAGCACCTTGCTGCAAAGCAAGCGCCCGGTGCCGGTGACCGAAATCATGCACGAACGCATGAAGCTGATACCGGTCGACATGGACCAGGAAGAAGTCGCGTTTCTGTTTCGTCAACGCGATCTGGTCTCGGCCCCGGTGGTCGGCGACGAAGGCCGCTTGGTCGGCATCATCACCATCGACGACGTCGTCGACGTTATCGATGAAGAAGCCGAGGACGATATCCTGGCTCTGGGTGGTGTGCGAGAGGACGACTTGTATTCCGCCACGTTGGATACCACCCGGCAGCGCTTTTCGTGGCTGTTCGTCAACTTGCTCACTGCCATTATGGCGTCGGTGGTGATCGGCTTTTTCCAAGGTTCCATCGAACAGGTGGTGGCGTTGGCGGTGCTGATGCCGATTGTCGCGTCGATGGGTGGCAACGCGGGCACCCAGACGCTGACCGTTGCTGTGCGTGCGCTGGCCACCAAAGAGCTGACCTCGACCAACGCCATGCGCCAAATCGGCAAGGAAATTCTGGTCGGCTGCATCAATGGCATCATTTTCGCGGTGTTGATGGGTGTCGTCGCGTGGGGCTGGTTCGGCACCCCGGGGTTGGGGGTGGTGATCGGTCTGGCGATGATCGTCAATATGATCGTGGCGGGCTTGTTCGGCGCAATCATTCCCATCGCCTTGGACCGTCACGGTATCGACCCGGCGGTGGCGTCGAGCGTCTTTCTCACCACGGTCACAGATGTGGTTGGCTTCATGGTGTTCTTAGGTCTTGGGGCATGGCTGCTGATGTAGCTTGGTTTGATGGCGGGGGACCGATTTGCCCCCTTGATTTCGCCCGGCGGATGCTGAACTCTAATAGAAATGAAAAAACAAGATCCGAGGAAGGGATAGGAGCCACGCACCATGCCCCCCAAAAGCATGAGCCTAGCTGAAAATCGCATCTCCGCGATGCGCGTGCTGGTCGCGGATCCGTATTCTCAATTGCGCGAGATCATCCGCGATATCTTGTTGCGCGGAATTGGCGTCGCCGAGGTTTTGGAAGCGCGCAACGGTCGGGAAGCGCTGGATACGTTGCACGATTTGCCCTGTGACGTGGTGATCGCCGACACCGCTATGGACCCCGTCGGGGCGTTGGAACTGACGCAAAAAATTCGCGGCGGTCACGACGGCATCGACCCCTTCACCCCGATCATCGTGATGTCGGGCAATGCCAATCTGGGCGAAATTATCGCCGTGCGCGACGCCGGGGCCAACGATTACGTGGCCAAACCGCTGTCGGCGAAAATTCTCGATTTGCGTCTGCACGCGGTGGTTTCGCAACCCCGGCCGTTCATTCGTTCCGACGATTTCTTCGGTCCCGACCGCCGTCGCCATATGAACGCGATTTTCCGTGGCGCGGATCGGCGCAATACGGAATCCGAAACCATCGACCCAGGCGCGCCGTTGTGACAGTCCACCTGATTAAATTGGCGGTCGGCGTTGAAGATTTCGAACATCTGGCACAACTGCAAAAGCAGCGCATGGCTCAGTTTCAGGCCCAAGGGCTGTCGGCGAACCCGCGTCATTTCACCCGCATGAAGCCTAAGCGCGAGGCGGAACTGCTCGACGGCGGTTCGATCTATTGGGTCATCAAAGGGGCCATCCGCGCCCGCCAGAAACTGGTGGCGTTCGACAGCTACGTCGACGATGAAGGGGGGCGGCGTTGCGCGATCGTTTTGGACCCGCAATTGGTGGCGACGCAAAATCGTCCCCATCGCGCCTTTCAAGGGTGGCGATATCTCGCCCCTGCCAAGGCACCTAAGGATTCCAGCGGCGATGAGGCCGCCGACTTGCCGCCTGAATTGGCCCGGGACCTCGAAGCCTTGGGGTTGTTGTAGGGATATGCACTACACTGTGTGCGGTTATTTTTCCTTTCGGCGCGTGGTGGAACTCGATATGCTGTAGCTCGCCGTTATAGGCGGGGGCGCCGATGTGGGGGGATATGGTTTCCGTAGATATCACGCAGTTCAATATTTTAATTGTTGAAGATAACGTGCATTTCCGCACACTGATCCGATCGATCCTTCAGGCTTTGGGCATTACGAAGCTGGAAGAAGCGCGCGATGGAATCGAGGCGCTTGAAATTCTTGACGCTCCCGATAAATCGAAGCGCGTCGATCTGGTCGTCCTTGATTGGAAGATGGAGGGGATGGACGGTGTCGAATGCGTGCGTCAAATTCGCCAACTCGAAAGCGAAAGCCGCTCGGTGCCGATCATCATGGTCACCGGGTATACGGAAACCAGCTTGCGTGAAGAAGCCCGCGACGCGGGGGTGAACGATTTTCTCGGCAAACCCATTTCCGCACAGTCATTGTTGGGGCGCATCGTCAGCGTCATGGAAAACCCCCGTCCCATGGTCGAGGGCGGCGGATACTTCGGTCCCGACCGGCGCATCAAGGCCGAACCGTTCAAAGGCTCCAATCAGCGTAAATCATGATGCACGCCAGCGCCCGCCGGTGCGGTGGAGCGTGGCACGGACGGCTAAAAATCCTGGCGATGGGGCTGGCTTTGCGTGTAGAGTCCGCTGCGACGATTCCAAGCGATTTCCAGAGCGATTTTCTAAGACAGTGGGGGCTTCATGGCAGGCAGTGTGAACAAAGTGATTTTGGTCGGCAATCTCGGGCGTGACCCGGAGGTGCGCCACACCCAAGACGGCAAGAAGATCGCGAACCTGTCCGTCGCGACGTCCGAGAGCTGGAAAGACCGCAACACCGGCGAGCGCAAAGAGCGCACCGAATGGCACCGCGTGGTGATCTTTTCCGAAGGCCTTGCCAACATTGCCGAGCAGTATCTGCGCAAGGGCTCCAAGGTTTATATCGAAGGCCAACTGCAAACCCGCAAATGGACCGATCAAAGCGGTGTTGAAAAATACACCACCGAAGTGGTGCTGCAGGGCTTCAACTGCACCCTGACGATGCTCGACGGTCGCGAAGGCGGCGGTGGCGGTGGCGGTTATGGCGGTGGCCAAGGTGGCGGCTTTGACAGCGGCTCCAGCGGCGGCGGCGACAGCTTCGGCGGCGGTGGCGGCGGTCCCGCTCCGGGTTCCGATCTGGACGATGAAATCCCGTTCTAGGGCTATGAATTTCGGGGGAGGGGACCTTCGTTTCGAAGGTCAACTCGAAAAAGCCGACAGGTCAATCCTGTCGGCTTTTTTCGTGTCGTTTGCAGGCCCGATCCGAAGGGGAATGAATGATCGTTACAAAGCCGTCATAAGGTTGTTTTCCCCCCCCCGAAATGCTAGATTTTCCGGGTCGGAAGGCGGTCTGAAGAGGCCGCTTTTGACTTATGTTAATGTATTGATTTTGCAAGGATAATTCTTTGACGTCCGAATCGCCCACGCCGCCGCCTTCGCCAGCCGAAGGATTCGAAACCATCGCCATCGAAGAGGAGATGAAAAGCTCCTACCTCGATTATGCGATGAGCGTGATCGTGAGCCGCGCTCTGCCCGACGTGCGCGACGGTTTGAAGCCGGTCCACCGGCGCATCGTGCATGCGATGAACGAGAACGGTTACGACGCCAACAAGCCGTACCGCAAGTCGGCGCGCATCGTTGGTGACGTCATGGGTAAATACCACCCCCACGGCGACAGCGCGATCTACGACGCGATGGTGCGTATGGCGCAGGATTTCTCGTTGCGGCTGCCGCTGATCGACGGTCAGGGTAATTTCGGCTCGATGGACGGCGACCGCGCTGCCGCGATGCGATACACCGAAGCGCGCATGGCCAAATCGGCTCACGCGCTGATTGACGACATCGACAAGGACACCGTCGACTTCCAACCCAACTACGACGACACCCAGCGCGAACCGAAGGTTCTGCCGGCACGGTTCCCCAACCTGTTGGTCAACGGCGCAGGCGGCATCGCGGTGGGTATGGCGACCAACATCCCGCCGCATAATCTGGGTGAGGTGTTGGATGGTTGCATGGCGGTGATCGACGACCCGTACATCACCATCGAAGGCCTAATGCAGTACGTCAAAGCCCCCGATTTCCCGACCGGCGGCCTGATCATGGGCAAGCAGGGCATTCATTCGGCGTTCCACACCGGACGCGGTTCCGTGATCATGCGCGGACGTACCGAGATTGAGGAACGCGCCAAGGGCCGCGAAGCGATCGTCATCACCGAAGTGCCCTATCAGGTTAACAAGGCGCGCATGGTCGCGACCATGGCCGAGTGCGTGCGCGACAAACGGATCGAAGGCATTTCCGACATTCGCGATGAATCCGATCGTCACGGCGTGCGGGTGGTGGTCGAAATCAAACGCGACGCGATGGCCGAGGTGGTGCTGAACCAACTGTTCAAGCATACCCCGTTGCAGACCTCGTTCGGCGTCAACATGCTGGCGCTCAATGGTGGCCGCCCGCAGTTGATGAACTTGAAAGAGATCCTTCAGGCGTTCGTCAATTTCCGCGAAGAGGTCATCCGCCGCCGCACCATTTTCTTGCTTGGCAAGGCGCGAGACAAGGCGCACGTGTTGGTCGGTCTGGCCATCGCAGTCGCCAACATCGACGAAGTGATCGCCTTGATCCGCAGGGCCCCCAATCCGCAAGTGGCGCGCGAAGAATTGATGGCGCGGGACTGGCCGGCGGGTGAAGTGGTGCCGTTGATCGAACTGATCGACGAGCCCGGCCGTTTGGTCGACGCCAATGGCAATTACAAACTGTCCGAAACGCAAGCGCGCGCCATCTTGGAACTGCGCCTGCACCGCTTGACCGGTCTGGAACGCGACAAGATCGCGGATGATCTGCGCGCCCTCGGCGATGAAATCAAGGAATTGCTGGCGATTTTGGGTTCGCGCGAACGGCTTTACGAAGTGCTGCGTGCTGAGCTTGAAGAAATGCGCGAGCAGTTCGCCACCCCGCGCCGCACGTCTTTGGAAGAGGCCGAATTCGAACACGACATCGAAGACCTGATCCAGCGCGAAGATATGGTCGTGACGGTGACCAACACCGGCTACATCAAACGCGTGCCGCTGTCGACTTATCGCGCTCAGCGCCGCGGCGGCAAGGGCCGTTCGGGCATGTCGATGCGCGACGAGGATTTCGTCAGCCAGGTGTTCGTGGTCAACACCCACACCCCGGTGTTGTTCTTCTCAAGCACCGGCATCGTCTACAAGATGAAGGTCTACAAACTGCCGTTGGGCGGGCCGACCGCGCGCGGTCAGGCGATGGTCAACATTTTACCGCTGGAACAAGGCGAAACCATTTCGACCATGATGCCGTTGCCCGAAGACGAAAGCACCTGGAACGAAATGTTCGTGATGTTCTCCACCGCCTCTGGCGGAGTGCGCCGCAACTCGCTGTCGGATTTCACCAACGTCATGGCCAACGGCAAGATCGCCATGAAGCTGGACGAGGGCGACCGTCTGGTCGGCGTGCAGGTGTGTACGGAAGACGACGACGTTCTGTTGGCGGCCAAGAACGGCAAGTGCATCCGCTTCCCGGTTTCCAAGAAAGACGAGGCCGGAAACGAAAAAGGCGTGCGCGTGTTCGCCAGCCGCGCCTCTACGGGCGTGCGCGGCATGCGCTTGGCCAAGGGCGACGAAGTCATTTCCATGTCGATCCTGCGCCATGTCGATTTTTCGACTGAGGAACGCGACGCGTACCTTAAGGTCCAATCTGCGCGGCGTCGCGCCGAAGGTGCCAGTGAAGGCGAGGTTGGCGAAGACCTGATCACCGACCCCACCCAACTGGGCTTGTCCGAGGAGCGCTTCGCCGAGATGGAGGCGATGGAGGACTTCATCCTCACCATCACCGAAAACGGCTATGGCAAACGTACCTCGGCCTACGAATACCGCATCGCCGGTCGCGGTGGGCAAGGCATCACCAACATCGAAACCAACAAGCGCAACGGTGGCGTGGTCGCTTCGTTCCCGGTGGAAAGCGAAGACCAGTTGGTGATGGTGTCCGACGGCGGTCAGTTGATCCGCACCACGGTGGTCGATATCCGTATCGCCGGGCGCAACACCCAGGGCGTGACGCTGTTTAAGACCGCCGAAGGTGAACATGTGGTGTCCGTCACCCGGTTGAGCGATGTCGAGGACGACGAGGACATGGATACTGCGGAGGGTAACGAGGGCGACAGCGGCGAAAACACGGCCGCAAGCGGACCTCATGACGCTTCTGAAACCCCCGCCGAGGATCGCGTTGAAGATCCCGGCGACGCACAAGACGAATAACGGAGCCTCCCCTCATGTCCTCAGCCAAGCAACGCACCGGCGTGTATCCAGGTACTTTCGATCCGCCGACCAACGGTCATATGGACATCATCACCCGTGCCACCCGGGTGGTCGACCACTTGATCGTCGCGGTGGCCGTCAATGCGGGCAAGGAGCCCCTGTTTACGTTGGATGAGCGCGTCGCCATGGTCGAGGCCGAATTGGCCAGTTCCAAGCTGCAAGCGGGCGTGACCGTCGAGGTTCGTCCGTTCGACAATTTGTTGGTCGAATTCGTCGCCGATGTCGGCGCCAGCGTCATCTTGCGCGGTTTGCGCGCGGTATCTGATTTCGAATACGAGTTCCAGATGGCGGGCATGAATTCGCGCTTAAGCCCCGAATTGGAGACCGTGTTCTTGATGGCGTCTGACAAAAACCAGTTTATTTCCAGTCGCTTCGTCAAGGAAATCGGGCGTCTGGGTGGGGATGTGCGCCATTTCGTTTCGGCCCAAGTGGCGGCGCGGTTGGACCAGCGTTTCGACGACGAATAAGGCCGCATAGAAGTTTATGCAAAATTAGTTTCTTTTTGTCGCGACAGGGGCTTGACCCGGACGCCCCCGGGCCTTAAGTTCCGCCCCGCACCCCGCCAGCGTGTCTGGATTCCGTGCCTTGGGGGCTCTTAGCTCAGCTGGTAGAGCATTCGACTTTTAATCGAACGGTCGTGAGTTCGAATCTCACAGAGCCCACCAATCAAAAACCCCGGTTCCAAATCTGGAGCCGGGGTTTTTTTATGGTCGACAAGGGGATTAGGACAGCAACTCGATGATTTGCTGGGCCTGTTGGCGCAAGCGGTTGGTGAACGATTGCATCAACAAACTGATCACGGGATCTGACTTGCTCAACCGCTTTTGAAATTCCTCCTTGGAAACCACCAAAACCTCGGTCGGTGCCAACACGATGGCGGATGCGGCGCGCGGCTTGTCGTCGATCAGCGCCATTTCGCCGATGATGTTGCCGGTTTTGACCGTGGCGATGGTGCGGGGCGTTTCATCCTTGGCGATTTTGGTGATTTTCACTTCGCCGGATTTGATCAGGTAGGCTTCCTCGCCTGCATCGCCTTCGGTGAAGATCATATCCCCAATGCGGTAAGTTCGACTTTCCATGGAACATTGCTTTCGGTCGAAAAAATGCCTACTCATTTTGAAATGATTTAGCGCTGTAATCAAAGCAAAATGACTGGATAGACATGGAACACATTTGGCAAACCATTCAGGTCGGCTTTCCCGTTCTGCTGGTGCATTTGGGGCTGACTCTCGGCTTGTTCATTTTCGGCGTGTTCGTTTACGTCAAGGTCACGCCCCACCACGAATTCAAGCTGGTGCGCGAAAACAACGCAGCCGCAGGGTTGTCGTTGGCAGGCGTGGTGATCGGCATGGCGATGCCGTTGGCGTTTTCGCTAGCGGCCAGCGTCAACGAATTGGACATTTTGCTGTGGGGCCTGATCGTCGTGGTTCTACAACTGGTGGCGTTTGCCGCCGCGCATGTGGTGTTGCGCGACCTTTCGACGCGCATCGAAAACGGTGAAATGGGCGCGGCCTGGGTGCTGCTCAGCTTCAACATGGCGCTGGCGATGTTCCTATCTGCGGCGATCTCTGGATAAGGTCTGAGCATGCGCAAGATCGACCGGATATTGCTGACGGTATTGTTTGTCGCGTTGTTCGCCCGGTTGGGCGAGCAGATGCTGTTCAATTCCGAAGGCGCGACGCTGCGCAATCCCTTGGTCGTACAGGCGGCCTTGGACGTGCAGCCGCAAGCGATTCCGATCAGCTTGAACGACAGCTTCATCGAACCGTCTCCGCCCAAAGCCAACAGCCGCTACACCGGCAGCGCATTCGCCTTGTCGCGCGACGGCCATTGGGCCACGGCGACCCACGTCACCGACGGATGCAAGCGGCTGGACCTCTTGCAAGAAACGTCCAATGGCAAATTCCGCCGCGTACCGGTCAGTGGCTGGCGGGCGTTGAAGGACAAGGACGTGTCGATCATGGACAGCGCCCAAGGCGAGCCGGGACTGGTTCTGGCATCTAACTTGGCGCAGGTGAACGACGTGGGCTATTTCTTCGGTTATCCCAAAGGCAAGGCCAGTGCGGGCTATGCGGTGAATTTGGGGCGTTCGCGGATGGTCCGTCAAAACGGCCGAGCCCGGATCAAGGAAATCAGCGACGAATGGGCCATCTATGAGATGCTGCCAGGCAAGAAGATCGCCCTGGGCGGCAACAGCGGCGGGCCGATGCTCAATGCCCAAGGCGAAGTGGTCGGCGTGGTCTCGGCAGGTTCTGATCGACGCGGACGGGTCAATACCTCGATCGTGCCCAGCCTCGAGCCGTTACGGCGTTTTTCCAAGCCTGAGCAACAACTTAACCAGCCCCTGACACGGAAAAATTACGTCGCCTACGGCCAAGCCTTGCGCCGTGCAGGCTTGGTCAGCAAGGTCGATTGTCGTACCTAAGTTCAGCCAACGGACAACGGATTTGCCCGTTGGCAAGCATGTTAATTTTTAGCCGTAATCAGGTTGGCGCAGAATTCCTTGCTCATGCCGCGTTTCTGAATTTCGGAAACGTATGGCGCAGCCGTGGTGTCGAGATACCAATCGCGATGCTTGGGGTCGTAGCCTGTTTTGCACAATGCCAATGCGCCCAAGGTCGCGACATCCATATTGATACGGTCCTGAGGAAGGTGGGCTTTCAACTCATCCAATGTATAGGCTTCGCCATTGTCTTTCTGCCACACGATGCGGCGGCTGATGGCCAGAAGTCGGCACGGCGCATTGCTGCGTTTTTCACAGTTGTCGAGTACGTTTTGATAGGTCGAGACCGTGTCGCGACATTTGCTGCTTTGACAGTAAAAATAAGAATACCCACGGCCATTGGTCGAAGCGGCGAAAATCGTCGGATACATTTTGTCCATGTAGCTCTGCAGGCCTTGCTTGGTGCTGGCACTGAGGGTCAGGTCGCCCTTGCCAGCCCGCGAATTGGTTTGGCAAGCGCTGAGCACGGTCATGGTCAACAGACCAAGCACGGCGGTCTTGAAAAAATATGATAATTTCGATTGAGCAGTCATGACGGGTTCTCTTTATGGTAGCCTGTGTTGATCCACCATAAAGAGAAATGGGGGTAAGAAAAGTATATTTATTCGTTGTGCTGCATTTATGAGGCCACCACGTATTTTTGATAGTTTTCGACCCATTCATCGGCCGTGCCGGCACCGCCGGCGGTGTTGTAATGTTGTTTCCAGTACTGCCCCAATGCGTTGAGATTGTTCGGATCCGTTGGCATCGGCGCGGATTGACGCCAAAAAACCAGCCGTGCGATGGCGATGGAATAGCCCATGTTCCAGGGCAGTTGGTCGGCGGACCGGCTGTTGCCCGCCGACAGCTCTAGGACAATCTGCGCGAGATCGTTGCGGTAGGCGAGGTAGTTGGTCCACACATCGTCGTGGGTGGCCGGTTCGATTTGCATGACGCCCAAGGCCGGCCCACCGCTCAATTGCGCCAGATAGGTGAGGTGGCTTTCCTGTACGGCGGTTCCCACCAGCAGATTTTCCGCCGCTGGTGAATTCATCGCCGCATTCCACCCCGCCAAGGTTTCGAGCACCGGCTGCACGGCTTTGTTGCGAAATTGGTTCACGTCGATCACGGTCTGCGTTTCCCTAAATTTGGTTGTCGGCTATAGGGATTGACGTTCGGTATCCGGTGCTGTGAAAGGGCGGTGCGGAAAGTGTTTCCAAAGAGCAACACTTCGAATACTTAATGATCAGCAAGTTGGCGAAACGCTTTGACTTGTTGAAAAGCTTTGTTAACGATTTATGACCACAATTGTGGTGCGTGTTTTTCCGGTGTGAGCGGAAACCACGGAAATGCGGTTAGCCATGCGGGCTAACACTACGGGCAACGTTTCGTGATGTCGCTGAGCAGAGCGCATCTAGGGCGGTTAGAGCGTGAAGAAGGGGACAGGGGATGTTGAATCCCAGTTTGAGCCAGGTTTTTCTGGTGAAGTTCTATAACAAGGCCGTACGCGCCCTGGTCAAAGAAAACCGGAGCCATTCCTTTTTCGAAGATCATTGGGCAGATGTTCACACTCAAGACGTGGTCGCTTCCACCGAAGCCGAGGCCCGTTCTAAAATCGCCAAACGGTTTCCGCCGGAAGACGGATTCGTGATCGAAACGGTGCTGACCGTCACCCATTGATCCGCCGTTTCAAGCCCGAGGGCCTGGCGCATGACGCGTGAAGACTTCGACGCCTATTGCGCGTCACTCAAGTCCGTGACCCATGTGGTGCAATGGGGCGATGCGTCTGTCTGGAAAGTCGGCGGTAAAATTTTCGCCATTTGTTCGGACTGGGGGCCAAGCACGTCGGACGACGACGAACACCCCAAAATCAGCTTCAAATGCAGCGATCTCAGCTATGACATCTTGCGCCGTCAAGACGGCATCGTACCCGCGCCGTATCTGGCGCGCGCCAAATGGGTTCAGGTGCAAAACCCGGACGCGATGAGCGACGATGACCTGCGCGGTTACATCGATGACGCCCACGCCCTGATTTCAGCCAAATTGACCAAAGCGAAACGAGCCGAATTGGAGCTTTGATAGGGGTTTATTGCTCTTCGCCGCCGCTTTCGTAGTAGCGCCAGCCGTCGACCCCTTTGAGCACCACGCCGTCGAATCCAAGGTCGAAAATCCCATATAAATACGACGCCGTGCCGCCGACCAGCACGCTTTGCCATGCGGGGTCCCAATAGTGGGTGCGGTGACGGTCGGGGTCTTCACGAACCGCCAAGTCGATAAAGGCGGGCGAGCCCTTGGTCCAGTCCGGTTGCCAGAAATAGTCGTAGGTGGCCGCGGTCGAGATATCGAGTTCCGCCAACACCAACCGGCGCGCGCCGAGTTTTTTGTACTTCAGGCGCTCCACATCCAATTTGCTCAGCGGCGCGCGGCCGTGAAACACACCGGTGATGACGATGTCGTGGTTGGTGCCGCTCAGCGCCTGGACGAAATCGCGGGTGACGCCGAAGCCCTGGGAATGGGCGATGTAGAGGAAATTCTTCGCCTGGGTCGGGTCGCTCAACGATGTCGGGTTGGCGTTGTAGGCCGCGCGCGGATGGGCGGGAATGCGCCCCAGCACCGGGCTGGCGGCGACAAACGGGGTGAAGCCTTGTTGGGCGCTGGCGGCGTAGAGCTTGTCGATTTCGTCAGGTTTCGTGGAGAATTCGAGGTTGAGGATATCGACGCCCATGGCTTTCGCGGTCGCGGCGTTGGCGATCAGCCGGTTGCGCGCTGTGGTGACGGCGGGGTCTTCCTTAGGGTCGGCACTCTGCAAGGTCCTGGTCAGATTGGGTTGCAGCACGCCGTCGATGGCGCGGATGTACGCTTGGGCCGGGAACAGCAGGGTGTCGTCTTGGGGATCTGGCTTGCTGACCAGATCGAGGCCATTTTCGGCAATGACGATGAAATTGGGGTTGAGGCTGCGGCCATAGGCGCTGATGGCCTGCACCCATTGGCGCATGCTTTCGCGAAAATCAATCGTCACATCGCCGGGGCCGAGCGGCCCCTGCGCCAGACTTTGAACCGGCATCACCAGGGCGGACAGGGCAAACGCCGCGGCCGCCAATCCCGCCTTTATTTTCGTGTTCAAGCCTTAAGCCCCTTTATCCTTTTATCCCTTTTATCCGATTCTCACGTTTGATGGTACGGCTTCCTTTGCACAGGGTTGGGCGATGAGGGGGAAAGCGCAGGTATTCCAACGCCAATTCGGAAGCTCTTCCCAACGTCGAGGCCCGGCCCTAAAGTGCGCCGCATGAAGACACATGTGATCGTGATCGGAAATGAAAAAGGCGGCAGTGGCAAGTCCACCACCGTGATGCATTTGGCCGTCGGTTTGCTGCGGTTGGGCAAACGCGTCACGGTCATCGACTTGGATGCGCGCCAGGGCACCATCAGCCGCTATTTCGAAAATCGCCAGCACCATATCGACAAGACCGGGCTCAATCTGCCGATGCCGGAACTGTTGACCTTGCGTCCCCAAGACGGTGGTGGTGATGAAGAAGGCATCGAGGCGCTATTGGCGGGCGTGTTCGAAGATGCCGGCGACACCGCCGACGTGGTCATCGTCGACACCCCGGGGTCCGATACCGCCATGTCGCGCCTGGCCCATTCGTTCGCCGACACCTTGATCACGCCGATCAACGACAGTTTCATCGATTTGGACGTGTTGGCGAAAATCGATCCCGCCACCATGACCATCAAAAGCCCCAGCCACTATGCCGAGCTGGTGTGGCAGCAGCGGCTGGTGCGCGCCAAGCGTGGGCAAAAAGCCGCCGATTGGATCGTCATGCGCAACCGCATGGGCCACACCGACAGCAAAAACAAACGCGAAATCGAGCGTCTGGTGACGGAATTGGCCAAACGCGTCAGTTTTCGCACCGTGCCGGGCTTTTCCGAACGGGTGATCTTTCGCGAACTGTTCCACCAGGGCCTGACGCTGATGGACGTGGCCGAGGTGCAGGGCGAAAGCGCGCTGAGCATGTCCCACGTTGCAGCGCGCCAGGAAGTGCGCGCCTTGGTCGAGGCGATCAAGCTTTCCTAACGCCAAAACCGAGACTATCTTTAGCTTGTTGTTTTAAACCCGAACGAGCTGAGGAGTTTATCATGTCCATCGAAAGCGCCCTTGCGCTGGTCGTCGCGATTTTCGTGCTGGGCATCACCCCGGGACCGGGTGTGTTTGCCATCGTCGCGCGCGCCTTGGCGCTGGGCTTTCGCCCCACGTTGGTGTTTATCGTCGGCGTGATCGTTGGCGATCTGGTGTATTTGGTGTTGGCGGCGTTGGGCCTCAGCGTGATCGCCACACAATACAGCGCGGCGTTCGGGTTGCTGAAAATCGCCGGTGGGCTGTATCTGATTTATTTGGGCATTCAGACGTGGCGTTCGGCCAAGCACGTCGACACCGGTTTGACGCCGACCCCGGAACGCGGCGGCGGACGCAGCTTTTTATCCGGCCTCAGCCTAACCCTGGGCAATCCCAAAGTGGTGGTGTTCTACGTCGCCTTTTTGCCCGCGTTCATGGATCTCGGCGCGCTCAGCACCGGCGGCCTGATCAGCGCCGCGGTGGTGGTCAGCGTGACCTTGTTCGCGGTGATGGCGGGCTATGCGTGGATGGCGTCCAGAGCCCGTGCGCTGTTTCGGTCCAACCGCGCGGTGAAGAACCTGCACCGCGGTGCGGGCGGCTTGATGATCGGCGCTGGCGGGGCCGTCGCGGTCAGCTGACGAGATGACGAACGACGACAACCATCTGCCGACATCGGCGTCAAAAGGCGCAGCGATCGATGCGTTTCTCGACGACCTGAACAAGACCCCGGTGCCGTTCGCGGGCGGCCGGGGCGGTCGCTTGCTGTTCGCCATGGATGCCACCGCGTCGCGCGAACCCACCTGGGACATGGCCGCACAGATCCAAGGCGAGATGTTCGAAGCCACCCGCGACATCGGCGGTTTGGCGGTGCAGTTGGCGTTTTTTCGCGGTTTCGGCGAATTCAAGGTCACCGGTTGGCTGTCCAGCGCCCAAGACATCCATCGCTTGATGAGCAAGGTGTTCTGCCTGGCGGGGGAAACCCAGGTGGAAAAGGTGCTCAAGCACGCACGCAACGAAGCCACCCGTTCGGCTGTGCGCGCCGTGGTCTACGTCGGCGATTGTTTCGAAGAAAATATCGACCATGTCGGCCAGGTGGCGGGGGAACTGGGCTTGCTGGGCGTGCCGGTGTTCGTCTTTCACGAAGGCTTCGATGCCCATGCTGAGCGCGCCTTTCGCCACATCGCCAAGCTCAGCGGCGGCGCTTATGCGCGCTTTGACGCCGGCAGCGCCGAAATGCTGAAAAAGCTGCTCGGCGCCGTGGCGGTGTTCGCTGCGGGCGGTCGCGGCGCCTTGGATGCATACGCCAAGGTGCAAGGCGGCGACATCTTGCGCATCACCGAACAAATGCGCGGAGGTGGCCAATGATTTCCTATTTCATCCTCGGCATCGCGCTGTTGATCGCGATGATTTTGCTGTCGCGCTGGTACGTATCGACGTCGCCGAAAACGCTGCTGAAGGGATTGAAGTGGATCGGTTTCACGGTCGTGGTGGTGGTGGTCGCGTGGCTGGCGCTGACGGGCCGGTTGTGGGCGGCGGTGGCGGCGTTGCCGGCGATCTTGATGTGGTTCTTGCGCATGTTCACAGGCCTGCGATATGCGCAGATGTTCGCGCGCTTGTTCGGCTTGGGTGGTGGACTTGGTGGGGGGCTGGGCGGTGGCGGTTGGCAAACCCCGGGTGGTGGCGGCAATCCCGGCGCGGGACAGGGATCCGACGTGCATACGCGATTTGTTTCGATGCACCTCGATCATGCCTCGGGTCATGTTTCGGGCCAGGTTTTGGATGGGCGCTTTATGGGCCGGGCACTGGAAAGCCTGAACCGCGAGGAATTGTTCGACCTCTACCGCGAGGCTCAAGCCGACCCCGATAGCGCGCGGGTGGTCGAAGGTTATCTCGATCGCCGCGAACCGGGATGGCGCAACCAAGATCAAGGCGGCGAGGGCCACACGTCCGCCCACGCCGACCCGGGCGCCATGGGGCGGGAAGAGGCTTACAAGGTCCTCGGCCTGAAGCCGGGCGCCAGCGAAACCGACATCAAAGCCGCGCATCGCCGCTTGATGTCCAACCTGCATCCCGATAAGGGCGGTTCGGATTATCTGGCCCAGCAGATCAACCGCGCCAAGGACGTGTTGTTGGGCCACTGAGGTGAAGAAGTGACAACGCCTGAGAGCTGTGGCACAAAACGCCTATGACGTTTTCAGCATTCCTATCCCATCTTGGCTTCGGCACGGCGTTGTGTGCGTTGTCGGCGTTCTTGACGTGGCTTTTGATGAAGCGCGTGCGCATCATCGACGTGCCCAATGAACGCTCCTCGCACACCCGGCCCACCCCACGGTCCGGCGGCATCGCCATCGTCGCGACCTTTTTCGTTGGGTTGCTCGGGCTGTGGGTGTTCGGCGACGATCCGGTGCTCACGCAGAGCTATTTCTGGGCCTTTTGCGCGACCGCGTTGCTGATTGCGGTGGTGTCGATCGTCGACGATCTTTCGGGGTTGAGCTTTCGCGCCAAGCTGTTGCTGCAAATCGCATGTGCCATTGCGGTGATGGCCTTGGGCGTGGTGGTCGATCAGATCAGTTTGCCGGTGGTGGGCGTTTGGCATTTGGGCTGGCTGGCCTACCCGCTGACACTGGTGTGGATTGTCGGGCTGACCAACGCGTTCAACTTCATGGACGGCATCGACGGCATTTCCGGCGGCACGGCGGTGGTTGCGGCGGGCTTTTTCGCCGCCATCACCTTTTCGCAAGGCAGCACCTTTATCTATCTGGTCAGCGTCATCATCGTTTGGGCGTCGCTGGGGTTCTTGTTGTGGAACTGGCAACCGGCAAAAATTTTCATGGGCGACAGCGGTAGCCAGTTTCTGGGCTTCGTGTTGGCCGTGTTGGCGGTGATGGCGGGGCGTTTTGATGCCTCGCACGTTTCATATTTTGTCATGCCGCTGCTGTTTTTTCACTACATCTGGGACACCGTGTACACCTTTATACGCCGGTTGCGGGCGGGCGAGCGGGTTACCGAGGCGCACCGCAGTCATCTCTATCAGTTGATGAACCGCCTGGGCCTCAGCCATGCGCGGGTGACGTCGATCTATCTGATCATCGGAACATTGCAGGGACTGGGGTCACTGCTGTTGGTGCACTTGGACGGGGCATTGCGCATTTTGGTTTTTGTGCCGTTCATCGTCTTGCAGATGTTCTTGACCGTCGGCGTGGCCCAGCGCGCCCGGGCCGCGGGGCTTATTGCGTAAGGCTCATGTCTATGGCACAAAGGCCCCATTCAATATGGAAGACACATGACGACAGCGATCACAAAAGTGGTGTTTCCGGTTGCCGGGCTGGGTACACGGTTTCTGCCTGCGACCAAGGCAATCCCAAAGGAAATGCTGCCGGTCGCGGACCAGCCGCTGATTCAATACGCCGTGCAGGAAGCGCAGCAAGCGGGCATCACCGAGTTCATCTTCGTCACCAACCCGACCAATCGCGCGATTCTCGAATCTCATTTCGGCGCCAACGACGCGTTGGAAAGCATGCTGTTGGAACGCGGCAAGACGGCGGAATTGAAAATCGTCGCGGAAACCACCTTGCCAGAGGGGCAGGTCAAGTTTTGCTATCAAGATGAGCCCTTAGGCCTTGGTCACGCAGTGTGGTGCGCGCGCGAATTCGTTTCCGATGGCTCGTTCGCGGTGGTTTTGCCTGACGATCTGATTATGGCCAAAACCGGCTGCCTGAAACAAATGGTCGATGTTTACGCCCGTTTTGGCGGCAACGTCGTCGCGGTGGAAGAGGTGCCGCGCGACCTGACCAGCCGTTATGGGATCTTGGATGTGGATCAAGACGACGGGGAGATCGTTTCGGCCAAGGGCTTGGTTGAAAAACCCGCCCCCGAAGACGCGCCCTCGACGCTTTCCATTATTGGGCGCTATATCCTCGATGGCCGGGTTTTCGGGCATTTGGACAAAAAAGTGACCGGTGCGGGCGGTGAAATCCAGTTGACCGACGCCATTTCTGCGACCATCGGCGAAGTGCCGTTTCACGGCTTGCGGTTTGACGGCACGCGCTTCGATTGCGGTTCCATGAACGGCTTCGTCGAGGCCAACGTGGCGTTCGGCCTCGAACGCTCCCACCACGAGAGCGATCTGCGCAGTTATCTCAAGAGCCACCTTTAGGCTGTTTTCCTTGCAAGCCGTGAGGCCATCGCCTAAAAAGCCTCAAGCCTATGCGGCGTGCGGGATTCGTCCCTGCGGCTCACTACCAGAAATAGGATTTGAACGATGCATGTAGCAATGATCGGCACCGGATATGTCGGCTTGGTTTCAGGGGCGTGTTTCTCTGAATTCGGCGTTGATGTGGCATGCGTCGACAAAGATGAAAAAAAGATCGAGATGCTCAAAAACGGCGTGATGCCGATTTACGAGCCGGGTCTCGACAATCTGGTCGAAACCAACGTCAACGCTGGACGCCTCACCTTCACCACCGAATTGGCCGATGCGGTGAAAAACGCCGATGCGGTGTTCATCGCGGTGGGCACCCCGACGCGGCGCGGCGATGGCCACGCGGATTTGAGCTATGTCTACGCCGCCGCCAAGGAAATCGCCGAAAACATGAACGGCTACACCGTGGTGGTGACCAAATCGACGGTGCCGGTCGGAACCGGCGACGAGGTTGAGCGGATCATCCGCGAAACCCGTCCCGATGCGGACTTCGATGTGGTTTCCAACCCCGAATTCCTGCGCGAAGGTTCCGCCATCGCCGATTTCACGCATCCCGACCGGGTGGTCATCGGCACCGACAGCGAACGTGCCCGCGAGGTCATGCGTCTGTTGTACCGTCCGCTGTCGCTGATCGAAGCGCCGATCCTGTTCACCTCGCGGACCTCTTCGGAACTGATCAAATACGCCGCCAACACGTTCCTGGCGACCAAGATCACCTTCATCAACGAAGTCGCCGATCTGTGCGAAAAGGTCGGCGCGGATGTGCACGACGTCGCCAAGGGCATCGGTCTTGATGGTCGCATCGGCAAGAAGTTTCTGCACGCTGGCCCCGGTTACGGCGGTTCGTGCTTCCCCAAAGACACCTTGGCGTTGGTGCACACGGCGCAAGATGTCGGTTCGCCCTTGCGCATCGTCGAAGCGGTGGTGGACATCAACGACAAACGCAAAAAAGCCATGGCCGCGCGCGTCATCGACGCTTGTGGCGGTTCGGTAGACGGCAAGACCGTGGCGGTTTTGGGCGTGACCTTTAAACCCAACACCGACGACATGCGCGATGCGCCGAGCCTCGACATCATTCCCGCGCTGCTCAAAGCGGGCGCCCGTGTGCGCGCATTCGACCCAGAAGGCATGGAAGAGGCCAAGCACATGTTGCCCGGCGTCGAGTGGTGCGAAGACACCTACGCGACCTTGGATGGTGCGGACGTCTTGACCATTATCACCGAATGGAATGCGTTCCGTGGACTGGATTTGGACCGCGTGAAAGCGTTGCTCAAAGCCCCGGTCATGGTCGACTTGCGCAACATTTACGAGCCTGCCGAAATGGCCGAAGCCGGGTTCGATTACCACTGCATCGGTCGCAATGTAAAAGGCTGATTGAGTTCATGAGCCACTCGGACGCACGCACCCTCGACCCTGAAATATTGCGCGAGTACGACATTCGCGGCATCACCACGGGTAATTTCACGGCCAAGGATGTGTTCGTCATCGGTCGGGCGTTCGCTGCCATGTTGGCGGGCAAGGGCGGTCGCAGTTGTGTGGTGGGATATGACGGACGGCTCAGTTCGCCCGAACTGGAAGCGGCTCTGGTCGACGGCTTGATCAATAGCGGCATCGATGTGGTGCGCGTCGGGCGTGGTCCGACGCCGATGCTGTATTACGCCGGCGCGACCCAGGGCGTCGATGCGGCCTTGATGATCACCGGCAGCCACAATCCGTCTGAATACAACGGCATCAAGATGACCGTCGGCGGCAAATCGTTTTACGGCGAAGACATTCAGAAACTGGGCCAAGTCGCGGCCTCGGGCGCGTTCGTCGACGGCAATGGCGCGGCCCGCGAACTCAGCGTGTTCGGAGATTATGTCGCGCGGGTGTTCCAAGATTACCGCGGCGACAAAGAACTCACCGTGGCGTGGGATCCCGGCAACGGCGCGGCAGGTGAGGTCATTTCGGATCTGGTCAAGCGCTTGCCCGGCACCCACCATGTGATCAACGCTGAAATCGACGGCACCTTTCCCGCCCACCACCCGGACCCGACGGTGGAAAAGAATCTCGACCAGTTGAAGGCCTTGGTGGCGGAGCACAATTGCGATCTCGGCTTCGGTTTCGACGGCGACGGCGATCGGATCGGCGTGATCGACGGCCACGGCCGGGTGCTGTGGGGCGACCAGATCATGGTCATCGCCGCGCGCGAAGTGCTGGCGGACGAACCCGGCGCGACCATCATCGCCGACGTCAAAGCCAGCCAGGTGTTCATCGACGAGATCGAGCGCCTGGGCGGTAAGCCAATGATCTGGAAAACCGGGCACAGCCACATCAAGGCGAAGATGCAGGAAACCGGTGCGCCGCTGGCGGGCGAAATGAGCGCGCACATCTTCTTCAAGCACCGCTATTACGGTTTTGACGATGCGGTTTATACGGCGGTTCGGTTGCTCAGCGTTGTGGCCGGGAGCGCCGAAAGCCTGGCCGACATGTACGACGCCATGCCGCGTATGATCAACACCCCGGAAATTCGCATCGACTGTTCCGAAGCGCGCAAGTTTCAGATCATCGAAGAAGTACGGGTGCGGTTGAAAACGCAAACCGGCATTTCCGTCAACGAGATCGATGGCGTGCGCGTCAGCACCGAAGACGGTTGGTGGCTGTTGCGGGCGTCCAACACCCAGGCGGTGCTGGTGGCGCGTTGCGAAAGCGAGACCGAGCAGGGGCTCGAGCGTCTGAAAGACCTCTTGCGTGCTCAACTCGTCGCCAGCGACGTGAGCGCGCCCGATCTCGGCTAAATCAAAGCTTACAATTAAATTTGCAGACTAATTCAACGACGCGACTTCCAAGTGCTCGGTCGTTTTCAGCGGCATGCAGCCGTACTTTTTCTGCTTCAGGAATTTGCACGCCCGGTAAGCCTGGGTTTTGCTGATGCCCATGACCCGACCGCGATAAAGCACGCGGCCGTTTTTCTTTTCCAAGGGCGCCACCGTGATGTCGCCATCGGCCAAGTAGCTGGGCGCCAAGCTCACGGCTTTCACGGCGATTTCATAGGCCGGGTCGTATGCCTTGTAGGCGCCGATCTGCACGCCCCAGACGGCCTTGGCGCTGCTGTCGGTCGTGGTGGTGGAGGGGCGGTTCGGCGATTTGGCTGGCGTATTGGCGGCGGTTTTCAATTCGGTTTTGCCTTGCGCTTGGGCGACGGCCATCTGCGGATCGACCTTGGACCAGCCCTTGTCCAGCAGCTTGACCATGTGGTTGTTGCGCGTGGTGGAGTTTTTCGCCCCGAACACCACCCCGATCAGACGTTTTTCGCCGCGTTTCACCGATGCCACCAGATTGAAGCCCGAGGCGCGGATGTAGCCGGTTTTGATGCCGTCGGTACCTTCGTAGTTGGTCAGCAACTGGTTGTGGGTCTTGTAGGTCTTGCCCGAATACTCGAACGCGGATTCCGAAAAATAATGATAGCGATGGGGGAAGTGCATCAGCAAGGCGCGCGCCAGCTTCGACATGTCGCGCGCGGTGGACATCTGGGCGCGGTGGGGCAGGCCTGATGCGTTGCGGAAAGTGGTGCTGGTCATGCCCAAGGTGCGCGCCTTGGCGGTCATCAACAGGGCGAATTGGCGTTCGGTGCCGGCCAAGTGTTCGGACACGGCGGCGGCGACGTCGTTGGCGGATTTGATCGCCAGAGCGCGGATGGCGTCTTCGACGCTGAGCGTCTGGCCAGGCTTGAGGCCCAGCTTGGACGGCGGTTGATTGGCGGCGCGGCGCGACATCATGATACGGTCGTCCATGCGCAGGCGGCCGTCTTCCAGGGCCTCGAAGACCATGTAAAGGGTCATCATCTTGGTCAGGGATGCGGGGTAATTGCGCGTATCGGCATTGATTTCGTGTAAAACCTCGCCGGTTTTGGCGTCGATCACCAGCGAAGCGTATTTGGCGTGGGCGAGGGTGGGGCTGAACAGGGTCGCCAACAACAGCACGAGTGCCGCCAGCGCAAACGCAGCGCTCGATCGCGGCATCTTGAAAGGCATCCCCCAGGTGTGGCCCGTTGCAAGCCCGGTGGCGGGTCCGGCGGTGGGCGCGTCGGCGTCCGTATGGCTCCTCAAAGCGCGCTCTTCCCTTTATCTGCAGTTCTGACCGGGGCTTCGTTTGGTGTGGGGCGACGTTCGACCGCGCCTCCTTAAAGCCCTGTTTTAAACCGGGAACCCACTATTTGTGCGGGAAACCGGGCGCGACCGCAAGTGGAAAGCATGCCCCCAACTGCGTTCATGTCCGATTCTCTCCCGCTTCGGTCTAAAAATTGGTTAAGACTCAACGCAATGGATCATCATTTTGTGCGCGCTCACGTCGGGCGAGCGAAACATGACGGGCATGTGGACCTTTTATGAAGAAATTGTGCACTGCAAAATAATCATTGACTAATGTTGCGGTGCAGCATAAATTAAACCTGTAAATCGGACTCGTGTGGCACATCGGGTCCTGATATCGCCAAGTGTAGCTTTGGGTAGAAGTTCCGGCGATCAAGAGCCCGTATCCCGTTTAGGAGTGATGAGTGATGAGCACCGCAAAGAAAAAAGCCGATCCCGCAATCAGCGCCATCGACGCTGTTGCCGAAAATTTTGAAGCCACCGCCGACATGATCAAAGACGGCCTCGACGCCGCCATCAAAGCCGGTACCGAGCAGAACCAAGCCGCGAAAGCTTTCGAAGGCATGGATTTCCCCGGCCGTGAAAACTTCGACGCCGCTGTGAAAGCTGGCGAAGCCTATGTCGCCGGCTTCCAGGAACTCAACGGTCTGTTCTTCCAGGCTGCCAAGGCCGCGGTTCGCTTCAACAGCGAAGCCGCCAAGACCCTGAGCGCTTGCAAAACCCCCGAAGAGTTGACCTCGGCACAATCCAAGCTGGTTAAGGCCGGCTTCGAAACCGCCGTCGAAACCAGCACCACCATCGGCCAGACCGCGCTGAAGGTTGCTGGCGACGTGAGCGCACCGCTCAGCGGTCAGTTCGGCGCCGTCTACAACGATTTCGTTGCCAAGACCGCAGCTTAAAGCTCCCAAGGCTCCCAATCCTCCCTGTTTGGGCAGCAACTCGAAAGGCCCGGTGGTTTTCCGCCGGGCCTTTTTTGCGTCTTGAAACATTCGGTTACGCAATTGTGATTGCTTTCAAAAATTCCCAAGGCCACGATGTACAAATCTTGTTTCGGTTCTGCGATAGGGTTCTGACGTCATGCGTGCTTTGCCTCAAAAATTTTGGATTGTCCCGCCGGTACTGATCGGCATTGCGGCGTTGTTCGCGGCCACGATGATCAAATCGGGGCCGCAACCAGCGACCAGAGAAGAGCGCGCTGCCAAGGTGCGCGTCATCAAGGTGTCCAAATTGGATGTCGTGCCGCATGTTTCCGGTTATGGCGCTGCCCAACCCGGGCGGGTGTGGAGCGCAGTGGCCGAAGTCGCGGGGCCGATCGTGTGGGTTTCGCCCAATCTGGAAAATGGCAAACAAATCGCGGCGGGCGAGGAGGTTCTGCGCATCGACGAGGCCAGCTACCGCCTGAACCGCGCGCAGATCGACGCGCAGATGCGCGCGTCCGAGATCAAGGACAAGACCACCGCAGCCTCCCTGGCCATCGCCGAGCGGGATCTGAAGCTGTTGCGCGACGATTATGCGCGCAAAAAGGAACTGGCCGCCAAGGGCGCGGTGTCGAAAACCAGCCTCGAAGCCGCTGAACGCCAGATGTTGAGCGGCGAAACTCAGGTGCAGAACCTGAAAAACAATTTGGCCGTCAACGCCGCCGACCGCGAGGTCCTGGCCTCGCAATATGCATTGGCCGAGCTGGATTTGAGCCACACCCTGATCACCGCGCCGTTCGACGTGCGCATCACCCAGGTCAACGCCGATCTGGCGCAGTACGCCAGCAAGGGGCAGACGTTGTTCCAAGGCGACGGCACGGACATGGCCGAGGTCGAGGCACAGTTTCCCATCGGTTCACTGCGTCCGCTGATCGCCGGGCGACAAATTGCCCAAGGCGGCACGCCTTCGGCGCTATCGCCCATGCAAGGCGCGTTGGGCTTGGACGCGACGATTCGCCTGAATGCGGGTACCCATACGGTCGAATGGCCGGCCAAGGTGACGCGGGTGTCGGGCACCATCGACGCCGCGACGCAGTCCGTGGGCATCGTCGCCAGCGTTGCCGATCCCTACCAGCAAGCCAGCCCCGGCCAGCGCCCGCCCTTGGTGCGCGGCACCTTTGTCGAGGTCAAACTGCAGGGTGCGCCGATCGAAGGGCAACTCGCGGTGCCCGCCGAAGCGGTGCGACAAGGCAAGGTCTATGTGGTCGGCGAAGACAACAGACTGGTCATACAGCCGGTCGAGGTCGCCTTCACCCAGGCGGGTTTCAGCGTTCTGTCCAAGGGGCTCAAGCCCGGCAGTCTGCTGGTGGTCAGCGATCTGGTGCCGGCCATCGCGGGCATGTTGCTCGATCCCGTCGAGGACAAGAAAACTAAAATGAAGCTGGTCGCGGATGCGACCGGGCAACAACCCGATCCGTCCAAACGCCAGAAGCAGTAGGCCGTCGCCATGATCCGTTATTTTGCGCAGCATCCGACGGCGGCCAATCTGATGATGGCGGCGGTCCTCATTCTCGGTTTTACGGCGCTGCCGAAATTGCAGCGCGACACCTTTCCGACCATACCCGCGACCGAGGTCGAAATTCGTGTCGCATACCCCGGCGCGACCCCGGCCGAGGTCGAGGACGCGGTTTGCCAGCGCATCGAAGACGCACTCGAAAGCGTCACCGACCTGGTCGAGGTGCGGTGCGATGCGCGTGAGAACGTCGCCATCGGCGTTGCCGAAATGCGCGAAGGCGCGGACCTGGGCACCTTTTACGACGATGTGAAATCGCAGATCGAAGCGATCACCAGCTTTCCCGCCGAGGCCAAGTCGCCGTCGGTGATCAAGCTGGAGCGCACTGCCGTGGTTGCCTCCATCGCCATTACCGGCGACATGGAACCGCGCATGCTCAAGGCCTATGCCGAAAAGGTCAAAGACCGCATCAAGCGCGACGGCCGCATCGCCCAGGTGGTGGTGAAGGGCTTTTCCGATCAAAACATCGCCATCGAGCTGCCGGTAGAGGTGCTGCGCCGGTACGGGTTGTCCATTTCCGACGTCACCGCCGCGCTGGAACGCCAAAGCCTGGATCTGCCCGCCGGGGTGATGCAGGCCCAAGGCGGTGATTGGATCGTGCGCTTCACCGGCCAGCGGCGCGTGGTCGAGGATTTCAAGAACCTCGTTGTGACCTCCAGCCGCGCGGGCGGGCGGGTGTTTTTGGGCGACATCGCGCGCATTCACGTCGAATTCGACGCGCCGGAAGAAAAGGTCTTGTTCAACGGTCAACGCGCGGCGTTGCTGGAAGTGTCGAAGACTGAAAACCAAGACGCTTTGCGGGTGATGACCGCCATTCAGGAAAATCTGCAACGCGAACGCGCCGCCGCGCCGCGCGGGGTACGTTTCGATATCAGCCAGGACACCACCTCCAACATTCGCGACCGTCTGCGGTTGTTGACGGAAAACGGCGCCATGGGCTTGGTGCTGGTGTTTTTAGTGATGTGGGCGTTTTTCAGCCTGCGCTTTAGCTTTTGGGTCACCATGGGCTTGCCGGTGTCGTTCTTGGGCGCGGTGTTCGCCATGAACGCGCTGGGCTATTCCATCAACATGATCACCATGGTGGCGTTGTTGGTCGCCATCGGTTTGTTGATGGACGACGCCATCGTCATCGCCGAAAACATCGCCGCCCAGGCGCGCAAGGGCAAAAAAGCCCTGGACGCGGTGGTCGACGGCACGCGCCAAGTGCTGCCTGGGGTGTTCGCGTCGTTCGTCACCACCATTTTGGTGGTCGGGCCGCTGGGGCTGATGATGGGCAAGATGGGGGCGGTGCTCAAATTCATGCCGATCATCTTGGTGATCACCTTGGCGGTCAGCCTGATCGAGGCGTTTTTGATCCTGCCCGCGCACCTGCGCCATGCCGTCGATAGCGCCCACGGCGACGACCGCAACCGCGTGCAGCGCTGGGCGGAAGGCAAGTTTGGCGCCCTGCGCGACAATATACTCGGCCCGTGGGTGGATCGCGCCATCGCCCGGCCGTACCTGACGGTGGGCACGCTTTTGGGCGTGGTGCTGGTGTCCGTGGCGACCATTCCAGCGGGGCTGTTCAAGTACCAAGCATTCCCCGACCTGGAAAGTGACACCATTCAGGCGCGTATTCTGTTGCCCCAAGGGACGCCGCTCGCTCGCACCGAAGAGGTGGTGGCCTTGGTCGACGCGGCGCTCAAACAGGTCGACGACGAATATTCGGCACACCAAAAAGGCGGGCAACGGTTGGTGCAAAACGTCACCATTCAATACAACACCAACATCGACGCGTTCGAAAGCGGCCCGCACATCGCCACCGTCAGCGCCGACTTGCTGCGCGCGGAAAAGCGCAACGGCAAAATCGTGGATATGCTGGCGCGCTGGCGCGAACTCACCGGCGCGGTGCCCGACGTTATCGCCTTTAAGTTCACCGACAAGGAACGCGGCGTCGCGGGCAAGGCCATCGACGTGCGCCTGCACGGCAACAACCTCGATCAACTGAAAAAGGCCTCGGTCGAGCTGCAAACGTGGCTGCGCGGGTTCAAGGGCGTGTTGGATCTCAGCGACGACCTGCGTCCGGGCAAGCCGGAATACCAGATCAGTCTGAAAGACAGCGCCGGCAGTTTCGGCGTGACGTCGCGCGCCATCGCCGCCGAGGTCCGCGCCGCGGTGCAGGGCTCGACCAATTTGGAAATCGCCGCGAGGGATGAGACCTATGACGTGGTGGTGCGTGTCGCGGGCGATGACCTGAAAGGGTTGAACGACCTGCGCGAACTGACCGTCACCGCCGCCGATGGCCGTCAGGTGCCGTTGTTCGCCGTCGCCGACATCACGGAAACGCGGGGCTTTTCGCGCATCAACCGGGTCGGCGGGGCGCGCACCGTGACCATCCAGGGCAAGCTCGACACTGATGTCGCCAACGCCCGCGAGCTGATGGCGGCGATGAAAGCCAAGTTCATGCCCCAATTGAAGGAAAAGTATCCGGGCATTCGTTTCTCGTCCCAAGGCCAAGACAAGGAAACGGCGGCCACCGGCAATTCCTTGCAGACCAATCTACTGATCGGTCTGGTGGGCATCTTCTTGGTGTTGGCCTTGCAATTTAAAAGCTATCTCCAACCCGTCGCGGTGCTGATGTCGATCCCCATGGCGGTGATCGGCGTGATCTGGGGCCATTTGGCGCTGGGCCATGAGTTGACCATGCCGTCGATGGTCGGCCTGGCGACGCTGGCGGGCATCGTCGTCAACGACAACATCTTGCTGGTGGCGTTCATCAAGGAACGCTTGGCCGCAGGCGAAGACGTCGCCCATGCCGCCCGCCAGGCCGCGCGCGACCGGTTTCGCGCCATCATGCTGACGTCGTTGACCACCATTGCCGGATTGCTGCCGTTGCTGATGGAAACCAGTACCCAGGCGCAGTTTTTGATCCCGCTGGTGATCAGCCTGACGTTCGGGCTGTTCAGCGCCACGGTGCTGGCGTTGTTGATGGTGCCGTCGATGTTCATGATCTTCGATGACTTAGGCCTGCTGAAGGCCGAAACCGCCGCCGCGCCGGTTAACGAGAAGAATTGAACCTTTTTTCGCATTTGGGGGTGGTGATCGGCCCCCCCACACCCCAAATTCTTGGTGAACAATCGAGGGGGCCGAATTTACGGCCCCCTTCGTTCGCGCTATGATTTGACGGTTGAGGTGATTCCCTGGCCATGTCGGCGCAAGATCACGGACGGCGGAGATTTGAACACGTGAGCAGAAGTTTTCTGATGAGCCAGACCGGCGGCAGCGGCGGCGGTCGTGACGACGACCACGATACGGGGCTGGTCCTCAAAACCCGGCAAAAGACCAAAAAACCGTCCATGTACAAGGTTTTGATGCTGAACGACGACTACACCCCGATGGAATTCGTGGTGCATATCTTGGAGCGCATCTTCAACAAAACCCAGGAAGAAGCCACACAGATCATGCTGCACGTGCACCAAAAGGGCGTCGGTGTGTGCGGCGTGTTCACTTATGAGGTTGCCGAAACCAAGGCCGCCCAGGTGATGGACTTGGCGCGCCAAAATCAGCATCCTTTACAGTGCACAATCGAAAAAGATGCCTAAATAAAGAAGACGAAAGATACGCAACCTCATAAAAACAGCGCCCCGATCAAACGGACGCACAGCGGAGAGTGAACGACGATGTTGTCGAGAAACCTAGAGCAGTCCTTGCACCGCGCCCTCAACATCGCGGGTGAATACCACCACGAATTCGCCACGCTGGAGCACCTGTTGCTGTCGCTGATCGAAGACCCGGATGCGGTCTCGGTGCTGCGCGCATGCGATGTGGATCTCGACAAAATCCACGACGATGTCATCAATTTCCTCGAAAACGAGTTGGTCTTGCCGCCGCTCGACGGCTTGGAAGACCCCAAGCCGACATCCGGCTTTCAACGCGTGATTCAGCGCGCCATCATCCACGTCCAGTCGTCCGGCCGCGAAGAAGTCACCGGCGCGAACGTATTGGTGGCGCTGTTTTCCGAACGCGAATCCCATGCCGTCTACTTCCTGCAAGACCAGGATATGACCCGACTGGATGCGGTCAATTACATCAGTCACGGTATCGCCAAGGCGCCGGGCGCGTCCGAAGAGCGTCTGGTCACCGGCGCAGACGAGGATCTAGACGAAGAGGGCGGGGCGAAAAAGGGCGAAGATGCGCTTAAGACCTACTGCGTCAACCTCAACGACAAAGCCGCCGAGGGCAAAATCGATCCGTTGATCGGGCGCAGCGACGAGATCGAGCGCACCATTCAGGTGTTGTGCCGCCGTACCAAGAACAATCCGCTTTACGTCGGCGATCCGGGGGTTGGTAAAACCGCCATCGCCGAAGGCTTGGCGCGGCGCATCGTCGAAAAAGACGTGCCCGAAGTGCTGCTGGACGTCAAAATCTGGGCTTTGGACATGGGCGCGCTGTTGGCCGGCACGCGCTATCGCGGCGATTTCGAAGAACGCCTCAAGGCGGTCATCAAGGAAATGGAAGCCACCCACGAAAACGTCCTGTTCATCGACGAAATCCACACCGTGATCGGTGCGGGGGCGACCTCGGGCGGGTCGATGGACGCATCGAACATCTTGAAGCCGTCGTTGGCCGCGGGGGCGCTGCGCTGCATCGGATCGACAACCTATAAGGAATACCGCAACCATTTCGAAAAGGATCGCGCCCTGGTGCGCCGGTTCCAGAAAATCGACGTGAACGAGCCTTCGGTCGAAGACACGGTCAAGATCCTGCGCGGCCTCAAACCCTATTACGAAGAGCACCACAAGGTCCATTACACCGACGCTGCGCTGCGTTCGGCGGTGGAGCTGGCGGCGCGCTACATCAACGATCGCAAGCTGCCCGACAAAGCCATCGACGTCATCGACGAGGTCGGCGCATCGCGGATGCTGGTGGCCGAAAGCAAACGCAAAAAGAACGTTTCGGTAAAGGACGTGGAAGCCGTGGTCGCCAAGATCGCACGCATCCCACCGAAAAGTGTTTCAAGCGATGATGTCAAAGTTCTCAAGAACTTGGAACGTGATCTTAAGTCAATGGTTTATGGTCAGGATCAGGCCATCACCGCACTTTCAAGCTCTATTAAGCTGGCGCGGGCGGGTCTTCGCGAACCCAACAAGCCGATCGGCTCGTACCTGTTCTCCGGTCCCACCGGGGTCGGCAAGACCGAGGTCGCGCGTCAACTGGCCATGACCATGGGCGTGGAACTGGTGCGCTTTGACATGTCCGAATACATGGAACGCCATTCGGTCTCGCGCCTGATCGGCGCGCCGCCGGGCTATGTCGGCTTCGACCAAGGCGGTCTGCTCACCGACGCGGTGGATCAGCAGCCGCACTGCGTTTTGCTGTTGGACGAAATCGAAAAGGCCCACCCGGACCTGTTCAACATCCTGTTGCAGGTGATGGACCACGGCAAGCTGACCGACAACAACGGCAAGACCATCGATTTCCGCAACGTGGTGTTGATCATGACCACCAACGCGGGCGCGGCGGATCTGGCCAAGGCGGCCATCGGGTTCGAGCGCACGGTGCGTGAAGGCGACGACCAGGAAGCCATCGAGCGGATGTTCTCGCCGGAATTCCGCAACCGTCTGGACGCCATCATCCCGTTCGCCAACCTGTCGCCGGAAGTCATGAGCCAAGTGGTGGACAAGTTCGTCATGGAACTCGAAGTCCAGCTTGGCGAGCGCAACGTCACCATCGAACTGACCGACGAGGCACGCGTGTGGCTGGGCAAGAAGGGTTATGACCGTAACTTCGGCGCCCGGCCCTTGAGCCGCGTCATTCAAGAGCACATCAAGCGGCCCTTGTCCGAAGAATTGTTGTTCGGTGCGCTGGTCAACGGCGGCGTGGCGCGGGTCAAGGTCGAAGACGGCAAAATCGCGTTCGATTATCCCGAACCCGCTCCCAAGGCGCCGCCGAAAAAACGCGGCGGACCCAAGGGTGGAAAAGGCGGCCCCAAAGGCTCTCAAGACGGACAGGGCGGTCTGCCGGTGAAGGCCGGGCGCTCGCCGGTTCCGGCGGTGGTGAAGTGATCTGAAGCCGTCGTCGCTTTTGTGCCGCAGTTAATTTCCGACATGAACTTCACAAACATCTCTCCTTTTGCGTTAAGCAAAGGGGGAGATGTTCGGTTTCGTCTCATCAAATGTGTGAGAAGTATTTCTCAGTACATTGATTTAAAACAAAAGATGCGAGCCGCCTCTCTTCCCCCGCCTGGCACACAGCTTGATCGGAGGACATGATTATGGGCATCAACGTTTATATGGGCCGCAAATTCAACGCCAACCATCAATTGGCGATTTTGCTGACCCGTCACCTCGGTTTCGATGGGGCGCGCCAGGAAGCGCGTAAAAACGGCTGGAAAGGCGTTTTGGCCGCGTTGGACGAGCAGAACGCCATCGTTACCGTGCCGCGCTAGCGCACGACGTTATTGCCCCGTGGGGCCTGCAGAGGGGCCTGCAGCGGGCGCACCCGCTGTGGGGCAAGCGCTTTCGGTGACGATCCGCGTCAGTCCTGGGCCACGAAACGACAGCAGCTGGTGGGTGCCGCCGGGTATGTTGAAATCGCGCTGATTGGGCGTGCCGAGGTTTTGCCCCGGGCGGCTGCGTTCGACCTTGACGGTGATGCAGGTTTGGCAGGCGTTGTAGACGGTTTCGCGTCCCGCCGCGTCGCGCAAGATGCGCGCACAGCGGTTGATGGCCATGGCCTCCGCCACACTGGCGAGCGCGACAACGCCGAACATCGCCACCACGGTGATTTTGTAAAAATTCGCCATGGCCGATCTTATCAAAGCCCTTCGCCCTGGCGATAGGGACTTTCTTCGTGCAGCAATTCGCGTTCGTGGTGGATGGCGCGCCGCTCTTGGTCGAGGAACTGCGCCACCGCCCGGCGAAACCCGGGATCGGGAATGAAGTGGGCGGAATGAGTCAGAACCGGCACGTAGCCGCGCGCGATCTTGTGTTCACCCTGGGCCCCGGCCTCGACCCGCGCCAAACCCAGTTCGATGGCGGCGTCGATGGCTTGATGGTAGCAGACTTCGAAGTGCAGGTAGCGCACGTCCTCTATGCAGCCCCAGTATCGGCCATACAGCGCGTCGGTGCCGATCAGGTTGAGCGCGCCTGCGATGATGTCGCCGTCGCGCATCGCCATCACCAACATCACCCGGTCCGCCATGCGTTCGCCCAAAAGCTGGAAAAAGTCGCGATTGAGGTACGGTTGGCCCCATTTGCGATTGCTGGTGTCGAGATAAAAGCCGTACAGGGCATCCCAATGGTGGGGGCGGATCGCGTCGCCGCTGAGGCGTTCGACCCGCACCCCGCTGTCTGCGGTGGCGATGCGGCGTTCCTTTTTCAGCGCCTTGCGCTTGCGCGACGACAGCGCGCCCAGAAAATCGTCGTAACTGCCGTAATCGCGGTTGTGCCAATGGTATTGCAGGCCGACGCGCGAAAGATACCCCGCGTCGTTGAACACGGCGACATCCGCGTCGGGGATAAAATTGGCGTGCAGACTGGACAGATCGGCACCCTGGGCGGCACCGGCCATGGTTTCGGCCAACTGGCGCTTGAGCGTGGCACGGACCGTCGTACCGAGGTCACCGCGCACCAACAACCGCGGCCCGGTCACCGGGGTGAACGGCACCCCCGACATCAGTTTGGGATAATAGGTGCCGCCCGCGCGCTCGTAAGCTTCCGCCCAGCCCCAGTCGAACACGTATTCGCCCATGGAATTGCCCTTGAGATACAAAGGGCTGGCGGCCAGCAGCGCGCCGCTATGATCCTTGATCAGAACGTGACGCGGCGACCATCCGGCTTTGGCGTCGACGCACCCGGCGTCTTCCAAACTGGCCAGAAAGGCATAGCTGAGGAACGGGTTTTCCGCCCCCGCGCAGGCATCCCACTCGTCTGGCGAAACACCGCTTAAGCGCTCCGCCACCGATACATCGAACTGTTCGCTTCCGTCAGGCATGGCCTAGAGATGTGAGTCCGTTGTACGGATCGCAAGGATATTTGTCGCAACCAGGGTGGCTTATTCGATTTCGAACATGCCCTCGACCTCGACCGCGACGCCGAGCGGCAGGGTGTTGACGCCGACGGCGGCGCGGGCGTGCTTGCCGGCGTCGCCGAAGACTTCCGCCATCAGGTCGGATGCGCCGTTGATGACTTTGGGTTGGTCGGTGAATTCGGCGGTACAGTTGACGAAACCGCCCAGGCGCACCACCCGCTTGACGCGGTCCAGATCGCCGCCACACGCCGCTTTGAGCTGGGCGATGAGGTTGAGGCCGCACAGTTTGGCGGCTTCGTAGGCTTCTTCGGTGGTGAAATCCTCGCCCACCCGGCCGACGTATTTCAGCTCACCGTTTTCCAACGTGATTTGTCCCGAAATCACCACCAAGTTGCCCGTCTGCACGTAAGGTACGTAGTTCGCAGCCGGTGTGGCGGCTTGGGGCAGGGTGAGGCCGAGTTCGTCCAAGCGGGCTTGCACGCGGTTGGTGGGGGTGGCGGACATGGGAACCTCTAATCATCGGTGAACGGAATGGGCGCACTTTAGCCTTGGCACGCAGACATCACAAGCCGTCTTGGCGATGTCGAAGCTTGGTCGATAGAGATCATGTAATCCGTTTGGTTATGGCCGCATCAGCGTGTCAGACTACAACTAAAGAGTACTAAAATATGTGGGGCGGCACCCTATATACTATAGATGGTTTTGGCATTTTCCGAGGAAAGCGTATGCCGAACATCTTGATTGTCGATGACGACGACAATATCCGCCAGTGGCTTTCAACGGTATTGAAAGCCACCGGTTATAGCGTGATCGAGGCAGAATCCCCTGAACACGTGATACGCCAGTTGTTGGGCGGGGACGTCGATCTGGTGTTGATCGATTACCATATGCCGGGCCAGGATGGACTGTCTGTTTTGCGCGATATTCGTGCCATGCGCATCACCACGCCGACGATCGTCTTGACCCATGACAACTCCCAATCGGTTGCGGTGGAATGCTTTCGCAACGGCGCCGTGGATTTCGTCGCCAAGCCCATTGATCCCGATTATCTGGCCATCGTCGTCCAACGCGCCTTGGACACGCACGCGGGTACGCTGAAAAACGTGGCTTATCGGGCGTTGGGCTACGTTCAGCACAAAAAAGAATGCAGCCATTTCGTTAATTCTCAAACCTGCAGCTGCGGGCTCAAGGACGTGATCGAAAACATCCAAGATTTTTAGGTTTTTGTGCGATCTCAGCTTGCGCGAACGGGCATCACGGAGTTACATGCCGCGACCACCCAGTTCGTGTTTCCAGTTGGAGAGAAAAACGTGTTTCCCGTGAACGAATATTTCGACGGCAACGTCAAATCCATCGCCTTCGCCGGCGAACAGCTTCCCGCCACCGTCGGTGTGATGGCGCCCGGTTCTTACGAATTTTCCACCAGCAAAAAAGAAGTCATGACGGTCGTTTCCGGTGCGCTGACCGTGAAATTGCCGGGAGCGGCGGATTGGCAGACCTTTGCGTCGGGCGCATCGTTCGAAGTGGCGGCGGACCAGAGCTTTCAGCTCAAAGTCGAACACGACACGGCTTATCTCTGCACTTACGAATAAGTCTCAGAGCCAACCGATTCGCCGCGCCTCGTTCAGTTGACGACGCGCCACGTGCCGTCGGGTTGCCGGCATGCGGTGCCATAGGCTTTTTGTTCTTCACCGGCGACGATGACGACCTGTTCGTATTCGCGGCAGTACGTGCCGCTATCGTTTTGGTACGTCTTGGTCGGGGTAACCGTGCCGCTGTGGCCGCTATCGGGGTTGGACCATGTCGACGTCGCGCCTGTTTTGGTGTGTTCCAGGGACGCCTGACTGGTGCGTTCCATCATCAAGCGATCGGTGTTGTCCAGCGACCGACCTACCGACGATCCCGCGATCGCGCCGATGATTGCGCCTGCGCCGGTAGCCCACAACTGGCCTTCGCCGCCGCCGACTTTAGAACCGAGAAAACCGCCGAGAACCGCGCCGGTGATGGCGCCGAGGGTTTCTTTCTGGCCGGCTTGTTGGGTGGTGTCGCATCCACCGACAACCAACGCTGCCGAAAGGGCAAGGGGAATCCAAACGCGTTTCATTTCGACCTCCTGTTTATGGTCGTGTTGTTGTTGATTACTATCTCATGAGTATACGACTTTTTTGTGACGCGGTTAACCGTCGTGCGGCTTACGGTTTCGGTTCAAGGGCGTTGTGCGCGCCGTCGCAATAGGGCGGATTTTTCGTCTGTTTGCACATGCACAGCCAGGCTTGGCCGGATTTTTTGGCGGTGAACACCACGGGCTGGTGATCGGTGCCTTTGTGCGATCCGTCGCAATAGGGTTGGGTCTTGGACCGGCCGCATGCACACCAGGCGTACTTTTTTCCAATCTCCAAAACGACTTCGACGGGGTGGTCGGCGGCGACTTCGGGCTTGCTCATGGGCTTTATCTCCTGGGCTGCCATTGTGAAATTTCTCCATTGGGTTATATGGGGAAGGTAAGAGCCAATGAAAACCTCATAGGAAGGTCGATACCATGCGTACACGTACCACTCTGTTTGCGTTCGTTCTTTTCGGCGGGCTTTCGACGGGATTGGCCGTGACCAGCCCGGCTTTCGCTCAATCTGGCGGACAATCCGGTGTCCAATCCGTACAGGCCGGGCCACAATACGGCGGCGAAAACCCGAAGGAATTGTTCGAGGGCGCGACGCGCATGGCGATGAAGGCGCTGGAACTGCTGATCAGAACGCTGCCCCAGTACGAGCCGCCGGTGGTGTTGGAAAACGGCGACATCTTGATCCGACGCAAACCGGTCAATCCGCCCGTGAGCCCGCCGGACAGTGATGGTGGGGCCGACGCCCACCGCATTTAATCGGCCCAATTCCCATCCGTGCCTAGGGCGTGCGGGGGAATGTTGGCTGGGGTATACTGATCGCACGCGGGAATCGAGGCCATAGGACGTGAAGTCTTGAGCCAACAAGGGCAGGGAGTATCCGGGCGATGAAGGTGCAATTCAGGTTTACGGCGCTTGTGTTGGCGATGCTCGTCGGCGCGTCGAGCCTTGTGGCCGCACCTTCGGCATGGGCGCAGGTGCGTTCGGGCAGCCTCGAAGAAGACCTGTTCGACAGCGTGCGCAACAAGGATATGAACGGCGTGCGCGCCGCCTTGAATGCCGGTGCGGATGTGTTCGCCACCGACATCTTGGGCAATCGCGCCGCCGACGTCGCCGTCGATCTCGGCCAGTTCGATATCGCCCATTATCTGTTAACGGTCATGGATCGCCGCAGCGCCGCGGCGAAAGACGCGGCAAAAGTGGTGCTGACGCCGCCTCCTTCCACGGTGCAAACTGCACCCGTTACGCCCACCGTCACGCCACCCGTCGCAGCGCCCATCGTCGCGCCGCCGCCGGTTGTGGCGGCTCCGCGCGTGGTGCCGCAGCCCGCGCCAGCCGCTTCCAAACAGATCCCAAGCCAGATTCCAGGGCCCAACCCGTTTGCGGTGAACACGCCGCCGCGGTCTTTGAGTGCCGCGGCATCGCCGCCAGCCCCCACCGTCGTCAGTCTGAGCAAGCCGCAACTGCGCATGGCCGGGGCGAAACCGAGCACGCCCGCCAGCGTGCCCGCGGCGCCATTGGCGACGCCCGAGAGGGAGCCGCAATCGACCCTGCACATCCAGCCCGGTGAGGCCACACAAAAGCCAACCGATCCAACCGCGTCAGCTACACCAGCTACACCGGCAACGCCAGCCGCACCGGTTGGCGCTCCAGCTTTACCCGCGTCCGCTTTTAAGGCGGCCACGCCTACGGCGACACCCGCGCCCGAGCAGCGCCTCGCAGCAGCAGAAGAGCCGGGCTGGTTCAGCAAGATGACCAGCTTTTTCAGCAGCGACGAGGTCGATGAGCCCGCAGCCGCGCCGACACCGGCTGCGACACCCGCCGCAATACCGCCGACAGAACCGACGCGCGCGCCGCAACAGGCCGAGGTCGCGGCGTTGACCGCGCCGGTGAAAGCTGCCCCGGTTGCACCGTCTTCGCCGGGCGCGTCCAAGCGCGACAGCATCGTGCTCACGGCGGCGTTGGCGCTGGGTAAGGCGCCGCCGCCAAAACCCGCCGCGCTGCCCGCCGACAGCATGCAGCTTCAGGCCGATTGGCCATGCGTCAGCAAGGGCCACTGGGGCATCGTGTGCTTGGAACAGGCGCGCTGGCCGGACGCCATCGGCGCGCATTTCGACACGGTGCACAACACGCTCTATCGTGGCCGCAAGGCGGTGGTCGGTTATGAAAACGACCGCGCGGACTTCTTCTATGTGGTGTTCAACTCAAGCGGCTTTAAAGACATCGTGGCGGCGTTCAGTCAACGCCTCGGGCCGCCCGATTTGGTCAGCCAGCGTCAAATCAAACCGTTCCAAAAGCTGCTCGAGGTCAATCCCGTGCGCAGCTGGTTCGCCCGCGATCCGCAAACGGGACGGGAAATGGTGTTGGAAATTTCCATGTTCGAAGATCAGGCCTCGACCTTCCCGGTGATGGACGAAGGCGCGATCAAGCTGACCTACGTCGACGAAGACAGCGTGTTCCGCTATCTCAGCCCGATGGAACTGCAACGTTTCAATTGAAGTAAAGCATTTGGACAAAAGGGGAGGGCGCAGCGGTTTCCCGCTCGACGCCCTCTAAGTGATCCAGGGAGGAGTCTGGATCTGGGTGTGGAGGGCCCCTCCACGTTCCCTGGGCCCTCCACGTTCGATGTCCCCTTTTGCGATGCAATCCCTTACGGATGGCTGCCGGTGCTTACGAGCAGCCGGTGGTGCCTCCGCAGGTGTCGCACTTCAAGCAGGTGCCGTTGCGCACCAGCGTGAAGTTGCCGCATTCGGGGCAGCTGTCCCCTTCGTAACCGCGCATGCGGGCTTCGCGCACGCGCTCCATGTGGATGTCGACGGTTTCGACCAAGGTGGTCTCGACGTTCATCATGCCGCCGGCTTCGGCCATGCCGCCGGAAACCGACTGGGGCATGCCGCCGCCGGATGCCGCAACCGCCTGGGTGGCTTCCGCGACCGCCGGTTGGGGCTTGGCTTTTTTGTCCGCCGCGCCGCCTTTGATGACGGTCAGCTTTTGCGAACGCACGAAGCCTTGGCTGGTCAGTTTTTCGACCGCGTTGATGGCGTCTTCGACCATGCCCATGTCGCTTTCGTCATGGCCCGAACCCATGGCGTCGGGCATCAGGTCGGCGGGCTTGGCGTGGGCCAAGTCGTTGCGCGCCAGATAGCTGACCGCCAGTTCGCGGAAGATGTAGTCGAGGATCGAGGTCGACATCTTGATGGTTTCGTTGCCTTCGACCAAGCCTGAGGGCTCGAAACGGGTGAAGGTGAACGCTTCGACGAACTCTTCCAGCGGCACGCCGTATTGCAGGCCGATGGAAATGGCGATGGCGAAGTTGTTCATCAACGAGCGGAACGCCGCGCCTTCCTTGTGCATATCGATGAACACCTCACCGATGCGCCCGTCGTCGTATTCGCCGGTGCGCAGGTACACCTTGTGGCCGCCGACGATGGCCTTTTGGGTGTAGCCCTTGCGACGGTCGGGCAGCTTTTCACGCTCGACCATGCGCTCGATCACGCGTTCGGTGATGATTTCGGCGCGCGCCGCAGCGGCGGCGTTGTCGTTGTAGGCTTCCGCCAGGGTTTCTTCGTCATCACCGAGGTTGTCGTCGTCGAGCAAGGATGCCTGCAGCGGCTGGCTGAGCTTGGAGCCGTCGCGATACAGCGCGTTGGCCTTCAGACCCAACTGCCAAGACAGCATGTAGGCGTCTTTGCAATCGTCGACGGTGGCGTCGTTGGGCATGTTGATGGTCTTGGAGATCGCCCCGGTGATGAACGGCTGGCTGGCCGCCATCATGCGGATGTGGCTTTCGACGCTGAGCACGCGCTTGCCGATGCGGCCACACGCGTTGGCGCAATCGAACACCGACAGGTGTTCATCGGCCAAATGCGGCGCGCCTTCCAAGGTCATCGCACCGCACACGAAGGTGTTGGCGGCTTCGATGTCGTCCTTGCTGAAGCCCAGGTGCGACAACATGTCGAACGACAAATCGTCGAGCTGGCTGGCTTCGATGCCCAAGGTCTGGGTGCAGAAATCTTCGCCCAGCGACCACTTGTTGAACGCGAACTTGATGTCGAAGGCGTCTTTCAACGCGACTTCCAGCGCGGCGAGGGCTTCGGTGGTGAAGCCTTTGTCCTTCAGCGCGGCGTGATTGATCGCGCCGGTGAAGTTTTTCAACGAGCTGTGGCCCAAAGCATAGCGTTCGATGCTTTCAACTTCCGCTTCGCTGTAGCCGAGGCGTTCGAGCGCCGCCGGAACCATGCGGTTGATGATCTTGAAGTAACCACCACCGGCGAGCTTCTTGAATTTCACCAAGGCGAAGTCGGGCTCGATGCCGGTGGTGTCGCAATCCATGACCAGGCCGATGGTGCCGGTCGGCGCGATCACCGTGGTCTGGGCGTTGCGATAGCCATGCAGTTGGCCGAGTTCGAGCGCCTGGTCCCACGATTCACGAGCGGCAACGACCAGCGCGCCGTCGGGGCAGCTGTCGGCGTCGAGCGGCACCGGCAGAACCGACAGGCCTTCGTAGCCGGTGGATTCCGAGTGCGCCGCGCGGCGGTGGTTGCGGATCACCGTGAGCATGGCGTCGGCGTTCTTGGCGTAGCCTGGGAACGCGCCCATTTGACCGGCCATTTCGGCCGACGTGGCGTAGGACACACCGGTCATCAGCGCGGAAATCGCACCGCAGATGGCGCGGCCTTCGTCGCTGTCATAGGAGTGACCGGCCGCCATCAGGAAGCCGCCGATGTTGGCGAAGCCAAGGCCCAGGGTGCGGTATTCGTAGCTGAGTTGGGCGATCTCGGCGGACGGGAACTGCGCCATCAAGACCGAGATTTCCAACGTCACCGTCCACAAGCGCACGGCATGTTCGAACGCCGGTACGTCGAGCGAGGCGTCGGGCTTTTGGAAGTTATAGAGGTTCAGCGATGCCAAGTTGCACGCCGTGTCGTCGAGGAACATGTATTCCGAGCACGGGTTGGACGCGTTGATGCGACCCGATTCCGGACACGTGTGCCATTCGTTGATGGTGGTGTCGTACTGGATACCGGGGTCCGCGCACGCCCATGCGGCGTGGCCGATGTTTTCCCACAGGTCGCGGGCCTTGATGCGCTTGTGCACTTCGCCGTTGGTGCGGCGGATCAATTCCCACTCGCCGTCTTGCAGCACGCGCTCCAAGAAGTCGTTGGTGATGCGCACGGTGTTGTTGGAGTTCTGACCGGCGACGGTCATGTAGGCCTCAGAGTCCCAGTCGGTGTTGAATTCCGGGAACTTGACGTCGGTGTAGCCTTGGCGGGCGAATTGGATCACGCGCTGGACATAGTTTTCCGGGATCATCGCGCGGCGCGCGGCTAAGATGGCCTTTTTCAGCGCCGGGTTTTCTTTGGGATCGAAGCGGTTTTCGTCGTCGCCGTCACCGCCGCCGTGGCACGCCGCCATGACTGCGTTCATGTGTTTGGACACGGTCTTGGAACCGGTGACCAGGGCCGCGACCTTCTGTTCTTCGGTGACTTTCCAGTTGACGAAGTTTTCGATGTCGGGGTGGTCGACGTCGACCACGACCATCTTGGCCGCGCGGCGGGTGGTGCCGCCGGATTTGATCGCGCCCGCAGCGCGGTCGCCGATCTTCAAGAAGCTCATCAGGCCCGAGGACTTGCCGCCACCGGACAGGGGCTCGTTTTCGGCGCGCAGGTTGGAGAAGTTGGTGCCGGTGCCGGAACCGTATTTGAACAGGCGCGCTTCGCGCACCCACAAATCCATGATGCCGCCTTCGCCGACCAGATCGTCACCGATCGATTGGATGAAGCAGGCGTGGGGCTGGGGGTGTTCGTAAGCGGATTTGGATTTCACCAACTTGCCGGTGGTGAAATCGACATAGTGGTGGCCCTGGGCGGGACCGTCGATGCCGTAGGCCCAGTGCAGGCCGGTGTTGAACCATTGGGGCGAATTCGGGGCGGCCATCTGCTTGCACAACATATAGCGCATTTCGTCGAAGTAGGCGGATGCGTCCTCTTCGCTGTCGAAGTAGCCGCCTTTCCAGCCCCAGTACGCCCAGGTACCGGCGAGTCGGTCGAACACTTGCTTGGCGCTGGTTTCGCTGATCGAGCGGGCGTCGGCGTCGAGCTTTTTCAGCGCCGCCTTGTCGGGCTCGGAGCGCCACAGGAATTCCGGCACGTCTTTTTCTTCGACGGGCTTGAGCGCCGCAGGCACGCCGGCCTTGCGGAAATATTTCTGGGCGATGACGTCGCACGCCACCTGGGTCCATGCGGCGGGAGCCTCCATGTCGTCCAGGCGGAACACGATCGAGCCATCCGGATTGCGGATTTCGCTCGTCGTGGAACGGAATTCGATGTTGGCGTAAGGCGATTGGCCTTTTTTGGTGAAGTGACGCTGAATACGCATATGAGCCCAGACCCCAGGTTCTTGTGGTTGCTTACAGTGGTGCATGGATAGGAGACACGAGGCATCCCCCCAACTCCCCCCAGATTGCCCCGAAAAGGCCGTTTGCTACGGCTCTATGGCGCGACATGGTGGTTTGACACTACCAAATGTGCTGCCAGTGACGGTGCGACACAATATGTAGCCTAAGACGAGTTAACGCTCAATGAATCATCGCAGTTTCGACCACAAAAAATTGTGCATAAAACTCTACTAGCCGCTAAATGTTGTGCTCTTTCAAAACCTTGTCGAGCGTCCATTAGGAATTGCTTGAACTCGGCGTGGTTGTTCTAATCCGTTTCATCTAGGGCGTCGCTTAAGCCGAGGCTGGACCTAGGAAAACCCCCGGCAAATGGCGCGAACGGCTCGCATCTGCGGCGGGGCGGGACTGTTGCGGTGCTGAAATGACCGGGTGAGAATCGATTACTTTCGATTTTGCTTATATAAAAGAGGCGTTTGTCGCGTTTCGATACCCTAGACGGATTGGGGTGCTCATGCGATAAAAGTGCCGCCCACTCGTCTTGGTGATTCCTTTCAAGCAGGGGGTGGAGCGCAGTCATCTATATGTGGAGACGCAGAACCCATGGATATCGGCAGTATCGGCACGCACCTTTACACCATGCTCAGCGGCGAGCAGGTGGGTTCCGACGAATTCGGCAACAAGTATTATCGCAACAAGACCAAGCTCAATGGTCGCGAGCGGCGCTGGGTGATTTTCAAAGGCAAGAAAGAGGCGTCGAAAATTCCGCCCGAATGGCATGCCTGGATTCATCACACCACCGATGCGCCCTTGTCCGAAGCTGCGGCCCAGCCCGAAGACTGGCAGGCGCAGCACATTCCCAATTTAACGGGTACGCTCAACGCCTATCGTCCCCAAGGCAGCGACCAGCACGGTGGCAAGCGTGCCGCCAGCAGCGCCGATTACGAATCCTGGTCGCCGTGAACGGAAAGCTTTGAACATGCGCAACAATGACAATCGCGACGCGCTGGTGGGCGGGCTGGTGATGGTGGTCGTGGCCGCGCTGTTCGCTTTTTCCTATGGCGGCAAGGATCTCAGCGCCCAGGCCAACGTCGGTAGCTATCCGGTCACCGCGGTGTTCAATCGCGTCGACGGCTTGTTCGAAGGCGACGAAGTGCGCCTCGGCGGCATTCGCATCGGCACGGTCGGGGCGCAGCGGCTCGACGATAATTTTCGCGCCGTGGTGACGTTGAACATCGCCAACGCGGTGAAGTTGCCCACCGACAGCGCCGCAGCGATTCACACCGACGGTTTGTTCGGGTCCAAGTTCGTGGTGATGGAACCGGGCGTGGAAGAAAAAAATCTGCAAGCCGGCGATGACATCGAATACACCCAAGGCGCGGTGATCGTGGGCGAACTGTTGAACCTGATCATCGAAGAGGGCCGCGCGCGCAAAGGCCAAAACAACCCAGAGCAGGCGAACACGCCACAAGAGCAAGGAAACTGATCATGGGCCGCAATGCGATTGAAACCGTTATGGGCGCCGCCGTTTTGCTGGTGGCGGCCGTGTTCGTCTACTTCGCGTACAACACCGCTCAAATCAAGGCGGTGACGGGTTACGAAGTTTCGGCCCGGTTCTTCAAGATCGGCGGCTTGGGCAAGGGCTCGGACGTGCGCATCAGCGGCATCAAGGTCGGTACGGTGGTTTCCAACACCCTCGACCCGGTGACGTTCGACGCCATCGTGACGATGTCGATTCGCCCCGACATCAAGCTGTCTACCGACACCGTCGCGACCATCGCCTCGTCGGGTATGCTGGGTGACAAATACGTGATGCTGTTGCCGGGCGAAGCACCGGAGAAACTCGGCGTCGGCGGTATGATCAGCAAAACCAAGGATTTCCGTTCGCTCGAAGACCAGGTTGGCGAAATCATCTTCCTCGCAACCGGCGGCGACGAACCGGCCCAATAGGACTTCCCATTAAGCTTATGCTGCAATGCAAAAATGACGGTTGATATTTACAGGTGTTTTTCGTAAATAGAAAGTCTTCCCCAGGTTTAAGCAAAGAGACCGTCTCATGATCAAAGCGCAGCAAACATGGAGCCCTGAAACCTATCTTCGGCACGGGGCTTTCGTGTCGTTGTTGGGCGAGCCGGTGGTGCAGGTCCTTGCCCCCAAGGCGGGTGAGAAAATTCTCGACCTGGGCTGCGGCGAAGGCATCCTCACCGAGAAAATCATCGCCAGCGGGGCCGACGTTTTGGGCATGGACAACAGCGCCGACCAAATCGAAGGCGCGCAGCATCGCGGCTTGAAGGTCGTGTGCATGGATGCGCTGGAAATGAAATTCGACAACGAATTCGATGCGGTGTTTTCCAATGCGGCGCTGCATTGGATGAGCCCGCTGTCGAAGGTGTTCGAAAACGTTTTTCGTGCGCTCAAACCCGGCGGGCGGTTTGTCGCCGAAATGGGTGGGTCGGGCAACATTCAAACCATCCGCATGGCGCTCTACAACGCCTTGATGCATCGCGGCATCGATCCGGCGCAGTACGATCCGTGGTCGTACCTGGGTGACAGCTCGGCCAAGGCCATGCTGCAACGCGTCGGCTTCGAAACCCGTTCGGTTACGCTGATCCGTCGCCCCACCGACTTGCCGGGCGATATCGGTCCGTGGCTGGAAACGTTCGCCGGCAGCTTCTTGCAGGCCGTGCCCGAAGATCAGCATCCGGCACTGATCGACGAGGTTCGCGATACCTTACAGCCGACCTTGTTCGACCCCCATAACAAGTGGGTGGCCGATTACGTGCGTTTGCGGTTCAAAGCGGTGAAGCCTGCATGACAAAAGCAATGCGGAACGGTCTAACGGTTTTTGCTTTGACGGTGAGCGCCTTTGGCGGCGCGGCCATGGCTGAGCCTTATCAAACCGCCGTTTTGCAAGGCTTGGATAAAGTCACCGCGCGGGTCACCACCTTGCAAGCGAACCTGGGCGAGGTGGTTCGGTTCGGCACCTTGGAAATCATCGTGCGCACTTGCGAAAAACGCCCGCCCGAAGAAACGCCCGAAAGCGCGGCGTTTTTAGATATTTGGGAAGTGCGTCCGGGCGAAGCGGCGGTGGGCGCGTTTCGCGGCTGGATGTTCGCCTCGAGCCCCGGCCTCAATGCACTGGAGCACCCGGTCTACGACGTGTGGCTCAAGGATTGCGCGAACAAGCTTTCGATCTCCGACGACACTTCCGCAACGGAAGGATCGGTCGGGAACTGAGCGTCGACGGTGAAGGCGCGTTCCAGACGGTCCAGATACTCCTGACCGGCGATTTCCACCCCGCCCATGGTGAGCAGATGTTCGGTGATGAACTGGGTGTCGAGCAGCACGAATCCGCCCAACCTGAGCCGCGCCACCAGATGCACCAGCGCGACCTTTGAGGCGTTGGTGCGGGTCGAAAACATGCTTTCACCCATGAACGCACCCTTGAGGCTGATGCCGTACAGCCCGCCCACCAGTTCCTTGCCACCGGGGCCGTCCTGCCAACATTCGATCGAATGGGCCAGTCCGATGTCGTGCATTTCGACGTAGGCGCGGATGATCTCGTCGTTGATCCAGGTTCCCATCTTGCCGTCTTGGCCGGGACGCGGTCGGGCGCAGGCTTCGATGACGTCGGCGAAGGCGCGATCAGCGGTGACCTCGAACTCTTCGCGGCGCAGAACCTTGCGCAGCGATTTGGAAATGTGCAGTCCGTCAAGCGGCAACACCCCGCGCATGTCCGGGTCGACCCAAAAGATGGTCGGGTCGTCGCGCGCCTCGGACATCGGAAACACCCCCGCGGCATAGGCGCGCACAAGGATTTCTGGCGTCAGTTTATGCGGTCCGGGGATGGGGCGTGCGGCCATATGGGCAGGGGTCCGTGAACGACGATTTTCAAGGTGTCTGTCCAATATAGGCTTGGCTTGAACGTATTTCATCCACGATGTGCGGTGCGGGATCATTTGCACTGAACATGCGCTTGGTGCTAGCCTATTTGAAAGAATAAGACGTCCCAAGACAGGAGCCGCGTTATGCCTATTTTAGTGCGTTTTTTGTTGATTCACGCTGCGATCGGCTTTGGCCTCGCGTTTGTGTTCGTGAGCGTTTTGGTGGCGCTTGATACCGGCGGGCTGCGCACCTTGATGATGAGCTCGGACGTGGGGTTTGTGGCGTTTTTTCTGCTGGTGTTTTTGAACGGCCTGACCTTCGGCAGCGTGCAGATCGGCGTGGCCGTGATGTTGTTGGGTGAAGAGGATGGCGACCGCCGCGGGGGCGGGCGTTCCCAGTGGGACCGGGCTTGGAACCAAGTCCGCCAATGGTTGGCCCCGCCGCCGAAACGCGTCGCGGTCCCCATCCCTTCCAAGCGTCGTCGCTGAGCGCCCCGTAAATATCCTCAACGTTTCCGTTTCAGACGTCGACGCGCAGCGTGTGTACGCCCGCTTGCCCTTTATTGGGGGGTGGCGAGAACCATGTCGCCAACAAAGAACATCCAGCTGAGCATGACCGCGCCGATGATGACGAACAGCAAAGGCAGGTTGTCACTTCCCAGACTCCAGATAAAAGCGGCGACTTTCGACATAGGTATTTCTCCTTGTTAGGGGTTTTTTATAAGCGGGGAGGCGGGGGGAAAATTTCATATATGAGAAAAATGTCAATTAAATAAAATAAATCCAATCTAGTGCTGTAACTTGTTGATAGTATTTCTCTTTTAAGTGGTAATTCGGGTCCAGTTCGGCACAAAAAAGCCCCCGATCCGTGTGGATGCGGGGGCTTTAAAAAGGGGCGAGTGGCGCGGGTCAGTCCGAGCCTTCCTCCATGAAGTGTTCGAGCCAGTGGATGTCGTAATCGCCGTTGACGATGTCTGGCGCGGTGACCAGCCTTTGGTGCAGCGGAATGGTCGTTTTCAGGCCATCGATGACGTATTCCGACAACGCCCGGCGCAACCGCATCAGGCATTCGTTGCGATTGGTGCCGTGCACGATCAGCTTGGCGATCATGCTGTCGTAATGCGGCGGCACGTTGTAGCCGGTGTAGAGGCCGGAATCGACACGCACCCCCAAACCACCCGGGGCATGATAGATACCGACCTTGCCGGGGCACGGCATGAAGGTTTCGGGGTCTTCCGCGTTGATGCGGCATTCGATCGCGTGACCGATGAAGGGGATGTCCTCTTGGGTGTAGCCCAGCGGCGCACCGGCGGCGATGCGGATCATTTCACGAACCAGGTCGAGACGCGTGATCATTTCCGTGACCGGGTGTTCGACCTGCAAACGGGTGTTCATTTCAATGAAATAGAAATTGCCGTCTTCGTACAGGAACTCGATGGTACCGGCCGAGCGATAGCCGATTTTTTTGACCGCCTCTGCGGCGATGGCGCCGATTTCTTCGCGCTGTTCTTTGTTCAGCGCGGGCGAGGGGGCTTCTTCCAAGACCTTTTGGTGACGGCGCTGCAATGAACAGTCGCGTTCACCCAGATGCACCACGTTGCCGTAGTGATCGGCGAGAACCTGAATTTCGATGTGGCGCGGCTTGGTGAGGAACTTTTCGATATAGACCTCGCCGTTGCCGAACGCGCTTTCCGCCTCGGAGCGCGCGGAACGATAGGCCAGTTCCAGGTCGGCCGCCGTGGGGGCCATCTTCATGCCGCGGCCGCCGCCACCGGCGGTGGCTTTGATGATCACCGGATAGCCGATGTCGTTGGCGACCTTGACCGCTTCTTCATAGGTGCCGACGCCGCCGTCGGATCCGGGCACCACCGGGATGCCGGCTTTCATCACCGCTTCCTTGGCGGCGATCTTGTCGCCCATCAAGGTGATGTGTTCGGCGGTCGGGCCGATGAAGACGAAACCGTGCTCTTCGACCATCGATGCGAAGTGGGCGTTTTCCGACAAAAAGCCGTAGCCCGGGTGGATCGCGTCGGCGCCTGAAATCTGCGCCGCCGATAAAATGGCGGCGATGTTGAGGTAGCTGTCTTTGGCCGCGGGCGGGCCGATGCATACGGCTTCGTCCGCAAGGCGCACGTGCATGGCGCTTTCGTCCGCCGTGGAGTGCACGGCGACGGTGCGAATGCCCATTTCGTGGCACGCGCGCAAAATGCGGAGGGCGATTTCACCTCGGTTGGCGATGAGGACCTTGTCGAACATGGATGCGCTGCCTCGCCGCTTATTCGATGATCAGAAGAGGTTCGCCGAATTCGACTGGTGAGCCGCTTTCCACGAGGATTTTCTTCACCGTGCCGCTGCGCGGGGCCTTGATCTGGTTGAACACCTTCATGGCTTCGATCAGCAGGACCACTTGGCCTTCGGAAACCGCATCGCCGATGTTGACGAACGGGGCAGCGCCGGGTTCGGCGGCGGTGTAGGCGACGCCCACCATCGGTGACGTGACCACGCCCGGATGATCGGCGTGAGAAACCGGAGCCGCTTCCGTCGAAGCCGCCGGCGCTGGGGCTGCGGCGACCGGTGCCGCAGCGGCGGCGATCGTGCCGCCACGGGCGACGCGGACGGTGAAATTGTCTTGCCCGATCTCGATCTCGGTCAAGCCGGTGTCGTCCATCAGGCCAGCCAGTTTGCGGATCAGGTCGTCATCGACGTCGATTTTTTTGCTCATGAGCTATTTATCTCACTTCTTGGTCAGCGTGCGTGCAGCCGATTCCAACGCCATTTCGTAACCGAAGCCGCCAAAGCCGCAGATCATGCCTTGGGCGACCTTGGAGACATAGGAGTGATGGCGAAAGTCCTCGCGCTGGTGAATGTTGGAAAGGTGTACTTCGATCACCGGCAGGCTCACCGCTTTCAGCGCGTCGAGCAGCGCCACCGACGTGTGCGTGTAGGCACCGGCGTTGACGATCAGCAGGTCGTGCGTGTCGCGGGCTTGTTGAACCCAATCGACCAGCTGGCCTTCGGTGTTGGTTTGACGGAATTCGATATCCAGGCCCAGCCCCTCTGCGCGCGCGCGGCAATTGGCCTCGATGCTCGCCAGCGTTTCCGCGCCGTAAACATCGGGTTCTCGCGTTCCCAGAAGGTTGAGGTTCGGCCCGTTGAGGACCAAGACCTTGCCAGACATGTTCGAGTTCCCCTTTTGAACGTTCAGGGTCTTAAGGAGTGCGAATACCACAGTTTGGTGGTTAATCCCTAAGATTCTGTATGCGCGGTTTATAGCACGCACAATCGCTTGTGGAATAGGGACTTTGGCCTATGTTAAAACCCACATCATCGATCCATCGCCGAAACGGCGACAATAGCAGATTAAAAATGGAAGGGCATAGGGACATGCGTCTCACCATCAACGGCGAATCCCAGGATTTCGAAGCGTCACTCACGGTCAACGAGCTGCTGAGCCGAATCGGTCTCGACCCAGCCAAGGTCGCGGTCGAGCGCAATTTGGAAATCGTGCCCAAGTCCACGTATGGCGAAACCGCGCTCGACGACGGCGATAAGCTGGAAATCGTCCACTTTATCGGTGGCGGCGCTCCGGACCATCCGTGTGACGATCCCAACACCAAGGGCGATTGCTTCGAGGTTGCGGGCGAAACCTATTGGTCGCGCCTGTTGGTCGGCACCGGCAAATACAAGGATTTCGAGGAAACCAAGAAAGCCATCGAGGCTTCGGGCGCGGAAATCGTCACCGTGGCGGTGCGCCGGGTCAACGTGTCCAACCCCAAGGAACCGATGCTGACCGATTACATCGATCCCAAGACCTACACCTATCTGCCCAACACCGCAGGCTGCTTCAGCGCCGACGAAGCGGTGCGCACCTTGCGCTTGGCGCGCGAAGCGGGCGGCTGGGACTTGGTCAAATTGGAAGTGCTCGGCGATCAAAAGACCTTGTATCCGAACATGCCCGAGACCTTGAAAGCCGCGCAAACCCTGATCGACGAAGGCTTCAAGGTGATGGTTTACTGCGCCGATGACCCCATCCAGGCGAAAATTCTGGAGGAAATGGGCTGCGTCGCGATCATGCCGCTGGCCGCGCCGATCGGTTCGGGCCTGGGGGTGCAAAACCCCATTTCCATCCGCATGATCATCGAACAGGCCAATGTGCCGGTTCTGGTCGACGCGGGCGTGGGTACCGCGTCCGACGCGGCGGTGGCGATGGAACTGGGCTGCGACGGGGTGTTGATGAACACCGCGATTGCCGAAGCCAAGGACCCGATCAAGATGGCCCGCGCGATGAAAATGGCGGTCGAAGCGGGACGCCTGGCGTATCTGGCCGGACGCATGCCGAAAAAGATGTACGCCGATCCCTCGTCGCCGCTGGCGGGACTGATTTAAGGATCGCGGCCATGAGCCTGGAGCTGTGGTCGTCCTTCGTTGCCGTGACGTTGGTCACGGTGTTATCGCCGGGACCCGCAGTGTTGCTGGCGGTGACGCACAGCGCGCGGTTTGGTGTGCGCCGGGCGGTGGTTCCGATCCTCGGCAACATCACCGGATTGGCGATTTTGGTGAGCCTGACAGCATTCGGCTTGGGCACCGTGATGGAAGCTTCGTCACAGGCCTTTACGGTGTTGCGTTTGGCGGGCGGAGCGTACCTGATATACCTGGGCATCAAGCTGTTGCGCGCTAAGGCGCTTGACCTGTCGAATGCCGACGGTTTGATCGTTCAACCGTCGCGGCGCAAAAGCTATCTGCAAGGCATCGCGGTGGCGTTGAGCAACCCCAAAGCGATCGTATTCATTGGTGCGCTGTTTCCCCAATTCATCGACTTAGCCCATCCGATTTGGAGCCAGTTGGCCATCATGGGGCTGACCTTGATGGCCATGTCGTTCGGCGGTCTGATGGTTTGGGCCACGCTGTCGAGTGCGCTGGTTGTCAAAGGACGCAAATCGCTTTGCGGCAAAATCAACAAGGTCAGCGGGACTTTGTTCATCGCCTTTGGGGCAGCCTTGGCGGCGGGCAGCCGCTAGCGCCATTCTTTGCATTCGAAAAATTAATGAGGGTTTTCAGGCTGTTCGGAGGGGTGAGGCCGTCACCGTTCCCGATCAAAACAACACCAAAATATTGCTAAATGTAGTAAGCTGGGAAATAATCATTGGCAATATAGTCCATTCTACATACATAGTGATGTATCGCGGATATACTTTATCAACAATTGATAAAATGGGCTTCGTTTTGGGAACTCGATAATGCTTGTTGATCTTGCCAAAAGCGCGGCTCTGGTTTTATCGCTCAGCTTTCTGCTGAGCTTTATCGTGCGGCGCTGGCAGCAGGAGCAGATCTTCGGCCAAATTGTGTCGGGCTTATTGTTCGGCGGTATTTGCATCACCGCCATGGCCGCCCCTATTGAGTTTGCCGAAGGGGTGATTTTCGATGCCAGGTTCGTGATCCTGTCGGTCGGAAGTTTTTACGGCGGCCCGGTGGTCGGTGTGATCGCGGGTATCATTTCATCGGTCTACCGCTTGTCGATCGGCGGCCCTGGGGCTGTGGTGTCGATTGGCGCCGTTGCGACTTCGATCATCATTGGCTTGAGTTATCGTTACGGCCGCAAACATCGCGGTTGGCCCGTTGGGCCTGTGCCATTTTTGATGTTTGGTTTGGTCGTGCATTTGGGGGTGACGCTGTGGTTCTTCCTGTTGCCGCCCGATATTGCGTTGCGCGCGATTCAAAACGCAGCCGTTCCGTTCTTGGCGGTGTTCGCCCCGGCGACGGCAGTGTTTGCTTTTATTCTCGACGATATCGACCAGCGCTTGATGACAGAGCGCGCGCTGCGCGAAAGCGAGGTCAACTTTCGCTCGGTGACGGAATTGGCGCCGACCACACTGGCCATATCCCGTCAAGACGACGGTTCTATTCTGTACGCCAATGGCACGTTTTGCGACACCTTCGGTTTGTCGCCCAAAGATTTTGGCGTTGCCAAAAGCCCAGATTATTGGAAAGACCCCGAAAAACGATTGCAGGTTCTGGAACAAGTCCGCGCAACCGGGCGGGTCGACAGCACCGCCGTTACGGCGATCAAACCCGATGGAACACATATCCATTTGTTGGTGTCGATGCGTCCGATCGTCTTTCATGGACAAGAAGCGTTTCTTGCCGTTGGCCAAGATATCACCCGGCGTATCAACATGGAGAGGGACCTGGAAAAAAGCCGCGATGCGTTGCGAAAAGCGCACGACGAGTTGGAAGAGCGCGTCCGCGAGCGCACGCGGGAACTGACACGCGAAATTGCCGTTCGCGAGCATGCCGAAGAAGAGTTGCTGGCCTCTCAGCAAGAACTGATCAAGGCCAAGGATTACGCGGAACTGTGCAGTCAGGCCAAATCGGCGTTTCTCGCCAATATGAGCCACGAATTACGCACGCCGCTGAATGCGATCATCGGTTTTTCCGATACCATCAATCACCAGATTTTGGGGCCGATCGGTAATGAAACCTATCGCGAATACAGCGGCCACATCTACAATTCAGGGCGTCATCTTCTGCAGATCATCAATGACATTTTGGATATTTCCGCGATCGAAGCCGGAAAGCTCACACTCTACAAAAGCGATGTTGATCTATCTGAACTGGTACAAGCATCGGTAATGCTGGTACGCGAGCAAGCCTCGCAAAAAGGTGTCGATATCAGCATTGCGGCCCCCCCCTCTGTCCTGCAGCTCCGCGCAGACGAATTGCGTGTGCGACAGGTCATCGTCAATCTTTTGACCAATGCCGTGAAGTACACGCCCGATGGCGGTGAGATCTCGGTCTCCTACAATGGCGACAGTGGCAGGTTCGTGGAAATCGCCGTCAAGGACACAGGCATCGGGATGGACGAAGCCGGTATCGTAAAAGCCTTACGGCCCTTTGAACGCCCCGACAACCATGAACAAACCGCCGAGGGTACCGGACTGGGGTTGCCGCTCAGCAAACAACTGGTGGAGCTGCACGAAGGGGAGATGCTCATCGATAGTTCGCCGGGTGAGGGGACGTTGGTGCGCTTGCGGTTCCCCATGCCGGCGTCGTGAAGCGGAAGGATCATGGGAAAAAAATGCGAAAGGCCGGAGTTTCCTCCGGCCTTTTTTGATGTGCTGTGCTCTGACAAACCCGCGTGGCGAGAAGCCTCGGCAAGCTGAGTTACTCAGCCGCTTCCGCTTTGCATTCCTGGAATACCTGCAAAGAGCAATTTTCGCATGCGCCTTGTTTGCGGAATAGGCGACGCAGGGTTCGGATGGCGTCTTTCTTTTCATCGAAGAAGTGCCAATTTTTGATGTCGCGGATCAGGTGCGCCTTGGCCATCGACTGATAGACGCCGGGCTTGAGACCGCAGAAATACAATCCACCACCCTTTTTTTCCAAGTGCTGAGACAGATGCAACAGCATTTCCGAACCACTGAGGTCCACCAGGTTTATGCCGGCGCCCATAATCAGAATGTGCTGAACGCCCTGTTTTTCCGAAATGTCGTAGAGTTTCTTTTCGATGTGGTTGAGGGAGCCGAAATAGATCGACATATCCACACGCACGATCTTCAGGCGCGGGCACTCCGCCAAGGGCTTGGCGGTGACATCGGTGAGGATGTGGCGGCCAAAGCGAGGATCGACATCCGGGGCCAGGGTCACGATTTCGGGGAATGAGGTGCGCGCCAGGAAGATCACCAAGGACACCAGCACGCCCAGATAAATCGCGAATTCCAGTTCCAAGAACAACGTCGAGAAAAAGGTCGTCAGCAAGATCGCGGATTCTGTTTTCGATGAAACCAGAACATGCTTGATCTGCTTGATGTCGATGAGGTTCAACGCGACGACCATGATGACGCCTCCCATGGCCGCCAGCGGCAGATAAGCCGACAAAGGCGCCACCAGCAACACGATGCCCATCAGAAACACGGCGGCAAAGATGGCCGACAACGGCGTCTGCGCGCCAGCGGTGTAGTTCACGCCAGAGCGGGTGAACGAGCCGGAACCGGCATAGCTGGACAGGAAGCTGCCGACGATGTTGGACAGGCCCTGGCCGACGAATTCCTGGCTGCTGTCGATGCGTTGGTGGGATTTCGCGGCGATGGAGCGGCTGATGGATACGGCCTCGATCAAGCCCAACAAGGCGACGGCGAAGGCTTGGGGCGCCAGCATCTTGACGGTCGCAAACGAGAACGTGGGGCTGGACAGGGGAGGAAGTTGCGCGGGAATCTCACCAACCACCGTCACGCCATGGCTTTCACCGCCCAAGACGTAGGACAGGACGCTGCCAGCGATCAGGGCAAGCAATAGATTGGGAATACGGGGCTTCCAACGTTTGATGGCGAGCGCCAGGACCAAGGTCGTCATGGCCACCAAGAACACATAGCCGTTAAACGATCCCAATGTGTCCCAGATATTGACCCACGTGTGCAGGAAGCTATCGCCCCGGACCGCATTCACGCCAAGGACGTTTTTCATCTGCGAAGTCGCGATGAGGATGGCTGCGCCCGCAGTGAAACCCACGACCACCGTATGAGATACGAAGTTCACCACCATACCCAAACGCGCGAGGCCGAAGGCGAATTGATAAACACCCGCCAAAAATGTCAGCGTGAGCGCGAGAGAGATGAACTCCGGCGTGCCCGGCGTTGCATAGCCGCTGATGGTGGAAAACACCACGATGGAAATGGCCGTGGTCGGACCGGAAATCAAATGCTTGGATGAACCGAACAGCGCCGCGACAATCGGTGTCACCATGGCCGTGTACAAACCGTACTGCGGCGGCAGTCCGGCGATCATCGCGAACGCCACACCTTGGGGCAGAACAATCACCGCACCGGTGATGCCCGCGATGATATCGGCGCGCAAAGTTTCCTTGGTGACCATGGGGAACCAAGCGAGAAACGGGAAAAACATTCGTAAATTCAATAGCATAGGATGATGGCCGTATATTAGAAAAGCGCAATCTACTCCCATTGATACGAAAGTTCCAGTGTAAACCCTGGTTCGAGTGTGGGAATGATCCACGTTGATTGGTAAACGCATAAGGCCGGGATGTCTCCCGGCCTTATTTGACGTGTCTTGTTGAGCCTAGTGGGCTGCGCGTTTGACCATGCCGGAGGCGGATTGCAGCGCGCCGTCCGTCAGTTCAAGCCCCAAGAACCGCGCCGGATCGACCGGACCGGGCAGGGCCAGATTTTCGGCCAAAGCGCGGCGGAAGCCAAAACGGCGGTAGTACGGTTCGTCGCCGACCAAGATCACCGCATCCCAGCCCAACGCCTTGGCGTTGTCGAGGCTGGTGATCATCAACGTGCTGCCGATGCCTTGACCCTGATGGTCGGGGTGGATGGCGATCGGTCCCAACAGCAAGGTCTTGGGCGCGCCCGCGACATGCACCTGCCAATAGCGGATGGTGCCGAGCAGGCGAGAGCCGTCCACGGCGACCATGCCGAGGTCGGAGATCGGCGCCACGCCGTCGCGCAACCGATAGGCGGTCTTGCGCAAGCGGTCGGGTCCGAAGTCCAGGTCCACCAAGGCTTCGATGGCTTCAGCATGGTGAGGGCGTTCCGTCGTCACCGTGACGTGAAACGGGTGCAGGGCTTGAGGCTGCTGCAGGGCGTACATGGGCCCGGTCCCTCGACTTAGATGCACACGGCTTCAAGCGGCGCGAAGCCGTTGAAGTTCACCGCGGAGTAGGTGGTGGTGTACGCACCGGTGGACAGGATCAGCACTTTGTCGCCGGCTTCCAAGGCCAACGGCATTTCGTACGCAGTTTTTTCGTACAAGATGTCGGCGGAATCGCAGGTCGGGCCGGCCAGCACCACGGGGCCGGTTTCGCCGCCGTCGTGCGGGGTCAAAATGCGATACTTGATCGCTTCGTCCATGGTTTCTGCGAGGCCTGAGAATTTACCGATGTCCAGATACACCCAACGTTTGTCTTCGCTGGCGCTTTTCTTCGACGTCAGGACGACTTCGGCCTGGATGACGCCCGCGTCGCCAACCAGAGAACGCCCCGGTTCGAGGATCATTTCCGGCAAGGCGGCGCCGAAGTGGCGCACCATCGCGGACATGATTTTGTCGGCGTAATCTTCCACCGGCTGCACGTCGGCGCGATAACGCGACGGGAACCCGCCGCCCATGTCGATCATGCGCAGGTCCACACCCTGAGCTGATGCGCGTTCGAACAGCTTGGCGACTTGCGCAATGGCCGGGTCCCATTGGTTGAGGTTGGTCTGCTGCGAACCGACGTGGAACGACACGCCGATCGGGTCCAGGCCCAAATCTTGGGCTTTGAGCAACAGGTCCAACGCCATGTCCGGTTCGCAACCGAATTTGCGCGACAGCGGCCATTCGGCGCCTTCGCTTTCCACCAGAATGCGGCAATAGACTTTCGAGCCCGGCGCGCTGATGGAGATCTTTTCCAATTCGGCTTCACTGTCGAACGCGAACATGCGGATGCCTTGGGTGTAAGCATAGGCGATGTCGGCCTGTTTCTTGATGGTGTTGCCATAAGAAATGCGCGACGGCGCAACGCCGAGGTTCAGGCACAGATCGATTTCGCCAGGGCTGGCGGTGTCGAAATTCGAACCCAGTTCGGCCAAGCGAGCGACGACTTCTGCGGCCGGATTGGCTTTGACCGCGTAATAGACGTGCGCCAACGGCAAGGCATGGGTCATCTGCATGTAATTGTGTTCGACGATATCGACGTCGATCACCAGACACGGCGACGGCAATTCATGCGTGGCGATGAATTTCGCGATTCGCGGCGAAAGTCCGCCTTGTTCGTCGGGCAGTTGAATGCCTTCGGCAAGATCCGGAACCAGCGAGATTTGCGGTTTTTGAGAAATTTGACGTCGGAATCGGGCATTGCTGCCCAGATCGGTTGCAAACATCGGTACACCCCTTTTAGACCCGGCCTCGACCGGCGTTGTCAAAAAAGGACGCGTTCGTCGTTGCATAAACCACTATGGGCCAGCGGCACGTGCGTGTGCGTCTATGAGCCGTGAATTAGTCCCCTTACCCTTTGAATGCAATATAAAAAATGCACCTTGAAAATATTATTTTCGACTGTTTTCGATTTTAAACAGGGCTTCTTTGTAAAAGGCGGATTTGTTCATTTTTGACGGTGACGTTGACCTTTCATGTCAAATATAGAAAACGGCTGTTGTGCCTCGAAAAAGGTTGAAACGACCGCGCTGAGGTATGCAAGACGATTTACGATGGCCGCATGGTCCGTATTGGGGATTGAGAAAGAGTCGTAATCTTGCTACCCAGAGAGCAATAGAGACGCAACAAAAGTGCGCTCAGAGCTCAAAAGGGAAAAAACATGGGGACCGCTCAATCTTCCTCTTCGGAAGGGCGTCCTGTCGTTGTGCTGCCGGAAACGATTCTGGAGGGCATCAGCGGCATTGAACGCGCGATTTCACAGCAGACCGATTGGTTCAAGAAATGGCATGACCGGGTTGTGGTCAATCACGACACCAGTGCCTTTACGGTGGACGGTATCGGCGATATACCGCTGGGCAAATGGTACGAAGGCGATGAGTCCAAGGCGTTTCGCAACAATCCCGGCTTTATCGTTTTGGGCGAACGTTTGGGCCAACTGGTTGAGCAGGTCCAAGGTTTTTTGACCGCTAGCCCCGATGGCGAACCGCACCCGGTCGACGACTACACGCATTTTATGAACACTCTGTTGGACTTGAACGACCTGGTTCAGCATCTGCAAAACGACGCGTGGCGCGGTCTGACCAAAATGGACCCGCTGACCGGGGTGCGCAATCGCCACGACATGATGGTCGAATTGGATATCGAACGCGAACGCGCCCGGCGCACCAACACCCTGTGTTCGGTGGCGATGGTCGACCTGGATCACTTTAAGGCCATCAACGATACCTATGGCCACGTGGTGGGCGATATGGTGTTGCGGCATGTTTCCGGCATGATCGGCGACCAACTGCGGCCCTACGACATGGTTTATCGCTATGGCGGGGAAGAATTCTTGTTGTGCCTGCCCAATACCGATCTGGATACCGCGGTGATGGTCTTGGAACGATTGCGCGTCAAACTGGACCAGACCACCATGCCGTATGGGCCGGGCGGCAAGGAGTTGAACATCACCGCGTCGTTCGGCGTGGCGGAAATCGACACGGTCGAACACATCGTCAAAACCATCGAGCGTGCCGATATGGCGCTCTACGACGTCAAAAAGAACGGCCGTGACGCGGTCAAAGCCTGGAAGGGCGACTGACCGCGCTGTCGAACTCAGGAGTGAACTCAGGGGCGAACTCAGTCTTCGGATGAAGCCGGTGTTTCCGTTTTCGGTGCTGCCTTTTTGCGGGGCGCGCGCTTTTTCGGCGCGGCTTTCTTCGCGTCAGCTTTTTCTTCCGATTTGGCCGCCGGGGCGCTTGAAGGGGCGCTTGGGGGGCGCATCAAGAAGGCCGGCATGTGGCCGTCGCAAATTTCGTTGTGGATTTCACGGCGCGCGCCACGTTCACGGCCGCCACGCTCACGTCCACCCCGTTCACCACGGTCGCGTTCTCCGCGCTCGCGTCCGCCGCGCTGGCCACGATCCGAACGCTCATTTCGAGCGCCACGCTGCGGGGCGGATTCTTTCTTTTCGGCAGGCTTTTCGCTTGCCGCAGGTACCGGTTCAGGTGCCGCTGCAACAGGTTCGGCTTTAACTGGTTCTGCTGCACTCTCAGGCGCTGGTTTGGCTTCGCTGTCTCGTTTGGGGCTACGGCCGCCACGTTCTTTTGCGCGCCCGCCACGTTCACCACCCCGTTCGCCACCACGGCCACCGCGTCCACCACGACCGCCACGACCGTCGTCTTCGCTCAACTCCGCACTTGCGAAGCCATCCATGTTCAAACGCGGAATTTCCTTGCCGACGAGTTTTTCGATGGCGGTGACGAACTTGCCGTCTTCGGGCAGGGCGATGGAATAGGCGTGGCCTTCCTTGCCTGCGCGCCCGGTGCGCCCGATGCGGTGCACGTAATCTTCGGCATTGATGGGAATGTCGTAGTTGAACACGTGGCTCAGGTTCGGCACGTCCAGGCCGCGCGCGGCGACGTCGGAACAGACCAACAGGTTGAACTCTTTGTTCTTGAATCCGGCAAGCATTTCGGTACGTGCCGGTTGGCTCATGTCGCCATGCAACTGGCCGACTTTGTAGCCGCGCTTGTGCAGCGATTTATAGACCGCCGCGACGTCCGTCTTGCGATTGCAGAAAATGATCGCGTCGTTGACGGCTTCGTGGTCGATCATGGCGCGCAGCACGTCGCGCTTGAGCTTCTTTTTGCCGTCCATGCCGCGGTGCTCGCTGGTCGGGCGTACGATGGCCAGGCCCTGGGTCACCGTGGTCGCAGCCGAGGCTGGGGCGGATACCGAAATTTCCTTGGGGTTCATCAAGAACTTGTCGGCCAAGCGTTTGATTTCCGGCGCCATGGTGGCAGAGAAAAACAGCGTCTGACGCAGCGGCGGCAACATCGCGACGATCTTTTCGATGTCGGGGATGAAACCCATGTCGAGCATGCGGTCGGCTTCGTCGATGACGAGGATTTTCACGTCGCGCATGATCAGGTGGCCGCGTTCGAACATGTCGAGCAGACGGCCGGGGGTCGCGATCAACACATCCGCGCCGGCGTCCAAAATCTTGATCTGCGCCTTCATGTCGGTGCCACCGATGAGCAGCGCCTTGTTGAGTTTGCTGTACTTGCCGTACTTGTCGAAGTTCTCGGCGACCTGGGTGGCCAGTTCGCGGGTCGGCTCCAAGATCAGCGAACGCGGCATGCGCATCTTCGCCCGGCCATGAGACAGGATGTCGATCATCGGCAGGGTGAACGACGCCGTCTTACCCGTGCCCGTCTGGGCGCAGCCGAGAATGTCGCGCCCCATCAACACGGTCGGAATGGCTTTTTCCTGAATGGGGGTGGGGGTGTCGTAACCTGAATCGGTTACGGCCTTCAGTACGTGTTCGCTCAGTCCGGTCTCGGCAAAACTCATGGGGCTCAGGTGTGCTTTCTCAAAAATGCATGATACCAGCCCAGAAGTGTCGCAGATGACGCTTGGGGGCTCAATTCCTCTCCGCTCGGGAGGCGCGATAAACAACACGTTCTTACGCGTATGTCAACGGAAACCAAGGGATAGAAGCACGGAGCGCCGCTGTGCGAACGGTGTGGATGTTGCGTTGCACACGGCTCGCGGGGGAGGTAACGTGAGGACCTGACGACAACATTTCTTGCAAGGACATAACCCCGTGCTGATAGACGCTGCGACCTCCTGCCTTTTGGTGATCGACATTCAAGCCAAGCTCAACCCGGTGATGTTCGACCCGGCGCGCGCCCCGGTCGGGGCGGCGAAGTTGATGCTGGGGGCGGATATCTTGTCTATCCCCACCGTGGTGACGGAGCAGTATTCAAAAGGCGTCGGCCCCACCGTGGACGATTTGCAAGATTTCATGCCCGAAGGCAGCCCATTGGAAAAGAACACCTTTTCGTGCGTGGCCGACGACGCGTTTGTGGCACGCTTTCGCGCGATGGGCAAAAAACAAGCCGTGATCGCGGGCATCGAAGCACACATTTGCGTGTTGCAGACAGCCTTGCAACTGCTGGCCGAAGGGGTCGAGGTGTTCGTGGTCGAAGACGCCACCGCGTCGCGCACACGTGAAAATCACCGCGCCGGGTTGGAGCGCATCCGCCACGAAGGCGGACGCATCGTGACGGTGGAAATGGTGCTGTTCGAATGGCTCAAGCGCTCCGGCACGCCCGAGTTCAAGCAAATCAGCCAATTGATCAAATGAGGAATATCACATGAGCACCAGAGAGACCCTGATCCTCATTCCCGGACTGTTGTGCGACGCGGCGTTGTGGGCGCACCAAGTGATCGGGTTGTCCGACTTGGTCGACGTGCACGTCGCCGACATCGCCGACGACAACACCATGGAGACGATGGCCGCCGCGATCTTGGATTACGCGCCGGACAACTTCGCGCTGGCGGGGCTCAGCATGGGCGGTTACGTGGCCCAGGAAATCATGCGCCAGGAACCGGGCCGGGTGACCCACCTGGGATTGTTGGACACCAACGCACGCGCCGATTTGCCGGAACAAAGCGAAACCCGAAAAGCGCTGATGGCGGAAGCCGATGCCGGACACTTCGACGCCATCGCACCCAAGCTGCTGCCCAAGTTGGTCAACGCCGCGCACGCGCAAGACCCGGCCATCGCCAAGGTCGTCTTGCAAATGGCCGAACGGGTCGGGGTGGATGGGTTCATCAACCAGCAAAACGCGATCTTAAACCGCGTCGACGGGCGTCCCGACCTCGCCAAGATCGATTGTCCGACGTTGGTGCTGTGCGGCGCGGACGACGCCATGACGCCACCTTCCGTGCACCAGGAAATGGTCGACGGTATCGGCGCCAACGCCACTTTGACGGTGATTCCCGATTGCGGTCATCTCAGCCCGCTGGAACAACCCGACGCCGTTACGGCGGCGATGCGCGCGTGGCTGGGCCGGTCTTGAGCCAGCGCATTTGATCAGCGCGCTTGATCCCGCGCGGATATTTCCTCACGCGCGTTCGGGAAACACCAGCCGCGACTTGAAGCTTGCGCTGCCTTGGGTCGGGGCTTTGACGTTGAGCACCCCGTAATTGCGCACGGCCACCAAGTTTTCGTGTTTGCAGGTGAACTTGCCGGCAATTTTGGCGCTTTTTTTGAGGTTGCTTTTGATCACCCCATACAGCGGCGCGATGTTCGGCAGGTTGGTGATCGGGCTGGCGACGGTTTGACGGAAAATTTCCTTGCCGTTTCTCATCACCGACGTGTTGCTGGCCAAGTGTACGTCGCCGCCGATGACCTGGAGAATGCGACGTGAATCGGCGGCCTTCCATTTGGCGAGGCATTTGAGCATGCGCAATTGTTCGGCGGCATGGGGCGGCCAGCTCCAATGATCTTCGACGTTGTCGGAATACTTGCGCAACTTTTTGATTTGCGTGGTGTTGTAATAGACAAGCGGCACGGGCGTTGCGACCACCAGGGCGGTGGTGTTGGCGAACAGACCGCCGGGGCTCAGGGCTTGTTCGATGCGCCGCCATTGCGCCGCGCCCAGATAGGGGCTGCTGTCATCAAGCTGGCGGCCGCCGCGCTGGTCCGTCATCAGCACGCCGATGGTGCCGAAAACATGCATGTGATCTTCGTAAGTCGAACTGGGAACCGTGGGGTCGTCGTCGGCCCACAATTGTCGTTGGTATTCGCGATAGACTTGGCGGGCCAGGGTGCCGATGTGAAAGGCGGGGTGGTTGGGGTCGTGATCTTGGGGCTTGCCACCCCAGCCGTCACGGACTTCATGGTCGTCCCATATCATCAGGTTGGAAACATTGGCGAGCACCTGGCGGGTTCCCGGCTCGGTCCAGTTGTCCCGGTATTCATCGCGATACATGCTCAAAATCATGTTGCTTTCGGTGGCGTTCGGCGGTGTATCGCGCCGCGCAGCAGGACGGTTCGCGAGATACCGCATCGCTTTTTTGAAGGTACGGTCTGCGTACACCTGATCGCCCAAGTGCAACAGAATATCGATTTTTCGGGTGTTGACGTGGCTGTCGAACAGGTATGCCCATTGATCCGTCGGATCGTCGTTCAGAGACCAGGGTTTGTTGCAGCTGAGAAAACCAAAATTCAACCGTTCGGGATTTTGCGGCAGGGTTTTGAAGGAGCCCTGCACCGGACAATTCGCGCCGTCGATTTCGAGCGTGTAAAGCGTGTCCGGCCGCAAGCCCGTCAGTGTATAGGGTTGAACGGTTTTGGCTTTCAGGGTGTGGCTGAGCGGTTCGCCGCTGTGGTCGGCACCGACGGCCTTAAGCGTCACGGTGGCTTTTGAAGCCGTTTCGATCAGAATGCGTGCGCTGTCGTGGGTCACTTTACCGATGATCGGGCCGAGGGTGATGGTGGCCATGTCCTACTCCCCTTTTTCGATGAGCACATCCGAATGAGGGATCATTTTATCGGCTCTCCACCTTTTGCGCGAGTCTGCAACGCGGTGTTTTTCCCCGCGCGTGCGCGTGCTAGAACTTTGGGACAGCCCGATGACGTCCTCGCAGCATTCAAGGTTCCGGTCATGCCACTTATTTTGCCTTATCACGGCGTATCGCCACACATCGACGACAGTGCCTTCGTCGCGCGCACGGCGGTGGTCAGCGGCGATGTGACGATCGGTGCGGACAGCGGCATCTGGTACGGCTGCGTGGTGCGCGGCGATGTCAATTCCATCCGCATCGGCGTGGGCGTGAACATTCAAGACGGCACCGTGGTGCACGTCTCGCGCCCGTGCCCGACCGTGATCGGGGATCGGGTGTCGATCGGCCACATGGCGCTGATCCACGCCTGCACCTTGGAAGATGACAGTTTTGTCGGTATGAAGGCCTGCGTGATGGACGGCGCGGTGGTGGAACGCGGCGCGTTGGTCGCCGCCGGGTCGCTGGTGACGCCGGGCAAGCGCATTCCCGCAGGGCAGATGTGGGCCGGATCGCCGGCGCGCTATGTGCGCGATGTGAACGACAAAGACCGAGAGATGATGAATTACGTGCAGCCCAATTACGTCACCTTGGCGCACGAATACAAAAAGACCGAAAGCGAGACTTGATGGCTGACGATACCCACGCTTCGACGCACACGCTGGTGGCGGATGTTTTGGCGGGCAAGACCCGCGCGATCGCACGCGCCATGTCCATCGCCGAAGGCCGCAGTGCAGACGCCGAAGCCCTGATGGCGGACATCCATCGCCACGCCGGACGCGCCCATGTGGTCGGACTGACCGGCGTTCCCGGCAGCGGCAAATCGACCTTGGTCGCGGCGTTGACGCGCGAATTTCGCAAAGCGGGCAAGACCGTCGGCATCGTCGCCATCGACCCGTCGAGTCCGTTTTCCGGCGGCGCGATCTTGGGCGACCGGGTGCGCATGACCGGGTTCGCCGATGACGATGGCGTGTTCATTCGTTCCATGGCGACGCGCGGCGCGCTGGGCGGTCTGGCGCGCGCGTCGCTCGACACCGTCGACGTGTTGGACGCGGCGGGTTTCGACGTGGTGTTGATCGAAACCGTCGGCGTGGGCCAGGACGAGGTCGACATCGTTCAGGCCGCGCACACCGTGATCGTGGTGTCCGCGCCGGGGCTTGGCGACGAAATCCAAGCCATCAAGGCGGGGGTATTGGAAATCGCCGATATTCATGTGGTCAGCAAAAGCGACAAACCCGATGCACCGCGCACCATTCAGGATTTGACCGGGATGCTGCATTTGGGCCGTCCCGGAAAGGGTGACAAGACGTGGGCGATCCCGGTGGTGCCCACCAGCGCGGAAACGGGCGAGGGCATCCATGAGCTTGCGAACAAGATCGCGGCCCATTACGAGCACCTCGACAGCAGTGGCGAGATGGACGTGCGCAAGCGCCAGATTTTGCAAATGCGCATCATCAAAACGGCCGAGGACATGCTGCGCGAACGCTTGCTGCGCGAACGCGAAGGCGCGTTGCAAGAGCTGCTGGATAGCGCCTATAAACGCGACATCGACGTGCGCGCCGCGGCGCGCGAGTTGCTCGATGCGACAACGAAAAAAGGATAGAGCGGATCATGAGTGACGAACTGGAACGCCGCGTCCAGGCGCTGGAAGAAATGCTCGCCCATCGCGACGGCGAGGTGCAGGATCTGTCCGACATGGTCAGCCAGCAGTGGAAGCGCATCGAGAAATTGGAACGCGAGATCGAGCGCACCAAAGACCGCATCATCACCTTGGAAGACGAGGTCGGCGACGGCCCCGAAGCCAGTCAAAAACCACCGCATTGGTAAGGATCTGAAATGAAAGCCAAGACATTGTGCACCATCGCCGCCATCGTATGCGCCATCGGGACGATCGGCATCACCGGTGCAAGTTTGGCGGAAGGGTTTCAGACCCCGTATCACAACATCGCCAACGAAAAGGCCCGTTGGTGGGATGATGCCTGGTGGGACGACGGACAACTGCCCGAGGTGCAAAACCACAAAGTTGTCGAACGCGTCGTTAGCTATAAGAACGGCGACGTCGAGGTGCCTGCCGTGGTGCTGCGCCCCGACGACGATAAGCAATACCCAGCAGTTCTGTTTCAGCATGGCCGCGCCGGTTGGATGGATTTGATCCACCGCCATGCACGGCGTTTGGCGGCGCGTGGCTTTGTGGTGTTGGCGCCCGACGTTTACGCGGCGCGTTTTCTCGATCCGCGCCCCATCGAACACGATTATGCGACCGAAGGCGACGTCAACGCCGGCGTCGATTATCTGTTGTCGCTGCCGGATGTTTCGACCAAAAGGGCGTGCCTTTATAGCCACACCCGCGGCGGTTACTACACGCTCAAGGTCGCGGTGACGTACAAGCGCCAAGACGATGCGGTCGGCTGTTACGTATCTTATTATCCGCACATGCAAGATCCCAACGCGCCGGAACCCGAACAAGTTTATCGCTATGCCTCCGAGGCCGATGCGCTGACCATTCCGGCGATGATCTTCATCGGCGAGCACGAGCAATATCAACGCAAGCGTTCCATCGAAACGGCAGTGAAGTCGATGCTGGACCGCAAACACGACGTCACTCTGATTACCTATCCGGGAGTCGGGCGCGGCTTCGATTTTCGCCCCGACAACGTGCGTACTTTTGCCGATGACTTGGCGTCCAAGGATGCCGTGGCCCGCGCCGCCCAATTCATGCGCAAACGCTTGAAGTTATATGCAAAATAGCGATAAATGTTCTGGCTTCGCGGCTGTTGGCGTTGACGCGGATAGCGTGGGGCAGGATACTCGGTCGGTAGTGAGGCCGGATCGAGTCTCCGTGGGCAAAAGATATTTTGATGTGAGGGGAAACTAACGCCGGTGTCGCCGAAGATACCCGTGCGTAAAAGCATAGGCGTCAGGGTCTTTATGTTGATCTTGGCCGTGGTCGTTCCGCTGGCCGGATTCAATTTCTATAACAGTTCCAAAGAAACAGAGCGCTGGATTGCGGAGATCACCCAAGATCTCAATGTGTCGACCCGTGAATCCGCGAACAAGATCGAGGATTTGATCAACGCGTCCGAAGACCTCCTGGCGGTCTTGATCGCGACCGAAGCCGTGACCGACGGAAATTTGTTCGCCTGTACGCGGGTGTTGCACAACATCCAGGCACAGTTTCCCAAATACACAAATTTTTCGGTTGTCAACGCAGACAAGTACATCGTTTGCAGTTCCGGTACGTTGCGTGCGCCCAAGCATGTCGGCACGTCTCCCAATATCATCGAAGCGTTCAACACCAAGTCCTTCGCCATCAGTCCTTTTAAGTTCGGGGTGCTGACGGGCAAACCGGTGCTGGTCTTTTCCAAGCCCATTATTGGCGCCGACGGTCAGGTTCGAGGCACCGTCAACAATGGCCTCAGCTTGACGTGGTTAAGCGAATTCCTGTCGGGGCTTTCTCATCTTGATGGGCAGCGCATGGTGGTGTTCGACGGCCAGGGCAGGGTGATGGCCGGTCACCCTCACGACCAATTTCTGATCGGATCGTCGCTGTTCGACACGGCGCTCGGTCGCGCGGTGATCGGGAAAAAGGATGGCGCGGTGCAGTTCATCGATGAAAACGGCGATGACATCCGCGCCTACATTTCCTCGATCGACAGAATTCCGGGAGGTGCGTACATCGTGGCTTTCGCGCCGCTCAGCCCATTGTTGACCGACACCCGGCAGGGCTTATTCCTTCATCTCGCACTATTGGTGGCGTTGGCCTCAACATCATTACTGATGGGCTGGATGGGGGTGCGGGTTTTGGTGCTCGACCCGATCGACAAGTTGACGGTGTTGGCGAGAAAAGTCGAACAGGGCGATCTGACGGCGCGTTCCGAAATGGCCTACCATACCGGCGATCTGGGAACTTTGGCGTTGGCTTACGATCGCATGATCGAAGCCCTGGATACGCGCACAAGCGCGCTGCGCGAAAGCGAAGCGCATTACCGTGAATTGGTGGAAAGCGAAGAACAGTTGATCCATCGCTTCCTGCCCGACACCACCGAGGTGTTCGTCAACCAAGCCTTGGCCGATTTTTTCGGCGGTACACCCGAACAGTGGGTGGGACATAAATGGATTGACCACGTCCGCGAGCCTGATCGCACGGCCATTTTAGCTGTGCTGGAAAAATGCACACCGGCCCGGCCTGCCAATGTATTCGAAGCGATGGCCAAGAACGCTGCGGGCGAAGACCGCTGGTTGCGTTGGAACAATCGGGCCTTTTTCGACGACCAGGGGCGCGTGACGCATTTTCAAGCTGTGGCGATAGATCTCACCGACCGCAAGAAGGTCGAGCACAATCTCGAACTGGCGATGATGGATGCGCGCGCAGCCAACCGGGCGAAATCGAACTTTCTGGCCAACATGAGCCACGAACTTCGCACGCCGCTGAATTCGATCATCGGCTTTTCCGAAATGATGTCGTCGGGGGTGATGGGCAAGCTGCCGGAAAAATACGAAGAGTATTCGCATTTCATCAGTTCCAGCGGCCATCACCTGTTGAACATCATCAACGACATTCTCGATCTGTCGAAGATCGAAGCGGGTATGTTGGCGTTGGAAGAAGAGGAGGTTCGTCTCGACCGCGAAGTGATGGAAGTCCTGGCGATGATCCAAGATCAGGCTTTGAAAAACGGCAATGCCCTGCACAACAAGCTCGAACGCAACGATGCCTACGTTCTGCGCGCGGACCGCATGCGGGTCAAACAGGTGCTGCTCAACATCGTCAGCAACGCCGCCAAGTTTACCCACGACGGTAGGGTCGAAGTCAGCGCCCGCAAGGTCGACGGCGCGATTGCGCTGACGATCAGTGACACGGGCATCGGCATGGCCCAGCAAGACATCGACATTGCGTTGCGCCCCTTCGGTCAAGTCGATGGGCGACACCTCAACAAGCGCTACGAAGGCACCGGCTTGGGATTGCCCCTGGCGCAGCAATTGATGGAGATGCACGGCGGCGAGATGGTCATCGACAGCACGCCGGGCAAGGGAACGTCGGTGACGTTGATGTTTCCCGCCGAACGGACCGTGACGAACTGAACGCGATTGCCGCTAATCCCGAAGATTGTCTTGAAAGGGAATGCTCTTGAGATAGTCGTGCAAACGCTTACCCGGTTCATCGCGGAAGTGTTCACTCAGCACCGTCAATGCGCGCAAACGGTCGAGACGGAAATTGCGAAACCCCGCGCGCAGTTCACACCATCCCAGCATCAACCAAACGGACCCGAAAAATGCGAGGGCCAACGGGCGAACGGTACGCACCGAATGCGCGCCGCTTTCATCTACGTATTCGATTTGAACGGTTTGGCGGACGCGGATGGCGCGGCGTATGGCGCTGAAGTCGACACGCCAAGGAATTTTTTGCGCACTGTGCGGGGCGAACAGGGCTACGCCTTGAAGGGCCTCGCGTTGACGTGTCCCCAACAGGGCCTTGATCTTGCCCATGGTTTGACGTGCGGTGGCGGCGGTGGTTTCGTCGGTCCAACTGCACGCCATCGACAATCCCAAAACTAGGCACTCCAACTCTTCGGCGTCGAACTGCACCGGCGGCAAGGTGAAGGAACGATCCAAGACATAGCCAACGCCCGCTTCGCCGCTGATCGGTACGCCCGAGAGCATCAAGTCTTGGATGTCGCGGTAAATGGTGCGGGGGGTGACGCCGAATTCGACGGCGATGCGCGCAGCCGTGACCGCGCGCCTGCGTCCTTGCAGGAAATTGACGATGCGAAAAAGTCGGTCCGAACGGCGGCTCATGAAATCACTCAACCACACCCTTGCTGACACCACGTTGTCAGTAGAGTGTCAGTATAACGGTTTTGTCGATAGACAATGCAACCATTGGAGAATGACCATGAACACAGTCACCAAAACCGTTCACCTGGACGCCGACCGCGATCGGGTGTTCGCGTTCGTGTCGAACATCGAAAACCTGCCCAAGTGGGCGCACAATTTTTGTCGCGACGTGAAACGCGAAGGCGACGATTACAAGGTCGTCGGATCGGAAGGCGAAATCTATTTCACCATTGACGCCGATGCACGCACCGGCGTCGTCGACATGAGCGGCGGGCCCAGCAAAGATCAAATGGGCTGTTGGCCGGCACGGGTCGTGGGCTTGCCCGATGGCACCAGCCTGTTCGCATTCACTTGCGTTCAGTTTCCAGGTGTGACGGATGAGAGTTTCGCAGCAGACGAGGACAACGTGGAAGCAGAATTGGAATCGTTGCGAACGTTGTTCGTTTAAACGAAAACGGAGGGGCTTGCCCCTCCGCTTTTCATTTACTTCTTTTCCAATCCCAGCGTTTCCACCATGGATTTGATCTCGTAGACCTGGGCCGCCATGGTCAGGCGGGTGGCTTTGTTTTGCTTGACCGCAGAGAGTGTTTCTTCGGCGTAGCTTTGAATGCGGGTCATGTTGCTTTTGAGGTTTTGCAGCATCATCAAGGCGACGTCTTTTTCCTGCGTGGTCGACAGCAGCACTTCTTCCAGCTTCCACAGCTGTTCGGACATCTGCACCATCTGCTCGGTCTCGACCGCTTGCGCCTCGATCATGTTGTTGAGATCGGCTTTGAGCGCATCGTTCTCTTGCTGCAAGCTCACGATTTGCTTTTCAGCGGCTTTGAGCAGGTCTTTGTGGTTCTTGCCCACAGGGGTGTTCGTCATAACCTTATGACCCTCGTTTCAAAACGTAATCGCCAGGGGCGTCGCACAAGGCTTTCAAGCCGCCTTTGCCGGGCGTGCGCGGTTTTTGGTCTTTTTTACCGGCATAGCGGTTGACCCATTTGTTCCAGTCGTTCCACCACGAACCCGGGTGCTGGGAAGCGCCTTCCAGCCACGCGCCGGGAGTGTCTGGTTTATTGCCATTGGTCCAGTGGCAGTACTTTTTGCGTGACGGTGGGTTGATCACCCCGGCCACATGTCCAGAGCCCGCCAACACGTATTTGGTCGGGCCCTTGAGCAGGCGGGCGCTTTCGTAAACCGTCTTCCACGGCGCGATGTGATCGTCCTTGGTGGCGAGGAAGTAGCTGGGCGTCTTGACTTTCGACAGGTCGATGGGCGTGCCCATGATCTCGATCCCGCCCTTGGTGCGCAGCCGGTTTTCCAGATACATGTGGCGCAGGTAATAGGCGTGCATCGCGGCGGGCATGTTGGTGCTGTCGGCGTTCCAGTGCAGGATGTCGAACGGTCGCGGATCTTTGCCCAAAAGATAGCTGTTGATGGCGAACGACCAGATCAAATCGTTGGCGCGCAGCAACGAGAACGTCGAGGCCATTTCGCGTCCGGACAGGATGCCGTTGTCCTTCATGTGTTCTTCAAGACGCGACACCATGCCCTCGTCGATGAACACCGACAATTCGCCGACATCGGAAAAATCCAACAAGGTGGTGAAGAAGGTCGCCGATTTGATGCGCTTGGATTGATCGTGCGCGGCCAGATACGCCAGCGTGGTCGCCAACAGCGTGCCGCCGATGCAGTAGCCGATGGCGTTGACTTCGCGTTCCCCGGTGGCTTGTTCGATCGCATCCAGCGCCGCCAGCGGGCCTTCGGCCAAGTAGTCCTCGAACGCCTTGGCCTTGAGGCTTTCGTCAGGATTGACCCAGGAAATGGCGAACACCGTGTGGCCTTGTTCGACCGCCCAACGGACGAAGGATTTTTCCGCGCCGAGATCGAGGATATAGAATTTGTTGATCCACGGCGGCACGATCAGCAGGGGCGTTTTGCGCACCTTGTCGGTGCTCGGCGCGTATTGAATCAATTCCATCAAGTCGTTGCGAAACACCACCTTGCCGGGCGTGTTGGCGAGATCCTTGCCGATGGTGAACGCGCCGTCCTTGGTGGTGCGCACAGCCAGTTTTCCGTGGCCTTTTTCCATGTCCTCGATGGCCATTTCCAGCCCGCGGATGAGGTTTTCACCCCGCGTTTCGATGGTTTCGTGTAGCGCTTCGGGATTGGTCAGCAAAAAATTCGTCGGCGCCATGGCGTCGGTCAGGCGGCGGGTGAAGAACTGCGCCTTTTGCCGTTCGTGCGGATCGAGACCATCGGCGCCATCGACGATGTCCTCAACCCAATTGGAGAACAAAAGGTACTGTTGCTTAAGAAAGTCGAAGTAGGGGTCTTCGCTCCAATCGGGGTCGAGAAAGCGTTTGTCGCCGCGATCGGGCTTGGCCACCGGATCTGGATGTTTACCCGCCAGACGGGCGTTGAAATAGCCCAGCAGCTTGAGGCCGTTTTCCCAAAATTTCATTTGCGCCTGAGCCAGATGCTCCGGCTCGGCGATCATGCGCCGGGTCAATTCGGCGAAGGTCTCGGGCAGTCCGACGATTTCCGTCAAATTCAGCTCGGATCGGGCGGTGTCTTGCCATTCGGCGTCAACCGCGTGGCGTTCGTTGAACGCCCGGATCATATCCTGGGATCGCGCCGCCACGTCGGCGAGAATCACGGGCAGTTCTTCCAGTTTGGTCAGCGAGGTGTCAGAGGGTTTGGGGATGGGCCCTTCTGAGCGTTGATCTGGCATGTAGCGGCCCTTTGGTCATTTGGTCTCGTATCATTCTAATATGTCATATCAGTTTACGCATTAGAAACGAAGCTTGCGTTAAATTCTTAACAAATTCCGTTCAGTGTGCCATTAATGATCGGAAATTCAGGTATTCGGGGGCTTCCTATAATGGATGCGGTTACAAAGCATAAACGGACAGAAGTCCGACACAGCGGTCTACGGGCCAAATCGAGGGTGTTGCGCGGGGTGACGTCCGTGGCGCTGTTGAGCGTCATGCTCGGCGCATGCTCGTCCGTGCCGGATGTCGTCAATCCGGTGTCTTGGTACGAAAAAACCACCGATTTCTTCTCCGGCGATTCTCAGGCGTCCGCTACGGCGCCGACCACGCCGGATGGCCAAAACCAAGGCCTGTCCGCCGATCCCAATGCCCCGCCGCCCTCGCCGAGCCCGGCGCCGAGCCAAGACGTCGCCATGGCCCCTTCGGGGTTGAGCGCCGATCAGGTGGGGGGCAATTACGCGTCTCCGCCCATCGAACGCCAGGGCGCGCCAACCAACGTATTGACACCGCAGGCTGCCGTCGCCCAGGCACCGCAAGCGGCGCCCGCACCCATGCCTGCGCCTCAGCCCAGTGTAGCGGTCGCCCCTGTGCAGCAACCGACGATGCCAGCACCCGTGCCATCAGCACCGATGACCATGGCTTCCGCGCCGCCGCCGATGCCGACCATGCCGTCGACAACGGGTGCGCCTGCGCTGAGCGCCTCAGAAGCGCCAACGGGGCCGATGACGCCGCTGCCGCCGTTCGAATTCCCGCCCGCCAGCGCGATGAACGCCTATGGCGGCGACGGTTTTCAAACCGTGGTGATTACGGCCGACGGCATGGAAGCGATGGCCGAACCCGCGCCGACGCCGCAATTGAGCATGTCCGGCGCGCCGACGAGCGCAGCGCAAAGCTCCGGTGCCGCAATGTTCCCGGAACCGGGCGCCACCGTTGGCGGCGATGTCGGTCCGGCCATGGTTGGCGGTATGGTGCGCGTCGCGACCATTCATTTCGCCAACAACGCCGCCAATCTCGATCAGCGTGACCGTTCGATCTTGGGTGCCGTGATCCAATTGCAAAAAGAACGCGGCGGCCGCGTGGTCGTGGTCGGCCATGCCAGCTCGCGCACCAAGGACATGGATTACATCAAGCACCAGATGGTGAATTTCGAAATTTCCATGAACCGTGCGGGCGTCATCGGCACGGCGTTGAAGAATTTGGGACTTCCGGCCGAAACGCTTGAAGTCCAAGCGGTTTCCGATACTCAACCGTTGTTCTTGGAGGTCATGCCGTCGGGCGAGGCGGGTAACCGTCGCGTCGAGATTTATCTCGCGGCCGCAGCCACTTGACATCGGGCGACGATCCGGGGTTTTCCGGCGCCGCCGTCTCGCAACCGGGACGGCGGCGTTTTCACTTTCGAAATCCCGCGCCGTCGGACATAACAAATGCACTTGTTTGAACTCTAACCTTCTGGCAGAACGAGCCCATGGAACAGGAATTTCACCGCATTCGCCGCCTTCCCCCTTATGTCTTCGCCGAAGTCAATAAGATGAAGGCGCGCGCCCGCGCAGCAGGCGAAGACATCATCGATTTCGGCATGGGCAACCCCGATCAGCCGACGCCTCCGCACATCGTTGAAAAATTGTGCGAAACGGCGCGCAATCCGAAAACCCACGGCTATTCCAATTCCCGTGGTATCCCCGGTCTGCGCAAGGCCTTGGCGGCGTATTACGAGCGCCGCTGGAACGTGTCGATCGATCCGGAAACCGAAGCCATCGTGACGCTCGGCTCCAAGGAAGGCCTGGCCAACCTCGCCAGCGCCATCACTAGCCCCGGCGACGTGATTTTGGTGCCCAACCCCAGCTATCCGATTCACCAGTTCGGGTTCATCATCGCCGGTGCGTCGGTGCGCAACATTCCGGTGTCGACGGGGCCGGAGTTTTTTCAAGCGCTGAAGAACGCCGTCAATCACTCGGTGCCTAAGCCTTCCATGTTGGTGATCAACTATCCCAACAACCCGACCTCGGAAGTCTGCGACCTCGATTTCTACGAGGCGGTGGTCGATTTTTGCCGCCACCACGAGATCTATGTGCTCTCAGACATCGCGTATTCGGAAATTTATTTCGACGATAACCCGCCGCCGTCGATCTTGCAGGTCAAGGGCGCGAAGGATGTGTGCGTCGAGTTCACCTCGATGTCAAAGACCTACAACATGCCCGGCTGGCGCATCGGCTTCGCGGCGGGCAATCCGCATTTGATCGGCGCGCTGACGCGGATCAAATCCTATCTGGACTACGGCGCGTTCACGCCCATTCAGGTCGCCGCCACGGCGGCGCTGAACGGTCCACAAGATTGCGTGGCTGAGATTCGCCAGCTGTACAAGGAACGCCGCGACATCCTGATCGACGGCCTGGCCAACGCCGGTTGGGACGTGCCCAGCCCGCCCGCGACGATGTTCGCATGGGCGCCGCTGCCGCCCGCGTTTGCGCATCTGGGCTCGCTGGAATTTTCCAAGTTGCTGTTGCGCGAAGCCCAGGTCGCGGTCGCGCCGGGTATCGGTTTCGGCGAACACGGCGATGGTTTCGTCCGCTTGGCGGTGGTGGAAAACAAACACCGCACGCGCCAGGCGATCCGCTCGATCAAGTCCTTCATGGACAATTATCAAAACGTACTCGAAGACGCGGAAAAACGCCGCGCGGAGGCCAAGTAACATGACGTCCAATAAAGTATCCAGCGAACCCTTTAAAGTCGCCATCGCCGGTCTGGGAACGGTCGGCGGCGGTACCGTCAAGGTGTTGCGCGACCACGCCGACGTGATCGCCAAGCGCTGCGGGCGTCCGGTGGTCATCAGTGCGGTGTCGGCGTTGACCAAGGAAGGCCTGGATTTCGATGTGTCCGGTTATCAGTGGTATGGTGACGCCGTCGACATGGCGAAGAATTCCGACGCCGACCTGCTGGTCGAACTGATCGGCGGATCGGGCGGGGTCGCCAAGACGGTGGTCGAAACCGCGTTGTCCGCGGGCCGTCATGTCGTCACCGCCAACAAAGCGCTGATCGCGCACCATGGTGCGGCGTTGGACAAGCTGGCCGAAGAGAACAGCGTGAGCCTCAACTACGAAGCCGCCGTCGCCGGCGGCATTCCGGTGATCAAGTCGATCCGCGAAGGTCTGGCAGGCAACAACATCACCAAGGTGCAGGGCATCTTGAACGGCACCTGCAACTATATCCTTACCACCATGCGCGAAGAGGGCCGCGATTTCGACGCAGTGCTCAAGGATGCGCAGGCCCTGGGTTATGCCGAAGCCGATCCGGCGTTCGACATCGAAGGCGTGGATACGGCGCACAAGCTGGCGATCCTGGCATCGGTGGCGTTCGGTGTGGAGATCAATTTCAAGGACGTGCACGTTGAAGGCATCACCCACGTTTCGGCGGTCGACATTCAGTTTGCCGAAGAGCTTGGCTATCGCATCAAGCTGCTGGGCGTGGCGTCGCGTCACAACGGCACGGTTGAGCAACGCGTGCACCCGACCATGGTGCCGCTGAGCGCGCCGATCGCCCAAGTCGAAGGCGTGTTCAATTCCGTGGTGATCGACGGCGACGCCGTCGATACGTTGGTTCTGGTCGGGCGCGGCGCGGGCGAACTGCCGACCGCATCCGCCGTTGTCGGCGACATCTGCGACATCGCGCGCGGCCTGTCGGTTCCGACCTTCTCCATCCCGGTGGCGGATTTGGAAACGGTTCCGACCCGTTCGATGAGCGAACATGTGGGCGAGTACTACGTGCGCTTGACGTTGATGGACGTGCCCGGCGTGATCGCCGACGTGGCCGCCGCGTTGCGCGACCACGGCGTGTCGATGGAACAAATGATCCAGCGTGGCCGCGAAGCAGGCAAGCCGGTACCGGTGGTGATGACCACCCACGAAACCAGCGAGGCCAACATGGTCGCCGCGCTCGACGCCATCGCCGCGCTCGAACACGTGACCGAGCCGCCGCGCATGATCCGCATCGAAAACGCCTAAGGCGACGGGGAGGGAACAGCCATGCCCTCCGACCACGGTGTTCGGGAAGTCTTCGCCGACGGCAAGCTGTCGCTGACCGGCAAGCGGTGGCTGCTCAAGGAGACCGACGACCGACAGGCGTTGGCGATCAGCCAGCGTCTGCGCGTGCCAGAAGTTGTGGGGCGGGTGCTGGCGTCGCGCGATCTCGACGTGGAAACGGCGGGCGGTTTTCTCGATCCCAAGCTCAAAACCCATTTGCCAGACCCCGGCCATCTCAAAGACATGGACAAGGCCGCCACGCGCATCGCCGACGCCGTTCAGGCGGGCGAAAACATCGCCATCTTCGGCGATTACGATGTCGATGGTGCGACCTCTTCGGCGCTGCTCAAGCGCTTCTTGCAGGCGGCTGGGGCAAACGTGCGCGTGTACATTCCCGACCGTCTGGAAGAAGGCTATGGCCCCAACGCGCCTGCGTTGTTGAAGCTGCACAGCGAAGGGGCGTCGCTGGTGGTTACGGTCGATTGCGGCCAGACCTCGTTCGAGCCGCTGGCCGAAGCTCATGACGCGGGGCTCGACGTGATCGTCGTCGACCATCATGAAGGCGAAGCGCGCCTGCCCAAGGCGGTTGCGGTGGTCAACCCCAACCGCATCGACGATCTCAGCCCGCATGGCCAGATGGCCGCCGTGGGCGTGGCGTTTCTGGTCGCGGTGGCGGTCAATCGCAAACTCAAGGACGCGGGTTGGTACAATGACCGCGCCGCACCCGATCTGATGCAATGGTTGGACATCGTTGCGCTTGGCACCGTTTGCGACGTCGTGCCGCTGACCGGCGTCAACCGCGCGCTGGTGGCGCAAGGTTTGAAGATCCTGGCTACGCGCCAAAACATCGGCCTGCGCATGCTCGGCGATGTTGCGGGCATCAACGAAAAGCCGGGCGCGTATCACCTCGGTTTCGTGCTCGGCCCGCGCATCAACGCCGGTGGCCGGGTGGGGCAATCGGATTTGGGCACAAGGTTGCTGTCTTCTCATAATGAAAGCGAAGCGCTGGCGCTGGCCCAACGGCTGAACGACCTCAACGCCGAACGCCAAGAGATCGAAGCGGCGGTGCAGGACGAAGCCATCGCCCAAGTCGAAGCGCGCCTTGCGGGCGCGGACCCGGGCCCGATCGTGATCGCCCATGGCGACGGTTGGCATCCCGGCGTGGTCGGCATCGTCGCCTCGCGCCTGAAGGAAAAATACAACCGCCCGTGCTGCGTCATCAGTTGGGGCGGCGAGCAAGGCACCGCATCGGGACGGTCGGTCAGCGGCGCCGATTTGGGCAGCGCGGTGATCGCCGCGCGTCAGGCAGGGCTGTTGCTTAAGGGCGGCGGTCACGCCATGGCCGCGGGCTTTACGCTGGAACGCGCCAAACTGGATGAGGTGGAAGCGTTTCTTGCTGAGCGCATGATCAAGGCCATCGGTGAAAACCCGCCGCCGCCGGGACTCTACATCGACAGCACCACATCGGTCGCGGGCGCCAACATGCAGTTGGTGAAGACGCTCGAACAAGTGGGGCCGTTCGGCGTCGGCAATCCCGAACCGCGCTTTTGCGTCAAGGACGCCACCATCGTCAAGGCCGACCCGGTGGGCGCCGACCAAAGCCATGTGCGTTTGGTGTTGATGGGCGAAGGCGGGCAGGGGCGCTTGACCGCGATTGCGTTCCGGGCGTTCGACACGGCCCTCGGCCCGGCCTTGGTGAACCACGGCGGTCAGCCGTTCGATTTCGTCGGCCGTCTGCGCATCAACGTGTGGAACGGTTATGAAAGCGTGCAGTTGATGGTCGATGACGCTGTTCAGGCGTGGACCTGAGCATCATCCCCCCCCACGCACAGCCTGCGAAGAAGATCACTTTATGCTTCTCCCGCGCCGGATATGGCGCAGGAGAAGGACTTGGATTTTAGATGGGGGAGGTGGTGAGGGTGATGCCGTCACTCTGCCAATTCGACGAACGTCATGCCGACAAAGCCGACGATCACAATGACCAGCATCCAGAACAGCTCGACCATAATTGTCACTCCTCGTTCTGAAGGGTCGCGGTTTCTTTATGAAACCGGGATGTTATTTATATTGTATAACCCTAATGTAAGCGATGAAAGCGCATACTATTTAATGCGCAATAAGATCTATGAAAATCCCAAATGGGATAAGGGCGCGAACGCACGAAGCGGGCAGTGGCGTGTGATGATAAGGTTTTCGACCAGGTATCAGCCGAGCTTGCCAAACCAGAATTCCAAGCCGTTGTTGAGGAACTCGTCAAAGCGGATGTAATGCGAGCCATCGCATGAAAAGTTCAGGGCCACCATACCGTTGCAGATGTTGATCGACCCGGCGCGCAGGTAGATGTTTTCGTCCGCAAAACGCAGTTCGCGAAACATCTCGAAAATGCGCGGGATGTCTTCGGCGGGGACCACCGCACGTTTCGAATAGTCGCGGTGCGGGTACGCCAGGCAGGTGTTGGGATCGGTCAGATCTTCGAAGCTGAGGATGCGGTAGCAGTACGGATCGTCGATCAACCAGATGGTGGCGCGGCTGCTGGAAAAGTGCAGCTTGCCGTGGAACACGCCGTGATGGGTCATCAGTTCGCTCATCAAGGCCATAACGTCGTCCAGGCGTCCGTCAACTTGGCTGTCCACCCGGTGCTGTTGGAACAGGTTGCCGCGAATGGACGGATCGCCCTTGATCTGCCGCCAGGTTTGAGATTCTTCGTACAAGCCCTGGGTCGCGGGCAATTCGCGCAGGTCGTAATCCGCGCCCAAAAAACCCACGTGGGTGTTGTCTTGGTCGCGAATGACGCGGATGGCGGTCAGCGAGGGGCGCTTGGAATTGCGGCTGATGTAGGCTTCGGACAGGCGGAAGTTGGTGGTGCCCAAAATGCCTTGCATGTAAGGCCGGTGCGAGCGGTCGCGGCCGAAATGTTCGACGTCCGGCCCGTGGCGGGTGATGTTGGACACGATCTGCACGCCGTCGGCGTCCATGACGTAGAGGTGCTTGCAGTCGGGTATTTCGTCGAGTGCCTTGGTCAAGCGCTGTTCCATGCCCGCGCGATCGTGCATCAGGGCGACGCATTCCCGCGACAATTTGCGCATGGCGCGGCTGATCATCGCGGTCAGCATCTCGCGCTGCTTGAGGATCGCGGTCCTCAAATCCGGTGGTGTCGGTTCTGCGTTGCTTCCTTTATTCACATCAACGTTCACGGCTGCGGTTCCTCTGCTGCATCACCACGATGACCGATTCCTTCGCCCGAGACTAGGGCCAATAGATGGCATCCGTATGAAAAAAAAGGCCGCCCGGATTAGGGGCGGCCTTTTGATGCTCGGGTGTGCGAAGCTTACTTCTTTTTCTTCGCCAAAATTTTCGCCACCGTGTTGTTGCGATCCAACCGCGACACGGTGGGCAGGCCGCCCGTGCCCAACAGCGGGGTCAGGTACTTCATGAACGTGTCGGTGACGTCGTTGCCGTCCTTGTTGATCATGTTTTTGGCCATGACCTTGGTCTTGGCGGCGACGGCGGAGACCGGCGACAGCTTGTATTCGACCGCATAGTTGCCGGTGCGGTGGATCGTCACCGTGCCGTGCTTTTTGCCGGAGAAGTGAGCGAACTGCACCGCTTTCTCGCCGACTTCGCGCGCTTCGATCTGGTCGATGTCCGATACGCAGCCGAGGAACGAGCGTTGCAGATAGCCGAACGTGTCGCCACGCACGCGCTTGATGCCGGCCTTGTCCTTGATCTGGTCGCACAGCAGGTCCGCCAGTGCGCCGGTGCCCGAAAGCTGAACGTTGCCGTGAGCGTCTTTTTCGACGTTCTTCATCAACGAGGTGATGATCGGCGTGCCCTTGGCGTCGTGGATGCCTTCCGAAACCGCGATGATGCAACGGCCATGCTTATCGTAGACGCGCTTCACGTCCTTGATGAAGTTGTTCATGTTGAAGGTGGTTTCGGGCAGATAAATCAGATGCGGACCGTCGCCGTCATAGAGGCGCGCGCCTGCGGATGCTGCGGTCAAGAAGCCCGCATGACGGCCCATCACCACACCGACGTAGACGCCCTTGAGCGCCGCGTTGTCTTGGTTGATGCCGGCAAATGCCGAGGCCACGAACTTCGCCGCGGACGGAAAGCCCGGGGTGTGGTCGTTGACCATCAGGTCGTTGTCGATGGTTTTGGGAATGTGGATGCAGGTCAGGTCGTGACCGGACTTTTCAGCGTGTTCCGCGACGATGCGCGCGGCGTCGGACGAATCGTTGCCGCCGATGTAAAAGAACGTGCCGATGTCGTGGGCCTTGAGGACCTTGGAAATTTCCTGGCAGTACTTGGCGTCCGGTTTGTCGCGGGTCGAACCCAGCGCGGAACACGGGGTCGCCGCCACGGCTTCGAGATTGGCGGTGGTTTCCTTGGTGAGATCGAGGAAATCTTCGTTCACGATGCCGGACACGCCGTGCAGCGCGCCATAGACGTGTTCGATACCGGGAAATTTGCGCGATTCGAGAATTGCGCCGACGAGTGATTGATTGATTACGGCCGTCGGGCCGCCGCCCTGAGCGATCAGGACTTTACCTTTGAGCATGTGGGTATACTCCCCCTTATTGCTGTGAATTCTCCCGCGCGCAGTTTAACCGTAAATCCGCCCACGTACAGCCCCCCATTGAGGTAGCAACCGGGGGTGTTTTTCCCGCCAAAAGGGGAAGATCAGGGGAAAACGGGTAGGGAGATGAAAAAAGAGATCTTTATCTGTTTAAAGGGCTTGATTTTGCCTCAGCGAGCGTTTAGTTAACGCGTGCTTCCAGCGAGACCCCTTCGTCTAGAGGCCTAGGACACCGCCCTTTCACGGCGGCAACACGGGTTCGAATCCCGTAGGGGTCGCCATCTTCCAGACAATTTAAGAATATTGGTTCGTTTCCGCAGAAACGGAACGACTGCTTCGTGCCGAATGTCGGCTTTATGTTCCTGCGAGATCTCTCTACCAAATGGGGACCTCGTCCGTGCCTGGTGTCATTGCGGGGCTTGAGCCGACCGGGCATTTCGCGGGATCGAACTTGGCGGTCCAGGCCGCGAAATCAAGCGCTTCGGCTGGCCTCATAAGGCAGGCCGGGGTTGACCAGGGATGGCCCAAGTGCAGCAATTGGTGCCCCATTTCATGGGCCAGCATCGCAGACGCATATGACAGCGCGTCCTTTCTGGTGTAGGTGTCTCCGCTCCGAAGGGCCCGAATTTCAGGATCGTCTGAGACGTAAGGAAAGAGCGTGACCCACACAGACGCGCCCAGTGCCGATGACGGATTGTACTCTGTGGAACCACCCGTGATGCCGCCGCGCAAGGACGTATGAATGGGCACGGGAATGTACTCGACACTGGCGACGAGCTGGTTGGTGAGAACGATTTCCGCCTCAATCCCCTGACGCGCCATCAGCGTCCAATATCCGTATTCATTGAGCGGATAATCGGGGCGTCCCGGAACGGTGCCGATTATCGGGTTTCCGTCGTGAAGTTTGGCGCTGGTCCAGTATGAGAGGCGATTGTCGAAGGTTTCGACGACCGCTTTGGAAAATGAGTCGATATCTTCTTTCTCGACTGGCCGGGTAAGGTAGGGGCGGGCGAAGGCAATTTGGTCGGCGAGAGGATCTGTCTGCTTCTCGATCTGCTCGATCAAGTTTTTGCGAACCGTTTCCCAGTCGACCTTGCCGTGGCGGAAGTCGCCAATCAGGCCTTTAAACCCATCCGGTTCGCTGCCCACCAGTTTTGAAAAAACGTCGTCGATGTTCCGAGCGGAGATTTTGTTCGGTATGACGACATCGATACCGAAGTTCTCTTTGATCAAATGTGCGGCGCCAGCAACAACGGTCTTAAGTTCGCCAGTCGTGAATTTTGGGAACCGCGGATTTTCAATATAGACGACGCGAGGTGCGATCCGGTTGTCCGTGATAACGGGTATGGAAACGAATTTTGCATCTGCTGCATCGGAGCAAACAGGCAATATCGCTGCGCAGACAGCCAGCACACAGGCAAAAAATGGACGAACCATGGTAGAGCTTCCCCTTTTGCGACGCCTCCGGATCAAGCTAAAGAGCTTGCTCTCGGAAATCACTCATCCAATTGGCTTAGGGGTCGAAGCGGGCATTGTAGATTTCGGGAGCGATGTCTGCTGATGGAGTGTTTTAAGACATAGGCTGCGCCAGTTTTCTGCGGATTTCCCAGTGCCCATCTATCTCCGGTACGGGTCGCCATCTTTTCCAGACAATCTAAGAATATTGGATCGTTTCCGCGGGCGCGGAATCACGGCTTTGTGCAGTGGTGGTTCAGGTTTCGTGCAGCGCTCAGCAACTTTGTCTCTACGGCGGTTTGACCACTCTTGTATAGGGACAGGGTGCGAAACTTTGCTTCTAAACATGCACAGCACTGATGCTCCACCTTTGGGCTTACATAGGGGCAATGATCACAGGGTTGATTGCTGTGTTGTAAAAAATGAGTCCATGTTTCGAACGCCAGCTGAAAATCACCTTGTTCGATGTGGACGAGCAATTGATTTAGGGGCTGTATCTCAAGATCATTCATAACCAAGCTCCGCTTCGAGTTCCGCGATCCGCGCATCGCGGACGGCAAGGGCGCGTTCGACGTCTTCGGCATCGAACCGAACGGGTATGTGCTGTGGGCAATTGACATCCCACGCGGAAATTTCGAAGACGACCACCTGTTCGGCGCGGGCTTGGTCGTCTTGGGGCATAAGTTGTTCGATCAGTTGTGCGTCGTCTTCGACGATGCGCGCCTCGCCCCAGATCTTGATCCGTTGGCGCTGCGCATAATCGATGAGAAAGATGTGCGCTTTTGCGGTGTCGGCGAGATTGCCTTGGGTGATGAATTGGCGATTGCCTTTGAGATCGACGAAGGCAAGCGTCGAAGGCCCAATGACCCGAAGAAAGCCGCGCGGACCGCCGCGATGTTGAATATAGGGCGCCCCATCGCTTGAAACGGTGGCGATAAAAAAGCTTCGCTGGTCGGCGATGAACGCGGCGAGGTCGTCCGTGATCACCGTTTGCCAGCCTCCACTTTGCTCCATCCGCCGGTACGCATCACGCGATCCCTTGCGAACCTGGATCGCCTTGACGCTTGGCGTAAATGCGATGTCAGAAACGGGTTTGACCATGGCCGCCGTCCCTATAGGCCAAGTTCAGTTGGGCGCATGATGCTCTCCTGAATTGAGCGCAAACTGTAAATTGATAAAGGCGCCGAGGGTCCCGGCGGGGGGGGGATGCCGGAACCCTCGGGCTTCGTGAACTAGGCGGCGAGAGTTTCGACTCGGGGGAAGTCGATCTCGGTTCCGAGGACCTCGTTCACGTAATTCGTCAGGGTGTTCAAGGCGACGTGCGCAACGATTTCGACGATTGCCGCATGGCTGTAGCCTGCGGTTTTCAGATCATCGAGTGCGTTGTCCTGCACTTGGCCACGATTGCGAGCAATTTCCGCGGCAAAGCGCACCGCCACGTCGGCCTTGGCGTCGGTCGACTGACCCTTGCGGTTCGCGGTCATCTCGACGTCGCTCAGTTGGGCGAGGTTCTTACCCAGGTAGCTGTGGGCCGCAAGGCAGTAGCCGCAGCCGTTGGCCTCGGCCACAGCCAAAGCGATCCGCTCACGGGTTGCAGGGTCAAGCTCACCCCCGCCAAGCGCGCTGTTGAGGCCAAGATAGCCTTCGAGCGCAGCGGGGCTGTTGGAGATGATTCGAAACAGGTTGGGAACACTGCCAAGCTGCTTTTGGACGGCATCGAGCAAACCGTGGGATGCTTTGGGTGCTTCATCGATAGACGCGGGAGTGGGGATGCGGGACATAATGCTTATCCTTTGCCTTTTAGGGAGCCGTCAGCGGGATTGCCGATGGTCATGGCGAAAAGATAAATAATTTTGGAAAATGGAAGAATATAGATAATATGCAAAATACCATTTCAAATAATGAAATTATGATCTTGCACAATGGACCGATTACGCGCCCTTGAAGTGTTTGTCGCCGTGGCCGAGGCGGGCTCGCTCGCCGGAGCCGCCAAAGTCATGTCGATGAGCGCGCCAACGGTGACCCGCGTCCTGGGAAATCTCGAAGCCGATCTCGGCGTACTCCTCTTCCATCGCTCAACCCGGGCGACAACCCTGACGGATCCCGGCAGATCTTTTCTGACGGACGCACAGCGTATCCTGGACGATTATCAGGCTTCGAGTGATGCGGCGCGCGGTGCGCACCGAGCGCCGAAAGGCGTGCTCAGGCTCACGGCGCCGACGCTGTTCGGGCAGGCTTACGTTTCACCGATTCTTCTCGATTTCCTCGATCAGTTTGATGAGGTCGACGCGGAAGCCATTTATCTTGATCGGGTGGTGAACATTATCGACGAAGGTTTTGACGTGGCGGTTCGCATCGGTGCGCTCACGGATACCAATCTCATGGCCGTACGGGTTGGCACGGTGCGTCGTGTCGTCTGCGCCGGAGCGGCTTATCTGTCCCAGCATGGCATTCCGCACGTTCCCGGAGATCTCGCCGGACACCGCATCATCGCAGCGCGGCCGGTTTCGGCCTCTAACGAGTGGAAGTTTGCGGACGGCAAAGCAGTCAAAATCAGCCCGCGGGTCTCGTTCTCATCCGTTCCCGCCGCCATCACTGCCGCGAAGTCCGGTTGGGGGCTGACTCGCGTGCTGTCGTACCAAGTCGGCCCCGATCTTGATGCCGGTGATCTGAAGATCGTGCTCAGCGAATACGAACCCGAGCCCCTGCCGGTCCACATCGTTCATGCCGAGGGACGCAACGTCTCCGCCAAGGTTCGGGCGTTTGTCGACATAGCTGCGGCAAGGCTGCGAGCAAATTCGTTTCTCAATTTGTAGTGTCGAAGCGCGCTCACGGATATCCTTTGTATTCGTAAGGATTGGCTTCATGATCGGGGATCGCGACCTCTGGGTGTCTGTTAGATATGAGAATGAAGACTTCTCCACGGCTTTCCTTCGGGCGTCTGTCCGACATTCCGCCCGATCAAATCATTGCACACATGTCCGAGCCCCGCATTGCGGAGCATATGCCCCTCCTTACGTATCGATGGGATCACGAGGCTCTCGCGCAATTTCTCGCGGCAAAGGAACAGTGTTGGCGGCGTGATGGGTTGGGGCATTGGGCCATTCTCTGCGACGGCGGATATGTCGGATGGGGCGGGTTTCAAAAAGAAGGTGATGAATGGGATTTCGGATTGGTGCTGAAGTCCGAGTGTTTTGGTCTAGGGCCACGGATCTTCAAGAAGGCGTTGGAGTTTGCCAAGGCTGATGCGCGTATTCCGTATGTTACCTTTCTCCTGCCGCCATCACGCAAACGTCTGCGGGGACTTGCAAGACTAGGTGCTCAGTTCGTCGGAGAGGTTGAGCACGATGGCGCTTGCTTCTTGAAGTATCGACTGCAGACCAACTAGCCGTCGTTTAGAGCTGCACGTGTTTGCACAGGCATGCAAAGCGATAAGCTGAGCTTATGCTCAGCATTTCTCCGTGCTTATCAAACGGTTCCTTTCTCCTTCGCGGAGCGGTCTTGGTGTGCAGAGGGCGGGTTAGCGCCGTTCGTACCAGCCTTTGGTGGCGTTGACGATCTTCACCACCGACAACATCACCGGGACTTCGACCAAAACGCCGACCACGGTCGCCAGCGCCGCGCCGCTGTCAAATCCAAACAGGCTGATGGCGGCGGCGACGGCCAGTTCGAAAAAGTTGCTGGCGCCGATCAGCGCCGACGGCGCGGCGACGTTATGGCTTTCCCCGACGAACCGGTTGAGCAGGTACGCCAGCCCCGAGTTGAAATAGACCTGAATCAGGATCGGCACGGCCAAAATGGCGATGATCAACGGCTGGTCGATGATCTGGCCGCCCTGAAACCCGAACAGCAGCACCAGCGTCACCAACAGGGCGCTGATGGACACAGGATCGAGGATATGCAGGACGCGTTCCAGACGTTCAGGACCGCCCATGGCCAAAAGGTATTTACGGATCATCTGGGCGATGGCCACCGGCACGACGATATAAATCAGCACCGACACGAATAGCGTGGCCCATGGCACCGTAATGGCTGAAAGGCCAAGCAGCAGGCCGACGATGGGGGCGAAGGCGAAGATCATGATGACGTCGTTGAGCGCGACCTGGCTGAGCGTGAAGTGGGGCTCGCCGTCGCTCAGATGGCTCCACACGAACACCATCGCCGTGCACGGTGCGGCGGCCAGAATGATCAGACCGGCTATGTAGGACTCGATTTGCCCGGCGGGCAGGTAGGGGGCCAGCAGGTGGCCGATGAACAGCCAGCCGAGCAGCGCCATGGAAAACGGTTTCACCGCCCAGTTGACGAACAGCGTCACGCCGATGCCGCGCCAATGTTCGCGCACCCGGTTCAGTGCGCCGAAATCGATCTTCAGCAGCATCGGGACGATCATCAGCCAGATCAGGATGGCCACGGGCAAATTGACCTTGGCGATTTCCATGGCGCCGATCGCTTGGAATGGTTGGGGAAAGGCCGAGCCCAACGCAATGCCGATAACGATGCAGAGCGCGACCCATAAGGTCAGGTATCGTCCGAATAGGCCTAAAGCCGCAGTGTTTTTGGAGGAAGACATTGGTCATTCCGTGTGAGTGAACGTTGGTGGAATCCAAGTGTAGCTTGAATTTAAACGTATCCCAATTTCACACAAATTTCCCAGTGCCCATCGAGTTTTTTTGGGGGGCGCCATCCGACGATTACGAAAGGCAAGCCCTTCCAAAACTTAGGTCACGTTTAAGGTCTAATGTGGACCAAACCCTGGGTCTCTTGCCGCATAATGTCACCTACTGATTATCGTTTACGGGTGTAATGGTGAGGATCGCCTTTCCGTCATTCTTGCCGTAGGTCCAAGAATAAGGCAGCGCCCAATTTCTTCCCAAGCCAAGCCCGAATACGGCATCATTGACGTATAAAAACAGCTCACCATCCGATCTTGCCTTGTATTCATTCAATCCCGATCCGATGACAATTTCTTCATTTCCTGCGTTATCGATGCGGCCCATGAGTTTCAGCCAAGGTTCCGAAATTCGCCGCCGAAACGGAACCCACAAACTCATTGCAAGATTGGGGCTCTCGAATCCGTTCGGGGTGGTGGATTGGTAAGGGCCGTCGGTCCAACGTGTGCGCTTCACCTGGAAGCTATAGGTGCTTCCTTTTTTCAAAGTTATTCCTGTTGCGAAGCAGGGATCGCTGATATCGAAGGTGACAGGTTGGGGCCCGGTAAGAGCCGTGCCCCCCGTGTTGTGACACAGAAAACCCAAGGCACTGCGAGCATAAAACACGGAGCGATCAGCAAAGAAAACCAACACCGCCAGAATGGCAAGCAAAACTATAAAAGCCAGTGCCCACTTCACCGCTGTGCGTAATTTTGAGCGGGCAGCACCGCGTAGATTCGAGGTGCAGGTGGCTTTCCATATGGGCGGGCTGCCCTTGCCCTTTAACGCGGCCCAAGCATCCATGGCCTTTTGTTGTGTGGCTCTATAAGAGAAGCTCTTCAAAATAAAAAAGACGATGAATATGGCGATAAACGACCATAGCCATCCCGGGTTCTGTCGAAGAACTTCAAACCAAGGGGCAGCAAAGTCGGGGAGGGAGGTCATCGCCAACTCAAAAATGGGATCTAATGCGCAGGCGGACCCGATGCAAATTCCACCCTTGTCCCAATCAACGAATGGTAAAAAAGGCAACAAAATCAGACTGCTGGTGGCCACCAACAGGGCGGCATAGAGCCATCGTCGCCAATAGATTACATCCAGCGCCAGGTTCATGGCGTCGGCCCGCGCCGTGCTTTGCTGCGGGGTTTCGAAGGTAGGTGGCGTCCCCCGGGTGGAGACGACCTCGTAGGATGCGGGCAAGCCGGTGGGGGCGTAGGGAACGACATTGTCTTGAATTCGTTCCAGAACGCCACGATGAATTTTGGGTTTTTTGATCCGCACATCATTGTCTGGATCGTTACAAAGGAAATCGATACTGCGCGGTTTGTAGCGGTAATAGGCTGCGAATCCGGCGCGGGAATCGTGTTGCAGGCCGTGCCAATCGGAAAGCGCCTCATACTCGTCACGGACACGTTGAATGAAATGTAGTCCGGGTCCGTCCTCAGTGGCGGGTTCGACTTTGGACATCATCCAGTCCAGGGGCACCAACGACAGGTCGTTCATGGAATAGCCGCCACCGACATCGGAATGCACGCCGGTAAACCAGACTTGTTCAATTCGATTGGCTTGGACTTCCCCTTCTGCTGCCAGGGTTTCTTCTTGGCTTTCGTCCCACAGGACAGGGTGAAACGTATGCCGCTCGTCATCGATGGATATGGCGTGACAGGCACGTTTGACACGCGGCGAAAGTCGCTGATCGCAAAAGCGAAGGGGAAAAATGAGCTTGTCCCAAAGGTAGGTTAGTTCGTCAATGGGCAGGCCGTAGGCATCAACGGTATCCCATACGCCGATGAACTCGATTTCAGGCTTTACGTTATCTTGTTGGATAGGCTTGGCGGGGCGAATGGATCGATATGCGCGATAGAGAAGGCCGCTCTTAAATTTAGAACGGTTCGCGCTGAAAACTCTCCTCGCTTCTTTGTGCAAGTCCTCTTCATTTTTGTAGTTCGTGTAGATTCCACAATGCAAAATCATGCCCGCAAGCAAGCGAACGGTGAAAGCACCGCGGCTGAACCCAAAGAGGTAAATTTTGTCGCCGTCGCTATAGCTGCGGCACAGAAATTTATAGAGTTCGACGACGTCTTCCTTGAGGCCCCATCCAAACGCGCCGCCGATCGCCTTCAGCGGTGCGAATTCGCTGGTTCCCACACCCGCGGTATACATGGCGACTTGGTCGGGTCGATGCAGGTTCAACGCGCGGTAAAGGCGCCAAACATTTGTCTTGTCCCTGGACGTGGAACTGTTGGCCGTGCCGTCCGACATCAAAACAATGTTCTTCATCGAACCGTTCCCCCGATTATCCCTGTGTCTGACCAATCATTGCGACAAACGATTTCGTTGATTTGTCCTTCTTATTTGTAGTTTCCCGGCGTGCAATCCCGCTTGGACCCGGATTCTTTTTGCAAGCGAACGCAGGCGTCTTCAAGCAACTGGTCCCAGAACTGCCAGTCCGTACTGTCGACTTTTCCCTTATCGTATGTGGCTTGGATATAAGTACGGGCGTCATCCAAATAAGCCTTCCCAAAACGGTCCAGCAAGGCGAGCTTCTTCATCGCGGTTTTGGTTTGTGTGTACAGCTCTTTCACACCGCTCAGCGTCGGCGTCTGCACCAGGGTGCGAACCCGGCTTGCAAACAGGGACAGTCCCTTTGCGGTTGGGGTGCTGGTCTCTTTCAGCACTTCCGTCACAAGGCTGACGCGCCGGACCTGATGGACCCAATCGTATGCTTCTCTGACATTGCTCATTTTCTCGGATATTTCGGTGAGGGGAATAAGCTCCCCGCTTTTCGGATCATTATTGGTTTTGAAATGCATGCTGGCGCGGCGTAACTCGTATTCGGCGTCGCCGATGGCGGCCAGGGTATCTGCTGCGCTTTGCGCGACACCTCCTGATCTGGCAAAATTCAAATTCACCACATCACCGATTTCTCCGGTGTGATTGAAGGCCCCATAGCGCGAAAGCAAGGTCACGATGATGTGCCCGCGCAGTAGCCTGAGTTCCTTATGTTCATCGCTGATGGTGAGAGTGCCTTCATATTGACTACGAGTGGGAAGGGCGTCTGCTCCGGCGTTTGTCGGTGCTTCCTGCTTCTGCGGGCCTAGGTAGCAGTTGAGCATCACATCTAAGCCCTCACCGGCTTTTTTCGCGATGACTTTAAAGTCGTCGGAGCCGGAATTGCCATCCCCGTCCAAGTCTCCAGCAAGCTCAACGCATTTATTCAGCTCTGCTGTTTCCTGTAAAAAATTCGTATTTCCTCTTACGATCGAGCATCCACCGAGAAAGACAATCGCCACAGATGCGACAGCAATACCCCGCACACCGTTGTGTAGGGGAGGTAGCTTTGCCAGCGTGCAGGAAAGGGTATCTCTCGGTTTTGTGGTTGACGATTTATCCTGATTATTTTTCTGCCCTGTATGCTTCAACTTCCCCCTCCCTTCATGCTTTTGGCTCATCCTATGAGTGCGACAAGAACGGCCCTATATGTTGGGTACTTTATAGCAGTTTTAATCATGAAATTCTACCTATGCGGTATAAATAGATTTTTCTAACTAACCAAAAGTGTGTTGAATGGTGTTGCCATGCAGTTTGATGACCGGAGTCATCTCGCCGCTAAGGGGGCAGGGCGTGGCTTTGTTTCTCTTAATGGTGTTATTATGTTCTTGATTGCAACTCAATGACCGCATATCTTGAGTTGGTGTCGGGGAGAGCACAGCATGGTCATGCCTTAGGCCTGGGCCATTCGCTCTCCTGTTTCTTTTGGGGCATCTCCGTGCTGTTCGTTCAACTCGATACATGCGGAGATTGTGCTATGCCAATCAATGGATTTTTTGCCCCCGGTGACGAAGTGGTCAACGGCAACGCCAACGGCTGGGCCGATCTGTCCGGCCTCACCTATGGCAATGGGGGCAATTCATACGACTTCGGTTACGTCATCAACAACTACGGAACCTGGGGACAGCTGATCTGCGTTGACGACACGCAGTTGGCGGGCGCCGACATGGCCAACCCCTCGGGCCTCAACGGCAACATGCCGATCAATCCGTCGCCTGACGGATCGAATTGGGTGCAAGGCCATCTGGTCAATGGCGAATGCGGTGGGTCCGGCGCCATCGATTCAAACCTCACCCCCATCTCGCACAACGTCAACATGTGGCACCGGGGACCGGAAAGCGTGTTGCAACGGTTGGTACGACGCGGGGCCGCTGCCGGCATGATGGCGCGGCAGTTCAACCCCAACAACATCGCCAACTCCTATCTGATCTATCGCACCCACGCCTTGCCGCCGCCCAACGGCGCTTTCGTCAACGTTCCGGCCGGGATTGCGGTTAGCCTGGGTGTGGTCATAAACAATGTTTTGCAAACCAACGCCCAGGTTACCAATCACTTCGCCAATGCGGTCGGGGTGAATAGATGGTTCGCCGATGCGTACTATGCGGGCACCGTCGCGGGGCAAAACCTCAGAAACGGTGTGTTGGGTTTGATCTAGGACGGATGTCGAGACCGTTGGGAAGGGGGCGTCAGCCTTCTTCCCAACGATCCGGCGCGGAGGGGACGTTATGTATCTTGTTTGGGTGCAAGAGACTCGTCATAATTATGATCTATTCCATAAAGGTTCTCTGGGGAGCAGAATCCGGTGGACGCCGCAACCGCCAAAATGATGAAGATATTCGAAGCCGTACTCCGTGATGTGGGCGGTTCGCGGTTGGAACTCGACCAAGTGGTGAAAGCCTATCAGCAAGCTTTTCCATCGGAAGCGATGCGCCCGGACATGAGGGTGCGCCTGCACGACGCGATTGTCGAATTGAGCCGCCAGGGCGTGATCAGCATCGATGAAGAGACCTATGATGAGGCCGAATCCCGGGCCCTGCCCGAAGTGATCGAAATGTCGGCCAGCGCCAATTTCATCAGAACTTCGTCCGATCAATTGAACTAGATCGTTTGCTCACACCAAAAAACGCCGCCCCCGGTATCGGGAGCGGCGTTTTACCGTTTGGGGTAAACGGCGGTCTTATTCTTCGTGGTAGGAAACCACGCGTTGGACTTCGTTCTTGGAGCCCAAGATCACCGGCACGCGTTGGTGCAGGCCGGTGGGTTGGATCTCCATGATGCGCTCGCGCCCGGTGGTGCACATGCCGCCGGCCTGTTCGACGATGAAGCCCATCGGGTTGGCTTCGTACATCAAGCGCAACTTGCCGCCCTTGGAACGCATGCGTTCGTCCATAGGGTACATGAAGATGCCGCCGCGCACCAAGATGCGGTGCACTTCGGCAACCATCGAGGCGATCCAGCGCATGTTGAAGTTTTCGCCGCGCGGGCCTTCTTCGCCAGCCAGGCATTCGTCGACGTAGCGTTTGACCGGGGCTTCCCAAAAGCGCGAGTTGGACGCGTTGATGGCGAATTCGCGGGTGTCTTCTGGGATGGTCATGTTCGGGTGGGTGAGCAGGAATTCACCGATGTTTTGATCCAAGGTGAAACCGTTGACGCCTTCGCCGGTGGTCAGCACCAGCATTGAGGATGGACCGTACAGCGCATAACCGGCGCACACTTGGGTGGTGCCGGGTTGCAGGAAGTCCTTCACTTCCGGGTGCTCAATGCCGTCGGGGCATTTGAGGATCGAGAAGATGGTGCCCACCGAGACGTTGACGTCGATGTTGCTGGAGCCATCAAGCGGATCGAACAGCAGCAGATATTTGCCGCGCGGCGCGCCTTCGGGAATGGGATAGGGGTCGTCCATTTCTTCCGAAGCCATGCCGGCCAAGTGGCCGCCCAGCTCGTTGAAGCGCAAGAAGATGTCGTTGGACAAGATGTCCAGTTTCTTTTGCGTTTCGCCCTGAACGTTTTCCGAACCGGCGCTGCCCAGCGCGCCCACCAGCGCACCGTGGTTGACTTGGTCGGAAATCACCTTGCACGCGGTGACAACGTCGTTGAGCAACAGCGTCAGATTGCCGTGGCCGTGCTTTTCGCGCATGGCGTTGATGATGAAATGGGTAACTGTGGTGCGGTTGGTCGGCATGGTGCCTCGCCTGTTGACTATATTGGGGGGTAGGTTTGGGGGTGGTGTAACCCGGCATGAGGCGTACGGGAACACCCGCGCGGGGCGGTAGGCCTACCCGTTGGGGTATAAAACGCAATACATGAGTACTACTGATCAGCGGTTGAGGCTGTCGAGTTCGCGCTTGGCGGCGTCGTATTGACGAAACTGCACCGCCCCTGTGGCCAGGGTCTTTTCGAAATAATTGCGCGCGCGGGGCTTGTCGCCGTTCAGCAAGGCGCTGATGCCGAGGAAGAAATACCCCGTACAGCGCCGTTCGATCAGATGGGCTTGATCTCCCCCCTCAATAGCGGCGAGTACGCGGCCTTCTTCGATTTGGCCGAGGAAGTGGTTCACCAACGGCCCCGGCCATGCGGCGAGGTTTTCGTTGATGGCGTCTTCGCGCAAACGCGCCAAAGCGGGCTGATCGGCGCGCGAGCGGCTGAGGTAGAGCCACAGGTGACTGTATTGGCGCAGACTGTCGTCTTTGGCGACGCCTTGGGTGCGCACGAAATCGGTCACCGCCGCGCGCACACTGCCGACGTAGAGGTTGAGATAGCCTCGGCTGAACAGCGCGAAGGCGTAGTCCGGTTTGGCCGCGATGGCGCGCGCATAGTCGCCGATGGCCGACAGTTCGTTGCCGGACTTTTCGTTGGCCCACCCACGTGCGAACCACGCGTCGGCGAAATTGGGTTCGATTTCGACGGCGCGATTGAGATCGCGCAGCGCTTGATTATAGAGCCCCATGTCGATGGAACTCCACGCTCTATCGACGTGATCTTTCGCGCTTTCATGGGACTTTTTAACCGCTTTGGGCGCACTTCTGGGCGTCACGATCACGGTCGGGCGTTGCGATTTGACTGCCGGGGGCGGCGCGGGGGTGTCGACGCTCGCTAGCGGTGGTGCGGGGGCTGGATCCGGCGTCGGCACGTGGATCGTGACCGGGTTTGGCTCCGGTTTCACTTCCGGCGCAGCGGCGACCTTCGCTGCGGGTTGCGGCTCGGGTGCAGGCTCAGGTGCGGGCGCGGCCGGTGGTTCAGGTTTGAGTACGACAATGGTTTCCGGGGCTTCCGGGGCTTCCGGCTCTGGTGTGACGACTTCAGGCTCGGGTTCGGCGATGGGCAGTGGCTGTGCCGGCGGTTCCGGTTGGGCCACCAACTCAGGCACATCAGGCACAGGGGCCGGTTCTGGTTCCGGTTCCAAAATGGGTTCCGGTTCTGCGTCTGCCATCGATTGCGGCTCCGGTTCCGGCATCGGTTGCGGCTCCGGCTCTGCTTCCGCCGCGACCAATGGGGCGGGCTTCGGTGCGAGCGGTTCAGGGACAACAGGCTTTGTCGCAGCGGTCTCTGTAGTAAAGGACTCTGGGGTGGCCGGTTTTTGCGCGGCTGGCGTTGGTGCAGGTTTTTGCGCGGCTGGCGTTGGTGCAGGCGTGTCGGCCTGATGCAGTAGTTCTGGGCGCAGCAGCAAAACCCCCGCCAGCGCGATCGCGGCGAGGCCGAAGATGATCGCCAATATCCACGGCAAACGGCTTTTGCCCTCAGGCGCGCTTGCAGGGGTGTGCGGGGTGGTGTCCAGGCTTGGAACTTCACCGCGCTTGCGCTCTGCGTCGGATTTTTTCAGGGCTTCAAGAATGTAAGACATCGACTTACCGGTCCCCGCTAACGACGGGTGAGGGGCCCTTGTTGACGATCGGTGTGACGAAGGTTTCCACCGCGACGCCGGTGATGCGCATCACGGTTTGCTCATCCGCAATGCCGTTGGGTTCGAGACTGTGGTCTTGTTGAAAACGGCGGACCTGTTCGCGCAGCGAAGGGCCGAAAAACACGCTGCCTTGCCCTTCGATGTCGTTGGGGCCATCGGGGTATCCGGCCTTGGCGAGCAGTCGGCGCAGTTCCACCACGTCTTGACCCTGCTGGCCGAACGCAACCGGGCGCTGGATGATGTCGTGGGGTTTCCACATTACCAGATAATCGCCGGGCCAGCGCAGGCCAAAGGCTTGGGTGCGCATGGTAACAGCGCGCTCGCCGAAATCGACGGTTACGCTTTCGCCGACCAAATCCGTTTCAATGGTGGAAATCACACCGTACAGAAGTTCGCCATCGGGCATGGAAAAGGACACCACCACGGGCCGGTTCATCGATTTGAGGCCCGTCACGTCGGTTGCGCCTTGCTGGCAGTTCAGCCCGGCTTGTTTCGCTTTGTCGCAGGGCGTCAATCCGTCCAGGGCGAGGAAATCCTGGTTCCACAGCTGAAATAATTGAAAGAACGCCCGGTCCGGGGTGCCGGATTGGATCAGGTCCCCGATCAAGGTGCCTTGGGCTTGCGAGATGTCGATTTTCTCCTCGGCCTCGAACAACGGTGCGCCACCGTCGGCCATGCCTGCGACACTTTGTTCACCGGCGTCGTCCAAGCCCGGCGGCGGTGGGGTGCCATCGGGCATGATCGCTTCGGGCATGGTGTCGGGAGATATGATCGGTGCCGCCGGTTGGGGTTCTGCTTCAGTGCTGGCCACAGGTTCGGGTTCTGGCTCGGCAACGGGCTTGGGTTCGTTTTGTGGTGTGGCGGGCGTCGGTGATGGCGCATTCTCAGCGCGTTGCGGCGGCAATATGGGGGCGAGAATCCGCGCGATGGTGTCGTGTATGCCCCAGTGATAAGGGTCGAACGCGCCCAGCAGCAGCACGCCCGTCAGCACCAAGGTCATGGCCATCGATCCCCACACGCTTGTGGCGCTGGCTTGCCCGCCATTGACCACCCCGGTGCCGAGGACTTCGGCGGCGGCGCGTTTGGCGAGTTTGGCTTCGATGGTCTTCTTGCCTTCGACATAAGCCGCCAGCAACGCCCGGTCGCAAATCGAATTGATCAGGCGCGGTATGCCGCGCGCGGATTTATGTACAGTTTTGACGGCGCCGTTGGTGAAAATGCGCGTGTCCAGTCCGGCGACTTTGAGGCGGTGTTCGATATAGCCCCGTGTTTCCACCAATCCCAAAGGTTCTAGATGATAGCGCGCGGTGATGCGTTGCGCGGTTTGACGCATTTCGGGTAGCGCCAGGGTGTGGTTGAGTTCCGGTTGGCCGACCAAGATGATTTGCAAAAGCTTCTTGTGCGCGGTTTCCAAATTGGTCAGCAGGCGGATCAGTTCCAGAACGTCGGGGCGAAGGTTTTGCGCTTCGTCGATCATCAACACCGGGTTGCGGCCGCTTGCGTGGGCGCGCAACAGGTAGTGGTTCATGAAGTCGAAGAAATCCTTCAAGCTCTTGGTGCCGATCGGGTAGGGGATGCGCATCTCGTCGCAGATGGCGGCCATCAGCTCGGTCTCGCTGAGCTTGGGGTTCAAGATCAACGCCAGATCGGTGTTGTCGGGCAGCTGTTCCATCAGGGCGCGGCAGATGGTGGTCTTGCCGGTACCGACTTCGCCGGTCAACAGCACGAACCCACCGCTTTCGCTGACGCCATAGAGCAGGTGGGCCAAGGCCTCCTGATGGCGCTGGCTCATGTACAGGTAGCTGGGATTGGGAATGATGGAAAACGGGTTTTCCGAAATTCCGAAATAGTCCTGGTACATGGACTGGGTCATAGGGCGACGCGGTTCCGTAGTCGGGTTGGCTGGTGTTTCAGGGGCAACGCGCGCGCATGTTAACATGGCGACGCCCCATTTCGAAAGCGATGAGCGTCACAGCTTTGTGGAAAAACAAGCGCTTGCCCGCAAACGGTCTCAGACGGGCTGAATTTTGACCGCGGTGCCGCTGGCGACCACCATCAGCATGGATTTGCCGTCGCCGGAAATCTCGGAATAATCCAAATCGACGCCGATCACCGCATCGGCCCCCGCGATCAACGCTTCACGGCGCAGTTCGGTGAGGCAGGTTTTGCGCGCGTCGCGCAGCACCTTTTGCGAGGCGCTGGAACGCCCGCCGACGATGTCGCGGATAGACGCGAACATGTCGCGAAACATGTTCATGCCGAACACGCATTCCGCCGTGATGATTTCCAGGCGTTGCGTCACCTTGTATTCCGGCATGGCGAATTCTGTGGTGAGGATGAGGTTTTGGGCGATATCGTCGATGACCGCAGTCGGCAACTCGTCATATTGTTTGTTGGCGATAAGCTCTTCGATTTCTTTTTCGTTTTTGCCGAACAGACCGAACATACTCATTTTCTCCTCATGGGGGCGATCAGGGCCGTGATCGGGTTGCATTATAGGCAAAAGCACCCAATGTTGCATATGGTATGCTTAAGGTACTTTTGGTGACGGTGTTTTGCGTGAGCCCTCGTAGCAGTTGACAAATACAGCCATTATTCCCGACATTCATATTATCTTTAGTGAGTGAGCAAGTTTCCAAATGCCCGACGTACAAGAGAATATCCTCAAAGCCCGGATCTTGGTTGTCGATGACAACCTCACCAACGTGGTTCTGTTGCAGAAGCTCTTGGAAGCCGAAGGCTATGAGCATGTCGAGGGGGTAACCGATTCCCGCGTCGTCGTCGGTATGTATGAACAAGCCCCTTACGATCTCGTTTTGCTCGATATTCGCATGCCGCATATGGACGGCTACGATGTTATGGAAGGCTTGAAGGGGATCGCCAATGGCGACATCCCTCCGATCATGGTGCTGACGGCGCAGACCGATATGGACACCAAGCTCAAGGCGCTGGCTGCGGGGGCTCAGGACTTTCTGCACAAGCCGTTCGATCGGGTCGAGGCGCTGACCCGAATTCACAACATGATCGAGGTGCGGTTGCTGCATAAGCAAATCCGCAAACAAAACGAAATTCTCGAGCAAAAGGTTCAAGAACGCACCCAAGAGCTGGAAGACACCCGTCTTGAAGTGGTGCATCGTCTGGGCCGTGCGGCGGAATACAAGGACAACGAAACCGGCATGCACGTCGTGCGCATGAGCAAGATCGCGCACGTGCTGGCCGTGGCCATGGGGATGTCGGAAGCAGACGCCAAGTTGCTGCTGCACGCCAGCCCCATGCACGATATTGGCAAAATCGGTATTCCCGACGGGGTCTTGCTTAAAGCCGGAAAACTCGATCCGGAAGAGTGGGAGATCATGAAGTCGCATTGCCAAATCGGTGCCGAAATTCTGGGCGAGCACCAATCGCCGCTGATGCAGATGGCGCGGATGGTGGCGTGGACCCATCACGAAAAATGGGACGGATCTGGTTATCCCAAAGGCTTGAAGGGCGAGGAAATTCCCTTGGTGGGGCGAATCACCGCCGTGGCCGATGTGTTCGATGCCTTGACGTCGGAACGCCCTTATAAAAAAGGCTGGTCCATAGAAGACGCGACCCAATATATCCAAGATCAGGCAGGCCAACATTTTGACCCCGCCGTGGTCGAGAAATTTGTCGAGCACTTGGATGAAATTACTACCATCCGAACCACGTTGCGCGATACTTTCGAGGCCGAAAGCTGAGCGTAAAATCCGCGCACAGTCGACAAATTTGGAGCCTCCCCGCCATGTCCACACACGTCCCCAATGTCTCTTCGCGCCTGTCGCTTGGCTTTTCGTGCGTTGGCCATACGTATTCCCATCTGTTCGCACCGACTTTTTTCGTCGTCGCGTTGCTGTTGGAAGCCGAGTTCAACCTTACGCACGGTGAAGTGGTGAGCTTGATCGTCGCGGGCAACGTGCTGTTCGGCGTGGGCGCGCCGGTGGCGGGATGGATCGCCGACAGATGGTCGGCCAGCGGCATGATCGCGGTGTATTTCTTCGGCGTCGGCGCGGGCATGGTGTTGACCGGCTTGGCGCAAAGCCCGTTTCAATTGATGATGTTTTTGACCCTGACGGGGATCTTCGGATCCATCTATCACCCGGTGGGCTTTGCGTGGCTGGTGTCGCAGGTCGAAAAACGTGGCGCGGCGCTGGGCCTCAACGGCGTGTTCGGCACCGTTGGTCCGTCTGTGGCGGCGCTGTCCGCGGGTGTGCTGACCGATGCCATCAACTGGCGCGCGGCGTTCATCGTGCCCGGCGCGCTGGTGTTTCTGACCGGGGTGGCGTTTTTGGCTTTGCGCCAACGCGGCGTCATTCATGACGCCAGCATCGAACGGGTGGCGGAACACACCGCCAGCAAGCGCGATGTGATGCGCACCATCTTGGTGTTGGCGGTGACCATGCTGTGCACGGGATTGATCTATCAAACCACCTCGGCGGCGCTGCCCAAGGTGTTTTCCGAACGCTTGGCCGATTTCGCCGGCGAGGGCGTGTTCGGCATCGGCGCGATGGTGGCGATGGTTTATGTGGTGGCCGGTGCGGTGCAGTTGATCGCCGGGCGCATGTGCGACACCCATTCGCTCAAGCTAATTTACATGCTGGCGTTCGTGTCGCAGGTGCCGTTCCTGTTCCTCGCCGCGCAATTCGGCGGTGGCGGATTGATGTTCGCGGCTTTGGTTCTGGTGTCGGCCAACCAAGCGGCGCTGCCGGTGGAAAACACCTTGATCGCGCGGTATGCGCCCAAGGATTGGCGGGCCTTGGCGTTCGGCCTCAAATTCATCCTGGCGTTCGGCGTCAGCAGCTTGGGCGTGTTGCTCGAAGGCAAGGTTTATGACCTGACCGGCGGGTTCTATTGGCTGTTCATCGTGCTGGCGTGCATCGCCACGGTGGGCTTGGTTGTGGGCTGGTTGCTGCCGTCCGAACGCAAGGTCCAGGCGCAGCCCGCCGAATGATTCCATTTTAATATTAAAGATCTAGCGACGCGACGCTTCCAGGGCGTCGCGCGCGGTGCGATACGCGGTGTCGTAGACGTTGAGCAGCACCACGCAGGCGTCCTGCAGCATCATGCCTTGGCCTTGCATGGTGCGCAGGTTTTCGCCGGTGAGGCGTCGATACTCCCGGTGCAGCCGGTCGACGTTGTCGCGCACGTAGGTGGCCAGGGTCGCGCGCTCCGACGGGGCGAGGTGCGGCTTGGCGGCTGCGATCGCTTCGTTCACGCCGAACCGCCGGCCTTGCAACGGGCCGCAAGGCGATTTGGAATATTCGATCAGCATGATTTCCGCCCCGACCAGCGCGCCCGCAAACTGCATCGGCGTGGTCAGGGTTTTTGGGCCTGCGTCCTGGGCATGGGCAGGGCCAACCAAAGCCGCCAAAACGGCAGCCGTGGAGAAGGCACCTTTATGAGCCCGATTAAATGCCCGATTAAATGCCCGATTAAATGCCAAGACGTTCCATTTCTTTTTTCGGGCAGCGGTTTTGAATCACCACCAGCCCGGCGGCCTCGGCCTCGGCCTTGGCTGCGTCGTTGGTGACGCCGATTTGCATCCACACCACCGAGGTGCGTTTTTCGTCCGCCAGCCGGATCGCTTCGCGCACCACGTCGCCCGCCGCGTCGGAGGCGCGGAAAATGTCGACCATGTCGTAGGCGGGCGCGTCTTCCAACGAGGCATAGACGGTTTCGCCGAGAATTTCCCCGTCGGCCTGGCCGGGATTGATGGGGATGACGGTGAAGCCGCGCTTTTGCAAAAATTTCATGACTTGATAAGAGGGGCGCTCGGGCTTGTTGGACGCCCCCACCAGGGCAACGATTTTAACGGTTTCCAGGATCCCGGTGATCAGGTCGTCCATGTCTACTTTGCTCATGCTTCGCGGTCTTTCCATTGAGGAGCGGGTTGTTTGTCGATGAACGCGCGCACACCGTCGCGCGCGTCCGGGTGTTGCATATTGGCGGCCATGGTCTCGGCGGCGATGGCATAGGCTTCGTCCAAGGGCCGGTCGATCTGGCTGAGAAACAGCCGCTTGCCGAATTCTATCGCGGACGGCGATTTGGAGGCAATTTCCAACGCCAGGTTTTCCACCTCGGCGTCGAGAATTTCAGCCCCCACGGCGCGATTGAGCAGGCCCAGGCGCGCGGCTTCCTCAGCCGTGATGAATTTTCCGGTATAGAGCATCTCCGCCGCCGCCTTGCGGCCGATGGCGCGGCTTAAGGGCACCGACGGCGTGGCGCAGAACAGGCCCAGGTTGATGCCCGATGTGGCAAAGCGGGAGCGGTCGCTGGCGATGGCCAAATCGCACTGCGCCACCAACTGACAGCCCGCCGCGGTGGCGATGCCGTCGACGTGTGCGATCACCGGCTGGGGCAGGCGATGGATCTTCAACATCATCTCGGCGCAGGCGTTGAACAGCACTTCGCACGGGCCTTGTTCGGGCTTGCTCATCATTTCCTTGAGATCGTGTCCCGCCGAAAAGGCTTTGCCCGCTCCGGAAATCACCACCACGCGTACCGATACATCGTCGGCAATGGCGTCCAGCGCTACGCCCAACGCCGCGATCATTGCCTCAGATAGGGCGTTGAGTTTGTTGGGGCGGTTCAGCGTCAGCCACGCGATCTGGTCGCGGTCTTCGCGCAGCACCAGCGCGTCTTCGTCGGCGGGGGAGGTCATGTCTATTCGTCCAAATGCAGGTCCAGTTGTTGGGGCGCGAAACCACGATATTGGTCTCACATTCCAAGGCCACATGTTGTGCTTTTGCGCCCCGACTGTCTAGAGGGGGCGTCGGGGGTGGCGATGTTTCTCGTCGAAAAGGCAGAATAACGTGGTATTTGAATACCGTAAAAATAAGTCATTGAAATTAAACGGTAAAAAATGATGGCGTCCGAATAAAACGTTTGACAGCCGTGTGAAGGTATCCTAAAACCCGCGTTCCTCACGGAATTTGGCGTTTGGTGCCGGTTTCGTGACACATGTTTTAACATCCGTGAGACGGAGCTGAATATGAAAACCTATTCCGCTAAACCGGCCGACGTCGAAAAGAAATGGTTCGTCATCGATGCCGAGGACGTTGTCCTCGGCCGTATGGCCAGCCAGATCGCTTTGCGTCTGCGTGGTAAGCACAAGCCGATGTTCACCCCGAACATCGATTGCGGCGACAACATCATCGTCATCAACGCCGAAAAGGTGAAGCTCACCGGTCGCAAGCGCACCGACGAGAAGTTCTACTGGCACACCGGCCACCCCGGCGGCATCAAAGAACGCACCTTGGGTCAGATCCTCGACGGTAAGTACCCCGAGCGCGTGATCATCAAAGCGGTCGAACGCATGATTTCCCGTTCGCCCATGGGCCGTCAGCAGATGAAGAAGCTGCACGTCTATGCCGGCGCGGACCACCCTCATGGCGCCCAGAACCCGGAAGTTCTGGATATGGAAGCCCTGAACTCGAAGAATAAGAGGAGCGCGTAACCATGGCTGATCTCGGAGATCTCAAGGATCTGGTCGAAGGCGGCGAAGTCGCCACCACCGCTGGTGCAGCCGCTCCGGTTGCCGCTGAACCGAAAATCGATGCCCAGGGCCGTTCCTACGCCACCGGCAAGCGTAAAAACGCCATTGCCCGCGTGTGGATCAAGCCGGGTTCCGGCAAGATCACGGTCAACGGCCGCGAAGTTCAGGTTTACTTCGCCCGCCCGGTGCTGCGCATGCTGATCAACCAGCCGTTCGCAACGGTCGAACGCGAAGGCCAGTACGACGTGGTCTGCACGGTCACCGGCGGCGGTCTGTCCGGTCAAGCCGGCGCGGTGCGTCACGGCATTTCCAAGGCGCTGACCTACTACGAGCCGGCCCTGCGCGGTTCGCTCAAAGCCGGCGGCTTCCTGACCCGCGACTCGCGTGTCGTTGAACGTAAGAAGTACGGCCGCGCAAAAGCCCGCCGCAGCTTCCAGTTCTCGAAGCGCTAAGAGCTTTACGCCCTTACAACGAAAGGCCGCTTCTTCGGAAGCGGCCTTTTTTGTTATGCGGAGGGAGCGAGGTCGTAGCGAACCTCTTGGCTGCCTTCGCCCCAGTCGTCGTCGCCGTATTCCTCGGTGAGGATGAAACCGGCCCGTTCATAGAGGGTGCGGGCCGCGTCCAGGCCCTTGAAGGTGGTTAGGAACACCTTGTGTTGGCCGCGTTGCCGACAGGTTCCCAGGGCCTGCGCCAACATGGCTTGGCCGAGGCCTTGACCCTGGGCGCAGCTCGCCAGAACGAAAAAGCGGATACGCGCGACGTCGCTCGGATAGCCCGAGGCTTCGACGATTAAAGTACCGACAATGTCGCCATGGCGGTTTTCGGCGCGGATCAATTGGTCGCGTTCGGGATCGTATTTGTCGAGCAACAAACCGAAATCCCGTGTCACCAAAGTTTCGAAGTTGCGGCCGAAATTCCACACGGCGCTGTAATAGTTCATGTGCAACGTGACCAGCGCCCCGGCGAGGCCGGTGCGGTAGCCTTCATGAATGGTGAAGGCTTGCGCAGTCGGCGCGTCGATTGGCGGGCTGTCTTGATGCACCAAGGCGCAAATGCGCTCAGCATAATCCGCGTTCAAGCGTTCGGGTGCGCTGAGCAAGGCGTGCCAAATCAACGCCACCACCAGTTCCGCGGCAGCGGCGGCGGTTTCGCGGCGGGTTTCACCGGTTAATGCCAAATAATTGGTGAGGGCTTCTTGGCGGGGGACGACAAACCGGTTCTTGAATGTATCGTGTGCGTCGGCGTCCACCCGGCTCAATGCGATCAGCGCGGCCAACAGCTCACCTGCAGGGCCATTTTCATAGGTCTGAAAAAGGGCGAGCAAGACCGATTTCAATGGGCGTTGACTATCGAGGTCTTGCAGCGGCGGAGCGTAAGCGTCATAGACCTCGATCAACAAATCCAGGCGGGTTGGCCACCAGCGGTATATGGTCTGTTTGCCGACCCCGGCTTCACGTGCGACGGCTTCAATGGTGAGCACCTGCGCACCGCCGGTTTCCGCCAAGCGCATCGCGGCCGCCAAAATGGCGCGATGGCTTTTCTGCGATCTCGGCGCGCCGCGCGTGGCGGTGGGGGAAGGGGAGCGATCCATTCCAAAATTATATACGAGACGGTCCGTATTGCAAATATGATTTGACGTTCAAGCTGCCAGCGACAGTGTCACGCCGCGTTCCTTGAAAAATGCTTTCCACAGCTCCGCGAACTCCGGCTTGACCGAACCCTTGACGGTATCGAGGGGCAACAGGCGTTCCATCCACGCGGGGAAGGCGCTGTCCGCGGCGACGCGGCCCAGCAGTTCGTCGCGCACGCTGGGCAGCAGCGACAGGCGCATCAAAAAGGGCGCCACGGCGGCATCGACCAGGCTGAAGGCGTCGCCGCTGAAATAGGGGCCTGCGACTTTTGCGGCCAAGGGCAGGGCGGTGGCGAACAGCTTTTCCTTGCGCTCCTTGAACTCGTCTTCGTTTTGCGCCGTCATCATCGCGTATTGGCCCATCAACAGCTGGTCGGAATAGTTGATCCAGGCGCGTTGTTGGGCGCGCTGCCACGGGTCGGTGGACAGCAGCGGCGGCGGCGTGGTTTCGTCGAGGTATTCGTTGATGATCGCGGATTCAAACAGCACCTCGTCACCGACGAACAGGGCCGGGACCTTGCCGGTCGGCACCTTGTCCAAATACCACTGCGGCTTGTTGGCGATGTCGATGTATTCGATATCGAAGTCGACGCCTTTGTGGCGCAACACGATCACCGCGCGCTGCACGAACGGGCATAAGACGAAGCTGATCAGTTTCAGTTTGGGGCTGTTGGGCATTGGGGGCTCCTGTTTCTTAAGCGGACGGCGCCGATGACGCATGGGGGGAGGGACGCATGGCGCGCAGCAGCAAGAACGCAAACGTCACCCACACGAAACTGCGCAGCGTCATGGCGTAGACGGTGCGCATCTCGAACGCGCCGCCCATGGCGATGTGCACGCCCAAGGCGGCGAACACCAAAACGCTCAACGCGGCCAGCGCCATGGCCATCTTGGACGACCAGGCTTTCCACATGAAGATACCGATGGCGGTGACGATGTAGACAAAGCCCGCGAGAAAATTGAACCACAGCACGAACGGGACATAATCGCCCGCCGCTGCGCGGTCCGCACCGTCGATGAACAACACGCTGCCGCCCGATTTGATCGTGGCGAGGCCAAACAGCAAGGCCACGACGCTGACTGCCACGCGCCAACGTGGGCGCGTGCTTGACGTGGATCCGGGTGTGTTTTGTGCACGGGTCATGTCGCCTCCGATTTTTCTGTCTTTGGATCATGTGTCGGATGGGACGTTTGGGGCAAATGCTTTTTTGACGGGTCTTCGGTAACGGCATTCAGCACGCGCACGCAAAGCCGAGGGCACGATCACGCCTTGTGCATGAACATCACCGGCAGGTTGATGCCGCCGGAAACGGTCATCACGCCGGGTTTGATTTCTCGATAACCGAGGCGTTTGTAGAACCCCGTGGCGTTGATGTTGGCGCGCACGAAGTAGTCTTCCGTGCCGTGGCTGCGCGCGGAAATTTCGTTGGCGATGACCATGCGCCGACCGAGGCCTTGCCCGGACAATTCGGGGTGGACGAATACTTTGCGGATGCGGGCCGTGTCAGGGGCACCATCCATACGCAGCCATCCGGCGGTTGCGCAGAGGTCTCCGCGTTCGTCGCGCGCGCACAACACGTTGCTGCGCGCCACGTCGGCGGCGTAGTCGTCTGTGTTCATGAAACGGATATGGGCGAAGATCTGTTCGGCCGAATGCGAACCGGCTGCCAGGGCTTTGAAGGACATGGCATGAAGCGCCCGCAGTTCCGGCAAGTCCTTTTCCGTATAAGGTCTGATGTCGATGGCGTTGAGGTTTTGCATGCGTTCAGTCTAAGCGTTCGATGTGACCGAAAAATGAAATCAATCCGTGCATTGGGGCGTCAGCCGTCCAATTCGCTGTCCGTGGTGGCGGTGCTGTACCCGGTCTTGGACGACTGGCCGAGACGCATGTCCGCCAAGGGGAAGGTGATGGAAATTGCCGTGCCTTTTCCTTTCGCGGATTTGATGGTGAGCGAACCGCCACCGTGTTCGGCGAACGACTTGGCCAGATATAGCCCCAATCCGGTGCCTTCGTAGCGGCGTTCCAAACGGGTGTCGATCTGCTCGAACGGTTTGAGCGCACGGGTCATTTCGCGGTGGCTCATGCCGATGCCGGTGTCGGTGATGGTGACGCGAACATGTTCGAGTTCCAGGGCGGTGTCGACGGTGATCGATCCACCTTCGGGGGTGAACTTGACCGCATTGGACAGGATGTTGAGCAGCGTTTGCAGGCTTTTGCGCGGATCGGCTTTGACCAATGGTAAATTGTCGTCGAAGTTCATGTGCAGGCGCACACCCGCGCTCTGGGCTTGGCCGGTGGTGAAACGATAGGCTTTTTCCAGCAGATCGCTGAGCGCGACGTCCTGCAATGAAACTGTGAATTTACCGGCTTCGATCTTGGAGACGTCGAGCACATCGTTGATCACGCCGAGCAAGTGATGGCCGCTGTCGTGAATGTCCTTGAGATAGGATTGATACTGATCGTTGCCCACGGGGCCGAGCACTTGATTGTTCATCAAGTCCGAAAATCCGATGATGGCGTTCAAGGGGGTGCGCAGCTCGTGTGACATATTGGCGAGGAACGCGCTTTTGGCGCGGCTGGCCAGCTCGGCGTGCTCTTTGGCGATGCGCAGTTCGTTTTCGACTTTCTTGCGCTCGGTGATGTCGTGAATGGCCCCGGTGAGACGCATCACCCGCCCGCTGTCGTCGCTGATCACCTGACCGAACTCTTCGATGGTGCGGATGCTGCCGTTGGGATGCATGATCCGATATTCCATGGAATAGTCCTGCATGTCCCTGGCCGATTGGCGAATGGTGCGTTCCACATGGGGCAGGTCGTCTGGGTGGACGATGTCGAAAAAGCTTTCCATGGTGGGCAGGACCGAGCCGGGTTCCAGACCGAGAATGCGAAAGCACTCGTTCGACCAATCCGTTTGCCCGGTGACCAGGTCGTTGCTCCAACTGCCCAGATGGGCGATGCGTTGCGCGGCTTTGAGCGTGCGTTCCGATTTCTGTACTTCACGGGTGCGTTCTTCAACGCGCTGCTCGAGCGCTTCGTTGGCGTTCTTCAGCGCCATTTCGGCAACCTTGAGGCTGGTGATGTCCATGCCGAAGCCATTGACGTATTCGCCGTCCGGGGCCGGGCTAAAGGCGATGGTGTAGATGCTTTCGCCGATCACCACGTCAATGTTGAGGTTTTCTTTATCTTGGATGGCGCGCGCAACGATATTTTGAATGCGCGTGGGTACCATGTCGCCTTCTCTGACCTGCCAATCGCGCAACAGTTCGCGGCTGGCGGGGTTGGCGTGGAGCAGCCTGCCGGTGTGCGAAATGCGCATCACCGGACTTGGGTTTTGCTGCGGGTAAAGGGCCAAGGCGCGGATTTCGCGTTCATGCTGGCGTTTTTGGGTGACGTCGGCGACGAGCAAAATATCGTCGCCGATGCTGGGTGCGCGGATGATTTCAAAGGTCCGCTCGTTGTTGAATACGTCAGTGGTAACCAAGTCCGCGCCAGGCTTGGCCTCGACAAACGTTTGCCCCCCGCCACAATCGTCGAGGAAGTGTTGCATCTCCGCCGTCAAGGCGACGGGCGCGCCATCTTGGATTTTCAGAACGCCCACGCCCAATGCGTCTGTGACGTTCAGCAACACGTTCAACCGGTCAATTTCGGATTCAGCTTGGGCGCGTTGACGCACGGCTTCCATCTTTTGACGGCTTTCTTCCTCCAAGGCGGTGCGCGAAGAGAGAATTTCTTCGGTCAGGTGGTTGAACTGCATTTCCATGTTGAGCAGTTCATCGCCCTTGTTCAATTCAGTCGGCGCGGAACTGCCGTAAAGGCGTTCCGAAAACAGCGCGACCTTGGCGGTGAGGTGCCCGATCCGGCGCATCAGGTACATCAACGTCATCATCAGCAAGCCGATCAGTATGGCGGCCAACAACGTGCGTTGCTCGCGGTCTTGGGTCAGCACCGGCTGCATCGTTGCTTCGAAGCGCGAGCGGGGGATGAGGCTGAGGAAGTTGGCGCTGATTTCCGCCGAACCGTAGTCGAAAAACGAGTTGCCGGTGACGATAAACCGCTCGTTCAGCACGTCCACCGGCACGCCGAGCGGTATCAGCGTTTCGTTGGAACTGGCGATCACCTTTTCCGGCATGCCCGCGGCCAGAACGACGACGCTGTCGGTCGCCAAAAACGTCTTTTGGCTGTTGACCAGAAAATGCGAATCAATCCTGGTGATCGCCATGACATAACCGGTCAGGCTGTTCACGGTATTGCGAACCTCAGCAGAGGAAATCAAATAGGGCACGTCTTTGTAATCGGTCATCAGCGTTTGACGCAGGCTTTTTTCGATCAGCAACGCACTGGGTTCGGTGTAGATGTCCGGCAATGTGGTGCGAAAAGGGCTGAACAGTTTGCGCACCCGGCCATGCGGGTCCAGCAACATGAGAAAATCGGGGATGTGCTGATTGCGCATCAAGGCGCGATCGGGCAGCCATGATGCGGCGTTGTCGCGCGGGAACTCGATCGCGGCATGAGGATCGTCCCAATCTTCGGAATTCGCGTTTAGCGACGCCACGGTTCGTTGGGTTTTCGCCAGTCCGGCGATCAGATTCGTCGTTTGATATTGCTGTCGGATGGCGTCGTTGAAGCGCATCCGGTCGCGTTGGGCTTGATCGTTGAGACGTTCGGTGAACGCGGCTTCGTATATTTTCGTCAGCGCTTCGGTCTGGATTTTGTCCAGCGCATACCAAACCGCTACGGCCATGGCGAACGCCGCCAGCAGAATGCGGAAGGTCAGTGTGGTGCGCAGAAGACTACGGATCACGTTTCACCCTTACAAATCAATCAGTTCGGCTCACCTAACAATTCTGTGTCTTGAAATTTCCATCCATAACGCCGCAAATCCGACGCCGGTATAATAGCGAATTCCGGTTTAATCTGACCAGCGTGGTCGACAAGGTATGCGGCGAGCTCGTTTCCAAGTTCATTGTTGGCGGGACCGTCCGCCCAAGAGGTGATGTTGAAGACACGATACAGCGGATACGCGCCGCGCGCCACGGCATCGTTATCGTGGGGGGACATGCCGTTGACGCGCAAGGTTTTGACCACGCTTTGGTTTTCCTTGGCCAACCGGTCGATGTGCCACAACGTTTCGTAGCCGATCGCACCGGGTGTAATGGAAACCTGTTGAAGCATGTCCTTGATCGCGGATACCTCGGTCAGGTCCCAACCGAATTGCTGTTCGGTGTCCAAAATCAGGCGCCAGTGCCCTGGGCGCACCTTGCAATGAAGGCGCGCGAGGGCGCGCACCGGTTGACGCGTGTCGGCCTTAAACCCGCTCATGGGCAATTCGCTCCAATCGCGAATGTCATTGCCGAACAGCTTGCGGGCATCATCCACGTCGATGTTTTCTGTCGGGTTGGAACTGTGGGTGATGAGCGCCAAGGCACCTATGCCGATGGTGTGATATTTGAGCCCAGGCAGGCGGTCCGAGGCACCTGGCGGACAGCAGAATCCACCGATATCGGCGGCTTTGTCGGCAAGTAGGCCTGCGGAAATTCCACAGGTACCATTTTGAACGGCGACTTTTATACCGCGATCCTTGGCGAACGCTTCGATCAGCGGACCAAGGGATGGGTAGAGTTGCTGATCCAACGCCACCGCCAGGTCGACCGGTTGGGGGGTGGTGTGGCTGATGCCCTTGCGTTCCCAATCATCGCCCATGGGAACGACGCGGTCAGGAGGCGAGAAAGCGCGCCCACCCAAGAGGCGCTCGTTTGCAGAGACCGTGACAGTCAGAAGAAGAAGAGTGGTAAAGGCGACGATCAGCGCAAACGCCGCATGGAAAACATATTCTTTAATGGCAACGGGATACGGTTTTGCGTCTGCTCGTGATGGCGTTGTCTTTAAGTGCTTATCCATGCAGTTCGGCTCCCTCTTGTTCAATGTGTTTGTTTGCGTTGGACTGGGGTGTTATCGCGTTGGAATTCACGCGGCCTCACATGTTTGTGCGTTGGGGCAATCATTTATATTGGTGTGATAAAATCATGTCGCAATGAAGAACTCATAACATTGTGTGAATTCAGATCCCTTGATGAGGATCAAAGGCGTTTTGGCTGTCTAAAATGATCAAGGCATTGCGAAAGTGCCCGAGGTCCGTTAAGCAGGTCGAGTTATCGACGCATGGGGCGTCGAAACCGCAAAACGGGATACTGCGATGAGCGCACGCATCTTTATCGACGGAGAAGTAGGCACCACCGGCCTGCAAATCCGCGCCCGGCTTGAAAACCGGAACGACATTGAAATCGTCAGCCTTTCGGAAGCCAACCGTAAGGATGCCGGTGCGCGCCGTGATATGCTCAACAGCGTCGATCTCGCCATCTTGTGCCTGCCCGACGATGCCGCTCGCGAAGCCGTTGCGATGATTGAAAACCCCGACGTCAAGGTTATCGACGCCAGTACCGCGCATCGGGTTGCGGACGGTTGGGCCTATGGTTTTCCCGAACTCGACGGCGATCAAAGTGCTGTCATCGCGGCGTCCAAGCGGGTCAGCAACCCGGGCTGCTACGCGGTGGCGTCGATTTCGATCTTGAATCCGTTGGTTCGCGCCGGGCTGTTGCCGACGGACCATGGCGTGTGCATCAATGCCATTTCCGGCTATAGCGGCGGTGGCAAGCAACTGATCGCCAATTTCGAAGACCCAACCTCGGACGGTTACACCGAAGCGCCGTTCTTCGTTTACGGTTTGGGCTTGCAGCACAAGCACGTGCCGGAAATTCAGGCGCATGGCGGGTTGAGCAAGCGGCCGTTGTTCGTGCCCAGCGTCGGGCGCTTCGCCCAGGGGATGCTGGTGCAGGTGCCGCTGCAACTGCGTGACTTGCCGTCCGCACCGTCGGTCGAAGACGTTTACGGGGTTTTGGCCGCACATTACGCCGGACGCTCTTTCGTCAAGGTCGCGGAACTCGCCGACTGCGCCGGGATCAGCCAGTTGCAGCCCACCGACGCCAACGGCACCAACGATCTGCGCTTGTTCGTGTTCGCCAACGCCGAAGCGGGCCAAGCTGTGGTGATGGCGCAGCTCGACAATCTCGGCAAGGGCGCGTCGGGTTCGTGCGTGCAAAACCTCAACATCATGTTCGGGTTCGACGAGACGGCGGGGCTTTGATGAACGCTGAAACGTTCGAAGTTCAGTCCAAAAATCTCGGCGCCGTTCAGGTTTTGCATCGTGATTGCCCGCTGTGTGGGCGCAACAACGACGACCAGCCGGAAAACGAATACAGCTTCGACGTTTGGACCATCCGCGAATGCGCCGGGTGCGGCTTCGTCTATATCGACAAGGGCCCCGATTACGCCAAGCTGTTCAAGGAACTGAGCTGGGAAACCACCACCAAGATCGAAGAACAGCGCCGCGCCGAATTGCGTCCGGTGACCTACAAGGCCAGCAAGTTGACCCGCATGCGCATGCGCCTGTTGCCGCGTAAGCAGATGCCGTTGCTGGTCGAGATCTGGGCGCAGCCGGGAAACGTCGTCGATCTGGGTTGTGGCGATGGCGCGCAGATGGACAAGATGTCGCCCGCCTTCACGCCGTTCGGTATCGAGATTTCCACCGAACTGGCCAAAGCCGCCGACATGCGCTTCAGCGTCAGCAACGGCGCGTGCGTCAACGCGCCGACACTCGACGGGCTGAAGTCGTTCGCGGACGGCTTTTTTAGCGCGGCGACCCTGCGTTCCTATCTGGAACACGAAATGCACCCCTTGGCGGTGCTTAAGGAAACCCATCGGGTGCTGGCGCCCGGTGGGGTGGCGATCGTCAAGGTGCCGAACTACGGTTCGTGGAACCGCATGGTGATGGGCGCCAAGTGGTGCGGGTTCCGTTACCCCGATCACCTCAACTACTTCACCCCCAAAACCTTGCGCCGGATGGGCGAAAAGGCCGGGTTCACGGCCCATTACGGCCTGACCTACACGTTGCCGACCTCCGACAACATGTATGTGGTGTTCAAAAAAGACGGCGGACGGGCTTCGCGCTACAGCAGCTGCCGGGGCGGCTAAGCCCGCCCGATGGTTCTATATGACCGTCCACGCCTGATAGATCAGGCCAACCGCCACCGAACCGCTCAACGCCAGCACCAAGTACAGCGCGAACACCGGCCAACGCACCAAGGCGAACACCGCGATGGCGGCGGGCAGGGACGTCACCCCGCCGGCTATCAAGAACGCCATGCCCGCGCCCTGCGCCATGCCTTGTTCGAACAGCCCGCCGATCAGCGGAATGGCGGCGTAACCGTTCAAATAGGTCGGCACGCCGATCAACGCCGCGGTGAGGATCGAAACGAAGTCACCGCCACCCGCGATCTCGGCGATGGCATTGGCGGGGGCGTAGGCGACCATCAGGCTTTCGGCCAGATAGGCCAGCGACAGCCACTTCAACAAGAACAGAAAGCTTTTCAGGCCTTCGCGGGCGAACTTGGCGGTGCGCTCAGATTCACGCCAAAACGCCCACCGCACAGCCTTGGGGTTGCGCACCTTCGCCCCCGCACAAGAGCCATTGCCAACGCCCAGGCGCAAGGGCGCTTGCATAAATGAGGCACCGGAAAGGGCCAGCACCGCAACGCCGCCGAACAACCCCATCGCGATGGCGGCGATGGTTTTGGCGATGGCGAAATCCAGTCCGATTTCACCGGATGTCAGAACGAACATGGATGGATCCATGAGCGGCGAGGCGAGCCAAAAGGCCATCACCGGAGCCAACGGCACGCCCATGGACAGCAGAGCCGCGATCAGCGGAATGACCCCGCACGAACAAAACGGCGACAGTGCCCCCATCAAGGCGGCGAACGGAAGCATCAAGGCGATGTGCCCGGAAAAGGCCTTGGCGATCAGGTTGTCTGCGCCGCTGGCCCCGGCATAAGCCGCCGCACCGACGGCCAACGCCAGGTACGGCAAAATATCCACGACTTGATCGACAATGAACGAAACGCTGGGCGCGAATTGTTGCGGCTGTCCGATCGCCAAGGCGAGCAGTGCCAGGGCCAAGGCCGTCCAAGCCGGATCGATTTTCCGTCTGAGCCGGATTGAAGCCGATTGTAAGGACGTTTGCGTGGTCATTTTACTAAATCCCTAGATAATTAGTTATAAATGCCGAAAAAAAAGCCGATGGCTGTTTTGACGAGCGGGTTAACAAAACCCTTTGCAACACTGGTCCGTCAGATACGCGACAAGGGCATCCATGGTGTCGAAATTGGCTGAACAGATCACTTCGCGGCCTTTTTTGGTCTGCAGTACCAGTCCGGCATGGACAAGGGTTTGAATGTGGTGGGCCAGGGTCGATGGTGCGGTGCCCAGGTGCTCTTGAATTTGGCCGATGTTCAGCCCATCGCGTCCCGCACGAACCAGTAGTCGAAACACCAACAGGCGGGTTTCGTTGCCCAGAGCACCGAGAATGTCGGCGGCGATCGTTTCGTTGGGAATAGCGTTCATGAAAATAAAACTAATATTTTAGTTATAATTCGTCAAGAGCAACATTGAGATTGGTGCTTAACCACCCGCCATGGTCGCCTGAAACCCCGCGTCATGCATGGTCTTGAGTAGAGTCGCAGGGGTTAGCGCCGACGGGTCGAATTTCACCAAAAGAACCCGTGTCGAACCTTCTTTGCTGTGTGCCAATACGGACCGGTCCAGTGACATCAAAGCCGATTTCGCCCGTGACAAGTCGGCATCGGACTGAGGCCTAGTAAACAAGATCAGTATGTCGGATTGCATCACACAGTCCCTCGCTACGTGGTTCGCAGTCGCTAAGTTTAGACGCTGAAGGGGCGCGGTCCGGTAGCACCAGGTGAGCACAAGCTCAATTATTTGACCAAAGTGCAGTATTGTGCGATTAATGTTTTAAAAGGCTTCGTAATATCATTAGGTTGAGGTTCGCTTTTACATACTAGGTATGCCCACATCATCATGAATCTCCCCCTCAGCGAACTGGACGCCTTGAAGCAGAGCCTAGATGCCTGCGAAAAACGCTTTTCCAAGGTATTCGATGCCAGCCCTTCGATGATCGCCATCTCAACGGTGGAAAACGGTCACCATTACGCCGTCAACGATGCATGGCTGAACACCATGGGCTATGAACGTGAAGAGGTGATCGGCAAAACGGCGCACGAGATGGGGGTCTGGTTAAAACCAGAAGATCGCGAACGCTACATCAAGGCCTTTCAAGCCCAGGGGTATCTTCGCAATTACGAACACCAACTGCGCACCCGCAACGGTGATGTGCGGATGTTTTCGACATCTTGCGAAGAAATCCTATTCGATGGGCAACCGCGCTTGCTGATGGTGTTCAACGACATTACGGACCGCAAAGCCGCCGAACAGAGGTTGCTGCGCGTCAACGAGGATCTGGAACGCCAAGTTGCCGAGCGCACTCGGGAATTGCAGCGCCAGATCGAAGCCACCGAACAGGCCAAAGCGGAACTGGAAGACAGTGAACTGCGTTTGATGGAAGCCAACCGCATGCTTAACGTGGTGCTCGACACGATTCCCGTGCGGGTGTTTTGGAAAGACAAAAACCTCAATCTTCTGGGCTGCAACCGCTTGTTTGCGATGGACGCAGGTTATCAAAACCCGCGCCAAATGATCGGTAAATCGGATTTCGAGATGGGCTGGCGCGATCAGGCGGAACTGTATCGCGCCGACGATATGCACGTGATCGAAAGCATGAAGCCCAAAATTGGCTATGAAGAACCGCAGACCACGCCCAAAGGGGGGGAGGTCTGGCTGCGGACCTCGAAAAGCCCACTGCGTAATCTCGATGGGGACGTGATCGGTGTTTTGGGCATGTACGAAGACATCACCGATCGCAAAACGGCGGAAAAGGAGTTGCAACGCGCCAAACAGGAGGCCGAACGCGCCAATCAAGCCAAATCTCAATTCCTGTCATCGATGAGCCATGAACTGCGCACACCCTTGAACGCGATTCTCGGTTTCGCCCAGTTGATGGAACACGATCCTCGGCATCCGTTGCTGGATGCGCAAAAAGAAAGCATCGAACACATCAAGACCGGCGGCAATCACCTCCTGCATTTGATCAATGAAATTTTGGAGCTGGCGAAGATCGAATCCGGGCATCTCGAGCTGGATTTGAAAAGCACCAAGCCCGAAGACGTGTTCTACGAAACGGTCCCAATGGTTCAAACGTTGGCGGAAAAGAACGGTTTGACGTTCCATGTACCGGCTTTGGAACATGCATGGCCGCATATTTGGGTCGATGCCATGCGGTTAAAGCAGGTATTGCTCAACCTGTTGTCCAATGCTGTGAAATACAATGTTGATTCCGGTTCATTCACATTGGCGTGTAAGGTCATTGATCACGCTTTGCGCATTCAGGTCAGCGATACGGGCCACGGCATTTCCGCCGCTGGTCTCAAAGAGCTGTTTCATCCGTTTTCGCGATTGGAACATGAAAACAGCGACATCGAAGGTGCAGGTATCGGCTTGACCATCACCAAGGAATTGGTGGAACTTATGGGGGGGCGGATTGGAGTCGAATCCACGCCGGGCGAAGGCTCGACGTTTTGGGTAGAATTCCCCATCGCCGCGGACAACGAGGTTGGGGCGCAGGTCGCGTCAAAGCCTGAAAACCAACACTGGCAAGGGGGCCACCACGTGGGCACCGTACTATACGTCGAAGACAACGATGCCAATCTGATGCTGATGGAAGGCATCTTCGAGCAGTTTCCCAATTTGCGTTTGCTTACCGCCAAGAACGCCGAAATCGGTTTGGAAATGGTCGAAGCCGAGCAGCCCGATTTTATCATGCTCGACATCGCGTTGCCGGGTATGAGTGGCACGGACTTGCTCAAGATCATCCGCGAACGCGACAAAGACGCCTCGGTGATCGCGGTGAGCGCTCACGCTATGCCGCATCTGGTTCAAGAGGGGCTCGACGCCGGTTTCGACGCGTATCTCACCAAGCCGTTCAATATCGGCCAGCTGGTCGCTGAATTGGAACGCGTGTTTGGTGAGGAGGCTGTGCAGGCTTAGGCCGTCCGATCGACGCCCAGCCGATATTTAGCCGACGATCACAACCGGCTCCTTGCGATCCGGGTGCAGATGTTTTTCCAGATAACGGATGACGTGGGTCAGAACATACGTGATGACCAGATAAAACGCGCCAGCGGTGATGAACGTTTCCACCGGCATGTAGTTTTTCGCCGAAATCGTCTTCGCCATGCCGGTGAGGTCGAGCAGCGTGATGGTGCTGGCCAAGGCGCTGGCTTTCAGCATCAAGATGATTTCGTTGCCGTACGCGGGAAGCGCCATGCGGAACGCGCGCGGTAAAATGATGCGGGCGTAGACTTGGCGCGGGCGCATGCCGATGGCGCGCGCGGCTTCGATTTCGCCGACGGGGACGGCCTGGATCGCGCCGCGCAGAATTTCCGAGATGTAGGCGGCGGTGTGCAGCGAGAAGGTGATCACCGCGCACCAATAGGCATCGCGCAGCACCGGCCAGGCGAAGCTTTCGCGCACCGCCTCGAACTGTCCCAAACCGTAATAGACCAAGAACAGCTGGACCAAAAGCGGTGTGCCGCGAAAAAAGAAGATATAGGTGCGCGGAAACAAATTGATCCACCAAGACCGCGACACCCGCGCTAGGGCCAGCGGCACGGCGAGGATCAATCCGGCGACGGCGGACAGCAACAACAGTTGGATCGTCAGCAACGCGCCTTGGCCCAACAACGGCAGCATGTCGAGGTACGTTTGAAAGCTCATGACGACAGCTCCCTGACACCAAGGCTGGCGCGTTTTTCCAAGCGCCTGAGGCCATAGGACGCAATCGACGTCAAAACCAGGTAGATCACCGCCGCGGTCAGATAGAAGGTAAACGGTTCTTTCGACCGACCGACCGCGAAGGCGGTGACGCGCATCAGTTCTTCCAGGCCGACCACCGACACCAGGGCCGTGTCCTTCATCAAAATCATGAACAGATTGCCCAAACCCGGCAGCGCGATGCGCCACACTTGCGGCAAGGTGATGCGGGTGAAGGTTTGCCGCCGGTTCATGCCGAGCGCCCGCGCGGCTTCGGCTTGGCCGGGGGGAATGGCGATGATCGCGCCGCGAAACAGTTCGGATGCATACGCGCCGAAGATGAAGCCCAGCGCCGTGGTCCCCGCGGCAAAGGCGCTGACCTCGATATAGTCGTCGTAGCCGAATTGCGACGCGATGGCCATGAGGATGTCGGTCGCGCCGAAATAGAACGTCAACACCACCAAAAATTCAGGCAGCCCGCGCACCAAGGTCGAATAGCCGTTACCCAGAAGGCGCACCGGGGCGAGGTCGGACAGCTTCGCCGTCGCGCCCAAAAGCCCCAGGATCAAGCCGACGATCAAAGCGGCCAGCGCCAGCTGTAAGGTCACCATTGTCCCTGCGAGCAATTGTGCGCCAAAGCCGTGAAGATCGATCATGGGGGGCCCTAAACAGAAAAAAGAAAACCGGCAGGGCTCATATCATAAGCCCTGCCGGTTCAGCTTCGCATCAATAGATGGAGAAGGGGAAGTACTTCGCGTTGATTTTCGCGTAGGTGCCGTTCGCCACGATGTCCTTGATGGCTTTGTTCAGCTTCATGCGCAGGTCGTCTTCGCCCTTGCGCACGGCGATGCCGATCAAGTCGCCGTCGAACACCGGCTCGCCTTTGAATTCAAAGCCTTTGCCCGCATCGGACTGAAGCCATTCGTAGTTCACCAGGGCGTCGGCGAGGATACCATCCAAACGGCCCGAGGCGAGGTCGAGGTATGCGTTTTCCTGGGTGTCATAGAGCTTGATGTCGGCATCGGCGCGGTTCTTTTCCAGCCAGTCGCCGCTGATGGTGGCGCGCTGCGCACCGATGGTTTTGCCTTTGAGGCCAGCGGCGGACACGTCCATCGCCATACCGGTCTTGCCGACGAACTGCAGCTTGTTGGTGTAGTAGCGTTCGGAAAAGTCGACGGCTTTCTTGCGCTCGTCGGTGATCGACATGGAGGCCACGATGGCGTCGAACTTGCGCTTGTTGAGCGCCGGGATGATGCCGTCCCAATCCTGTTTCACGAACGTGCAGTCCGCGCCCATGCTGTCGCACAGCGCCTTGGCGATGTCGACGTCGAAGCCCTGAAGTTCGCCGTTGGCGTCAACCATGTTGAACGGAGGGTATGCGCCTTCGGTGCCGATGCGCAGTTTTTCCGCTGCGTTGGCGCTGCCGGCACTGACGGCCAGAACGGTCATGGCGGCGATGGCCATGCCTTTAAGGTGGTGGGTCAATTTCATGCTCAAGTTCTCCCTTTGCTTTCGTAACGTGCCGCCACTCTTAAAAAACTAGTGAAGGTGGCTGGCCATGAATTGGCGGATGCGTTCGGAATCCGCGTTGTTGAATATCTTGTCGGGCGGACCCTGTTCTTCAACCTTTCCTTGGTGCAGAAATTGGGTCCAGGTGGACACTTCGCGGGCGAAGCCCATTTCGTGGGTGACGATCAGCATCGTGCGGCCCTCTTCGGCCAGCGAGCGGATTACCGCCAGCACTTCGCTGACCAACTCTGGATCGAGCGCCGAAGTCGGTTCGTCGAACAAGATCACGTCCGGTTCCATCGCCAGCGTGCGGGCGATGGCGGCGCGTTGTTGTTGGCCGCCGGACAGGTGTGCGGGGTAGTGGTGTTTGCGCTCGCTCAGGCCGACGCGCTCCAACAGGGCTTCGGCGCGATCGACGGCTTCCTTTTTGCTCAGTTTCGAGACCTGCATCGGCGCTTCGATGACGTTTTGCAAAACGTCGAGGTGCGGCCACAGGTTGAACGACTGAAAAACGAAGCCGATGCGCGCCCGCAAACGGGCGAGCTGCTTCTGGTCGGCGGGAATCAATTCATTGTTTTTGGTCGTTTTGGTGCGGATTTCTTCGCCGTCGATGATGACCCGGCCTTGGTCGGGGTGTTCGAGATAATTGATACAGCGCAAGAAGGTGCTTTTGCCCGAACCGCTCGATCCCAATATGGAAATCACGTCGCCGCGCTTGGCGCTGACGGACACGCCTTTGAGGACTTCTTGACCGCCGAAGCGTTTGTGAATGTCCTCAACTTGCAGCAGAGGCGTGGAATTGTCCGACATAGGGAGGTCCATGGAATGGCGAAAATTTCAGTAAAATCCTGTAGAGACTAAGACTCTCAGCGCTGGGCTGCAACAATTCATTCATCCCCTCTTGCGCTCTGGCGTGGCGAGAGATACACAGCGCGACGTTCAAAATTTAGGACACTCCCCAATTATGCGCCGCTTGCATGCCAACCTGTTGTTGTTGATCGCCGCCCTGATCTGGGGGATGACGTTTTCCATTCAGCAAATGGCGATGGAACACATCGGCCCGGTGCTGTTCACGGGCGTGCGCTTTCTCATCGGCGCGGCTGTGGTTTTGCCGTTCGCGCTCAAGGAACTGCGCGCCAAGCGGCGTGACGAAAACTGGCGCTTGAGCCCAGCAACGCTGCCATGGTTGGCGCTGACCGGCGCGGTGTTGTTCACGGCGGCGTTGTTGCAGCAATTCGGCATTGCCGCCACCACGGTGGCGAATGCAGGGTTTCTGACCGCGCTCTACGTCCCGTTGACGCCGATATTGGCCTTTTTCGTGCTGCGTCAAATGCCCCATCCAGCCATTTGGCCAGCCGCTGTGGCGTGTCTCGGCGGGGCCTATTTGATGGCCGGGGGGGCGTTGGATGATATACAGGACGGCGATGCCTGGGTCATCGCTGGGGCGCTGTTTTGGGCCACGCATATCTTGTTGATCGGGGCGATGACGGCGCGCACCGGCGCACCGTTCGTGATTTCGTTCGTCCAGTTTTTTGTTTGCGGCATTCTCGGCACGGTGTGGGCCACGGTCTGGGGTGGGCCCGCAGAAGCGCCGAGCCTGGAGGCGTTGAGCGGCGCCGCGCCGATGCTGGCGTTTTCCGGCATCTTGTCGGTGGGCCTGGGCTTTACCTTGCAGGTGGTGGGGCAGCGCCACACCCCGGCCGCGGATGCGTCGGTCATTCTCAGTGCCGAAACCGTGTTCGCCGCGTTGGCCGGTGCGGTGTTGCTGGGCGAACACTTAGGCGCGCTGGAATTGGGCGGCGGGGCCTTGATCCTCACCGGGGTTCTCGCGGTCGAATTGTTGCCTTTGACGTTTGCCAAGGTCAGGGCACGGCGCTAGTCGGCCTTGGCGATCACCACGCAATTTCGGCCTTTGTTCTTGGCCTGATACAACGCTTCGTCGGCGCGTCGGACCAGGTCGCGCACGGTCTGCCCGGGGCGGTGCGAGGCGACGCCGAAACTTGCGGTGACACGGCCAACGGTTTCGATGTCGTGCCCGGCGAGCAGTTCGCAGCAGATGTTGGACAGTTCCAACGCGCCGTCGATGTCGGTGCCGCGTAGCAAAATCATGAATTCCTCGCCGCCCCAACGGGCAAAGGCATCCAACTGGCGCAGGCGCGATTTGACGGTGACGGCGATTTCTTTCAAGACGACGTCGCCGACGTCGTGACCGAAGGTGTCGTTGACTTGTTTGAAGTGGTCGATGTCGAACATGACCACGGAAAAGGGTGTGTTGAGACGCGTCGCGCGGCTCACTTCGTCTTGCAAGATGTCGGTCATGCGCCGCCGGTTCATCAACCCGGTCAAGGTGTCTGTGGTGGCTTGCTTGCGCAGGGTGCTTTCCATCCGAATACGGCGAAAGATTTCGCGCCTGAGATCCCTCACGGCATTGTTTTGCGCATCGGCGAAGCGCACGAACAAAATACCCAGCACCGACATCACCGCCAATGCGCTCACGGCGAGCACCGCTTGGACGAAAACGAACCGTTTTTCCGCGATTTGGACGAGGTTCTGCAGCCGCGTTTCGACGCCGTCGGCCATTTTAATGAAGGTTTCGAACATGTGATCGCTTGACTGATTTTGCGGCATGTTTTCGGTCTGGTCGAAGGCGGGATGCTCCATCTTTGCGCGAAAATGGGCCAACAGGCGGCGTACGTCTTCGATGCTGGTGCGCAGTTCTGGGTCGTCCAGGGGGATGAATATGCCTTCCGCATTGGCGCCGCCTTCCAGCATGGCGCGGGCATACCAATCGGCTTGATCGATATGCTTGCGGACCAGATCCATATTGGCGTGAGGGTCTTGTCGTGTGTCTTCTTCGTACCACAAATAGGCGGTGGTCGCTTCCAGCTTGATTTCCATGGCGGCGTCGATCAGCGGCGTATAGCGCTGGGACATTCTCAGCCCGGTTTCGGCGCTGTAGGCGATCATGGCGATGATCAGCGCACCGATGGTGACGATCAAGGTGATGAAGCGCTTGAGGGGGAAGCGCACCTTGAGGCGCACCAGGTCGGCTTCAAAGATGGTTGGGGAGCCCGCGCCGTCCGGTTCCGTGTGCGGCGCAAAACGACCTGCGCTGTTCGCGTTTTGGGAACCCATGGTTGTTTCTCCGGGCGTGAGGCGTTTATCTCACCATTCATAGGGCCCGAAAACGAAGATTGTGTAAATACTACCGATGGATAAGGTGTTCGAGTTGAGGTAAACCAATGGCTTTGGCGTAGGCCGCCCATTCTTCAAGCGGCGGCTCGGGCCAGTGGCGTCGCCAGAGGGGCAATTCGAGACCTAAATCCGCGTGGGCAAGCACCAAGGTGTGAGTGACCCGGCGGTCGCGATCTTGTTCGGATATGAGTGCCACGCCCTGGTAATTGGCCAGCGGTTCAAGGTGGGTGCGGCGATAAAAGGGGAAGCGCTTGGTCAATTGAACGGTCCCCGCATCCGTATCGATCAGCCCTTCGATGCGGCCAAAGGTGATGATATAGCCGAACGCCATCACTGCCAGAGTGACGACGGAACAGATGATGGTATAGGCCAGCCAACCGTCTTCCGACCAGGCCATGGCGGCGAGAAAGGTGGCGATGAACAATCCGCCTTTGCCCAGTCCCAGCGCGACGAACCCCAAAATCACTTGGGCGCGCACGGAAACGCGCCAGGGCAGGTCGCCGAGGTCGAGGGCGAACGGTTCGCTGTGCTCAAGCAAAAAGCGAAAAATCACAACTCATGATCCTTCGTCGGGTACGGGGCTAGACGTCGATGTCCTCGACGAATTGGGCGTGCTCTTGGATGTAGGCATAGCGCAGTTCGGGCTTTTTACCCATCAGGCTTTCGACCAGTTCTTCGGTGTCGTGGATGTCGTCCCAGTCTTCGGCACCGTGGCCGGTGGGCACCGTGACGCGCAACAAGATGCGGTTATCCGGGTTCATGGTGGTTTCTTTGAGCTGCGCGGGCGGCATTTCACCCAGGCCCTTAAAGCGGCTGATCTCGATCTTGCCGCGCCCGGTGAACTCGGTTTGCATCAATTCGTCCTTGTGGGCGTCGTCGCGGGCATAGATCACCTTGGCCCCTTGGCTGATGCGATACAGCGGCGGCATGGCGATGTAAAGATGGCCATTTTCAATGAGTTTTGGTGTTTCCTTAAAGAAGAATGTCATCAATAGAGACGCAATGTGCGCACCGTCCACGTCGGCGTCGGTCATGATGATGACCTTTTCGTAGCGCAGCGCTTCGTCGTCGTAGGCCTTGCGCGTGCCGCAGCCCAGCGCCTCGACCAGATCGGACAGTTCCTGATTGGCCTTGAGCTTGTCGGCGGTGGCCGAGGCGACGTTGAGGATCTTGCCGCGCAACGGCAAGATCGCCTGGGTCTTGCGGTCGCGGGCCTGTTTGGCGGAACCGCCGGCGCTGTCGCCTTCGACGATGAACAGTTCGGTGCCCAGCGCCGAGGTCTGGCTGCAATCGGACAGTTTGCCCGGCAAGCGCAGCTTTTTGGTCAGCGATTTGCGCTTGGTTTCTTGGTCCAGGCGGCGCCGCGTGCGGATATTGGCGCGTTCCACGGCATTGTCGAGCAGCACCTGTGCCACTTTGGGGTCGCTCGAAAGCCAATGGTCGAAGCGGTCGCGCACGGCGTTTTCCACCAGCCGCGCGGCTTCGGCGGTGGCCAGCTTGTCCTTGGTCTGGCCCTGAAATTGCGGTTCGGGGATAAACGCCGACAGCATCACGCACGCGCCGCCGATCATGTCGTCGGCCATGATTTTGGCCGCGCGCTTGTCGCCGACCAGATCGGCGTAGGCCTTGATACCCTTGGTCAGGGCCGATTTCAGACCCGATTCATGGGTGCCACCCTGGGGCGTGGGCACGGTGTTGCAATAGGAATTCAAGAACCCGTCTTCGTCCATCGGCCACGCCACCGCCCATTCGACCCGGCCGGGACCTTCTGGAAAGTTGGCAAGGCCTTCGAACGGCAACGGCGTCACGGTGCGCCGTTCCTTCAACAAGCTGGCGATATAATCCGCCAAGCCGCCGGGGAAGTGCAGTTCGGCCTTTTCGGGGACGTCCTTGTCTTCCTTGTCTTTCAGCAGCGCCGCATCGCAGCTCCAGCGGATTTTGACGCCGCGATAGAGATAGGCTTTGGAGCGCACCATGCGAAACAGGGTGTGGGGGCGAAAATGCACCCGGGTGCCGAAAATGTCGGTGTCGGGCACGAACGAAACCGTGGTGCCGCGCCGGTTGTTGACCGGGCCGAGGCTTTCCAGCGCAGAGGTCGGCAGACCGCGCGAATAGGATTGCCGATAAAGCTGCTTGTCCTTGGCGACCTCGACGATCAGTTCCGACGACAGGGCATTGACCACCGACGAGCCGACGCCGTGCAGACCGCCCGAGGTCTCGTAAGCGCCGCCGCCGAATTTGCCGCCCGCGTGCAAGGTGGTGAAAATCACCTCCAGCGCCGACTTGTCCTTAAATTTCGGATGTGGATCGACCGGAATGCCGCGGCCGTTGTCGCGCACCACCAGTCGGTTGCCCGGCTCCAAGATAACTTCGATGACGCTGGCGTGACCGGCGACCGCTTCGTCCATGGAGTTGTCGAGGATTTCTGCCGCGAGGTGATGATAGGCGCGCTCGTCCGTACCGCCGATGTACATGCCGGGGCGTTTGCGCACCGGTTCCAGCCCTTCCAAGACCTCGATATCGGCCGCCGTGTAGGCGTCGCCGCCAACGGGCTTGGGGCCGCCGCTCGGCACGGATTGAGATGAGGCCTTTTTCGCCGCGGGTTTGGCGGGCGCGGGCTTGGGGGCTTTCTTCGGGGTGTCGTCGGCTTCGAACAGGTCGCTCATGGATGGTCGTGTCTCTTAAGAATTTGTGGGCGAAGAAGCTGGCTCCGCGTGAAGCGACAGCGTATCTTAATTTTCTCGCTAACGCTTTAACGGCATCATACGGTAGTCTGGCGCAGGGAAAAGCACAAAATGCGGTGTATCGCCCCAATGGCATTGAGGATGAAATGAACGAATCGAGCCCATCCGACCAACCGAAAGGCGTGCTGGCGATCCGCCAAGTGGCGATGCCCGCCAACTTGAACGCGGGCGGCAACGTGTTCGGCGGCTGGATCTTGTCGCAAATGGACTTGGCGGGCGGCATCACCGCCAACGACCGCGCCCAAGGCCGGGTCGCCACGGTGGCCATCACGGCGATGGAATTCCACCTGCCGGTTTTGGCCGGCGACGTGCTGTGCTGTTACGCCGACGTCACCAAGGTCGGTAACACCTCGCTGACCATTCACGTGCAGGCCTGGGTGCATCGCCGCACGGGACCGAAACTGGAAGAGCTGAAAGTCACCGAAGGCGACTTCGTGTTCGTGGCCCTGGATGAAAACGGACACAAACGGCGCGTTCCCGACGAATAGTCCCTTGAATTGTCATTCTTTACGATAGGAAGGAACATTTCATGCAAAATCGTGTGCATCTCATCACCCTCGGTGTCAAGGATATGGCGGTGTCACGGGCGTATTACGAAGCCATGGGCTGGGTCACGTCGCCGATCAGCATGGACGAGGTGACGTTCTTTCAGGCCGGTGATCAAGTGCTGGGGCTTTACCTGCAAGAGGCGCTCGACCACGACACCGGATTGAATGGAGCGAAACCCGGCGGGGTGACCCTGGCCGTGAACGTGCAAAGCCGGGATGAGGTCGACGCCATGTACGCTAAGGCGTTGGAAGCGGGGGCCACGGTCTTGACGCGGCCCCGCGAAATGCCGTGGGGCGGTTACACCGGCTATGTCGCGGACCCCGACGGCCACCCTTGGGAATTTTCCCACGTGGCGCAATTGGTGCCGGACGAAAACGGCGCGCTGATTCTGCCCGATAGCCTTTAGGCTTCAAACCACCATCAACAACACATATCCGGCCGTGAACAAAGCGACAACGGCGGCGGTTTCTCCGAGGATGCGTTCGAATTGATTGACGATGTTCATTTGCGTTCTCCATCTTGAATGGCAACTTCTTTGAAAAAGAACAAAGCATGAACATTGGCGGGCTGTCAACGCTCTTTTTGCATCACCGTTTCGCACGTGACGGGGAAATTTTGTCACCGTGACAAAATCGGCGTCGTTTTTGCCCATCAGATAGGCTAACAATTGGGGCCTCATTCACGCATACGGTGTGTGGGGCAAACAATCCTTGCACCTATGCCGCTACGTTAAACTGGACCTCCCCGAATGGTTTCGAAAATGCCGCCCGCATTGCTGCTGACGCTTTCCGCCCTGTTTTGGGGCGGGAATTTCGTCGTCGGCCGCTGGGCGCACAGCGACATTCCGCCGCTGAATTTGACCTTTTGGCGGTGGTTGGCGTCGGGCCTTATCTTGCTGCCGTTCGTGGCGCGTGGCATATGGCTGCACCGCGCCCTGATCCGCAAGCATTTTGCCTTGCTGACGGTGCTTGCGGTCACCGGCATGGTGATGTTTCACAGCTTCACCTACATCGCATTGAACACCACCACCGCCATCAATGCCGCCGTGGTGTTGGCGAGCATGCCTATGGTCATACCGGTGATCTCGGTTTTGGTGGGTGACGAACGTCTCAGCACCCGCCAAGCCTTGGGTATTGGGATTTCGGTGTTGGGGGTGGTGGCGATCGTGTCGCGCGGGGACTGGCAGGTGTTGGTTCATTTAAGCTTCACGCCCGGCGATTTGTGGGTGCTGGGAGCGGTGTTGGCGTGGTCTGTCTATTCGGTGCTGTTGAAGCGCCTGCCCAAGGGCGAGGGACAAAAACTGCCGCCGATGGTTTTGCTGGGCACCACCAACTGGATCGCCATCGCCGTTTTGCTGCCGTTTTACCTGTGGGAATACAACACCGTCGGCGGGTTCGCGGTGGGGGTGTCGAGCTTGATGGTGATCGCCTATGTGGCGTTGTTCGCCTCCATCGCCGCGTTCGTGTGCTGGAACGCCGCCGTGCCTCAGGTGGGGGCGAACAAGGCAGGATTGTTTATTCACCTGATCCCGCTGTTCGCGTCGATCTTTTCGATCATTTTCCTGGGCGAAAGCCTCAAGCTTTACCATTTGATCGGCATCGCGCCGATCCTGACCGGGGTCTACCTGACCACCACCGCCAAGGCGCCGGCGGACCGTACCGCCCAGAAGAAAGACGTTTAAGTTATGCCCGTGCAAAATTACCGTTTCACCATCTTGATGTTGGCCACGGCGCAGGGGCTTTATTTGGTCTCGGGCGTGACCTTCATCATGTTCGCCGGATTGGTCGGCCAGATGCTGGCTGACAACAAGTTGCTGGCGACCTTGCCCATCGCGGTGATGACCATCGGCACCGCGTCGAGCACCATCCCGATGTCGATCCTGATGAAGCGCATCGGTCGGCGGTTCGGCTTCCTGATCGGCGCCTCGGCCGGTGTCAGTGCCGGCGCACTGGGCGCTTACGCCATCACCGAGGGCAGCTTCGTGTTGTTTTGCCTAGCGGCTTTGGTCATGGGCATCTATCAAGCCTGCACCCAGTATTATCGATTTGCCGCAGTGGAAAGCGCGCCGATGGATTTTGTCAGCCGGGCGGTGTCGTTTGTTTTGCTGGGCGGCGTGATTTCGGCGTTGTTCGGACCGAGCCTGGCGGTTTTCAGCCGCGACTTGCTCGCCCCGGTGCCGTTTGCGGGCGGTTTCGCGATGGCCTCGCTGATCAGCGTCGCGGCGATGATCCCGTTATCGCTGGTGCGCATTCCCCGACCGATGGAAGACAGCAACCACGAAGGCGCGCGGCCGCTCGGCGTGATTGTACGCCAGCCCGCATTCATCGCGGCGGTGCTCAACGCCGCGACCAGCTATGGCTTGATGGTGTTGGTGATGACCGCGACGCCCTTGGCGATGACCGCGTGCGGGTTTGAAATGCACGACACCGGCTCGGTCATTCAGTGGCACGTGTTGGCGATGTTCGTGCCGTCGTTTTTCACCGGCAGCTTGATCCACCGCTTCGGCGTGTTGACGATCCTGTTCAGCGGCATGGCATTGTTCATCGTCAGCGCGGTGTTCGCCACGTCGGGGATCGAAATGCTCAATTTCGGCGTCGCGTTGATCTTGCTGGGGGTGGCGTGGAACTTCCTGTTCGTCGGCGGCACCACGTTGTTGACCGAAGCCTACCAGCCGTCGGAAAAAGCCAAGACCCAAGGCATCAACGAATTCATCGTGTTCGCCTCGGCGGCCACCGGTTCGTTCGCGTCGGGGGGCTTGTTCAATCTGTCGGGATGGGACGCGGTCAACTACGGCATGGCGCCGTTTTTGGGCGTGACGTTTCTCGTCACGCTTTGGTACGCCAAAACCAAACGGGTTCAGGCGCGCGCGATGGCTTAAGGAGGCTGATGATGGAGTATCTCAACATACAAGCGGGGCCGTTTGCGTTTCGCGCCAAGTTTGAGCGCGAACGCGCGCCGAAAACCTGTGCCCGGTTTATGGAGCTGCTGCCGTTCGAAAACAAGGTCATTCATTCGCGTTGGAGCGGCGAGGCGGTGTGGATTCCGCTGGGCGATTTCGACGCCCAGGTGGACTTTGAAAACCACACCTGCCATCCGTCGCGCGGCGACATCTTGCTCTATCCCGGCGGCTATAGCGAAACGGAAATCTTGTTCGCTTACGGCAGTTCCAGCTTCGCCAGCAAAATGGGCAATCTGGCGGGCAATCACTTCCTCACCGTGGTCGAAGGTCAAGACCGGCTGTTGGAATTCGGCAATCACGTCTTGTGGCACGGCGCGCAGGAAATCCGCTTTTATCCAGACTGACGCTTAAAACGGATATGGCCAGGTGAACGCGTCGATGGCGGGCTGAAATGCTTTTGGCAGGTTGACCGCGACCAGACCGCTGCCGAACATGCCGCGCACGTTTTCGGGTTTGGCGAAGTGCATTTCGCTGCGGTGAAAACCGGGCAACATGGCGTCTTCCAGTGCGCCGACCATGTCTTTGTAGTATCCCGCCTTCAGCATCGGATACCACAGCAAGATGATGCCGTCCGTCCACTTGGCGTTGAGGTCGATGATGAATTCGGCCGTCAGGGTGTATTCGCTTTTGATTTCGAAACTGGGATCGATCAGCACCAGTCCGCGTTTCGGCGTCGGTGGCGCCATTTCGTAGGTCGCCTCGAAACCATCGCGGCGTTGGATGGAGATGTTCTTTTTATCGCCCAGCAAATGTTCCAGCGCGGCGTGTTCCTGGGGATGCAGTTCCATCAAATGAATGCTGTCTTGGGGGCGCAGCAGGGTATCGGCGATCAGTGGCGAGCCCGGATACGCAGCCGGGCCGTGTCGGCGCCGGGTCTTGGCGATGACCTTGGCCAACGGATGGCTGGGCGGCAGTTTGCCGTCTTTGAGCAAACGCACGATGCCTTGTTGCGCTTCACGGGTTTTTTTCGCTTCCGGTGAGGTCAGGCTGTACAGGCCACGACCGGCGTGGGTTTCGATCAAGGTGAGCGGTTCGTCCACGGCGCTCAGGCGCACCAGCAGACGCGCCAGGGCGGCGTGTTTGTGAACGTCCGCCGGGCAACCGGCATGGTAGGCGTGTTGGTAAGACAGCATGGCTGTGGTCGCTCTGTCCGATCGAAACAAAAACAGGGCGGACGATTCAAACCTGAACCGTCCGCCCATGCAGGAAGTACATCAGGTTCAGTTGCCGAACAAGCCTTTCACTGCGCCGCCGATGCCTTCGGCCGCACCGCCGAGCTTTTCGCCCACCGCGTCGCCGACCCCGGCACCTGCACCGCCGAGCTTGTCGGTCGCACCTTTCAGCGCGCCTTCGGCGGCGTCTTGGGCCGCTTTACCGATTTCCGCGGCTTTACCGGAGATGTCGGCCAAGCCCAATTGCGACAGATCCAGCGAGCTGGCTGCGCCACCGGCTTTGTCGGTGATGGCGGCGATCAGCTGGTTGACCACTTCGGCGGGGCTTGCGCCGCCTTCGTCCTTGCCGATGTCTTTGAGGTGGATGTCGGGCAGCGGAGTGGTCAGCGTCTTGCCCTGCATCAGGCTGGCGGAAACGTTGACCTTGCCGTTCTTGAAGTAGAAGTTGTTGATGACGATCTTCGGGCCTTCCTTGCCGGCTTCGGCCGGTTCAGAGGGCGCCGCCGAGCCTGCTTTTTCAGGGCCGCTCATGACCTTCATGAAGTTTTCGACATTTTTCTGAATGGCCGCGATGTTGGAGCCGCCGGAGCCGATTTCGTAGGTGACTTCGGGGGCGTTGACCATGACTTCGTCGATGACGATCACGTCCGGCGACCAGTCCTTGGCGATCTTCACGCTGATCTCGCCGAGGCTGATGGCGCGATCGGTCTTGAAGCCTGCCGGGTTGGCGACGGTGAGGCCGCGCAAGCCCGCCTTGAGGTCGGTGAGGCTGATGTCCACGGCATCCAGCGCGACGGCCACTTGGGTGGCGCGGGTGCCTTGTTCTTCGATCACCGATTCGACGATCTTACCGGCATTTTGCGACAGGTAATAAACACCCACCGCGATGGCGACGATAATCACGCCCAGTCCGATGGCGATTTTCTTGAACATGGGGCTCTCCTCCCTATGAAGTGCTTGATAAATATTTGTATTGATTATGAACCGAGAGCGCTAAAGGTGCAATCGACAGCGCCGGCAATTGACCAAATAATGTTGATGCCATCGCAGAAAATGCCCATATACGTGCGTATGAATGTATCGTTACGCGTCTGTCTCGATTTGGTCATATTCGTGTGCCAATTATTCAGGACCAAGGACAGCGTGATTGACCAAAGGTAGACCTCCCCATATGAACAGTTTCAATGTCCCCTCCATCAACATCAAAGCCCTAAGCCCGTCTGGCTCGCGCGAGGTCGTCGGCGTTTTGCTGGCCGGCGGACGTTCCAGCCGGTTTGGCGGCGATGACAAATGTTTGCAGTTGCTCAATGGCAAGACCATGTTGGAGCGCGTGGCTCTCAAAGCCGCCCCTCAGGTCGGTGCGCTGGTGCTTAACGCCAACGGTGACACCAACCGCTTTCCCGACCTTGGCATGCCGGTGATCAAAGACAGCATCGACGATTTCGCCGGTCCGCTGGCGGGTGTGTTGACGGCCATGGATTTCGCCGCCAAGCACGTGCCCCAAGCGCGCTGGGTGGCCAGTTTCGCCACCGACGCTCCGTTCGTGCCAGGCAATTGGGTGAGCCGCGTGCTGGCTGCGATCACCCGCGAAGGCGCCGACATGGGCACAGTGTCGTCAAACGACAACACCCATCCGGTGTTCGGTCTGTGGCCGGTCAGCCTGCGTTTTGAGCTGCGCAAAGCCATGGAACGTGAAGATATTCGCAAAGTCCGCGCCTGGACGTCGCGCTACAAGGTTGCGACGGTGGCGTACGAGTTGGGCGAGATCGATCCGTTCTTCAACATCAACACCCAAGACGACCTGAACGACGCGGAAAACCGTTTGGCCAGCACCTCACGCGCCGACGCTGGTTAAATCGCGGATCCGTTCGGCGGGAAAACGCACTGTCACGGTGGTGCCAACGCCCAGTTCGCTGTCGATTTTCAGCGTCCCGCCATGAAGTTCGATCAGGTTTTTGGACAAAGGTAATCCCAGACCGCTGCCTTCGTGGGATCTGGTCATGATGTCTTCGACCTGCTTGAAGGGCTCCAGCACTTTCGACAAATCTTTTTGGGCGATGCCGCGTCCGGTATCCTTGACCGTGATTTCAAAATCCTTGTCATCCGTGACATGAGCGTCAAGGACCACGCGCCCTTGGGGCTTGTTGAATTTGATCGCGTTTGAAACGAGATTGAGCAGGATCTGCTTAATGCGGGTCTCGTCGGCATACAGCATCGGCAAGTCATTGGGGAAGTCGACCTCGACCTCGACTTGCGCTTCATCGGCCTTTTGCTGAATCAATCGCATGCACGGTTCCGCCAATGTGCGCAGATTGATTTCACTTTCGCTCAGTTTGACGTTGCCGGTTTCAAGCTTCGAGGTGTCGAGGATTTCGGTGATCAACGACAACAGGTGCTGACCCGAATTGCGAATATCGCGACAATAGCCTTGATACGTTTCGGACAGCGGGCCGAGCATCTGCGCCACCATGATTTCGGCAAACCCGATGATGCCGTTGAGCGGGGTGCGCAACTCGTGACTCATGTTGGCGAGAAATTGCGTTTTGGCGAAATTGGCGTACTCGGCGTCTTCCTTGGCTTTGTGCAGGCTTTCTTCGTAGGCTTTGCGGTCGGTGATGTCGTTGATGATGCCGGAAAAATACGTCTTATCACCTGATTTCCACGCGCCGAGCGACAGTTCCAGCGGGAACTCATGACCGTCTTTATGCAGACCTTGCAGTTCGACGGTTCTGCCGATGAAGCTATTTTGTTTGTGTTCGCGCGCTTGACGCAGGCCAGAGGTATGCGCCACGCGGTAGCGTTTGGGCATTAGTATGGTCAACGGTTGGCCGATGATTTCCTGTTCCGTATATCCGAAGGCCTTTTGCGCACCCGGATTCCACATCGACACATTGCCGTCTTCGTCGACGGATATGATGGCCGTGAGAGACGAGGATTGGTAGACGGAGCGGAACTTTTTCTCGCTGTCGATGAGCGCCATGACGGCCTCTTTGTGCGCGGTGATGTCGGCCGCCAAACCGTCGATGACCGTTTCGCCGTTCTCGCCGTACAAAACGATGTTGCGGTCTTGAAACCAATGCCAAGATCCGTTGGCGTCGCGAATGCGGTATTCAATATCGAAACTTTGTCCGTGACTGGCCTTGGCTATTGCCGCATCGACCGTGGGTAGGTCGTCGGGGTGGATGCTGTCGTGCCACAGCATGGGGTGTTCGCGTATGTGTTCGGGCGTGTAGCCCAAAACTTCGGTGACCCGTGGGGAACAGTAGACGTTACCTTTCTTGTTCGAAAAGGAATAAACGATTTCCGGCGCGTTTTCGACCAATTGGCGGTATTTCGCCTCGCGATCTTGAAGATTTTTCTGGTAGGCCCGTTGTTCCGCATTGCGTTGGCAGCCGCGTTTGACGAGAAAGCCGATCATACCGATGCCGAGGAACCACACGCCGCCATGGGTGGAAATCAAGGCGGTGCGACTTTTCATGGTGGCATCCAGATACGGAGAGAGCGGCACCGAAACGCTCACTCCGCCGCGAATATCACCGACCTTATATCCTAGATGGCCGTGACATTTGACGCAGCTCTGATCCATCACCATCGGCCGCATCATGCGCACGTAGGGTTGGCCGTCGATGAGGGTGTGTTCGACGATTTCTTGCGTTCCGCTTTCAAATCGTTTGAGCGCGTTCAATTCCCAGGCATCGGGTTTGTTGTTGGGGTTGAGCAGAATTTGCGATGTGATTTTGCCCTTGATGCCGTACAGGTTTTCAAAATGATCAAAAACTTGGCGCATAATATAGGCGGGATTCATCAGCGTCAGGCGCTTGCCGCTGGTTGTGGTGACGTCGCGTTCGGGTAGCTGGGCAAGATAGGGATTGGGCGGGGTATTTTCGTCGATTTCGACATAAACCCCGCCGTGTCCGGCGGCCCATCGGCGGAATGCTTGATCTTTGTTCCAGTTGGAGCGCGCGTCGGAGGTGGCGAGAAACACAGCCTGGTCGGTTAGAAATTCATAATTCCAAAACAGCGACGCAATGACCAAAACCGTCCAGCCGATGCAGGCGAAAAGACCGTAGCGCCAAATCGATGCATATGGCGACGCCGGGATTTTAGGCGTGTCAGCCACCAAAGCATGCATCGCGAGCACCCTCCATTAAGTTGTATAAATCTTAGATGGGTTACGCATAAGGTTGTTTTCAAGGAAAAATGACCCTGTCCGTGAGGGGGGATTTAGTTTTCCGCGGTGGATTTCTTCAACTTATTGAAAACACCTATTATTTTATCAGCGTCTCCGGTCATTAGCGTCCTGATGTGGGTGTTCACAATCTCTGTGGGCCAGTCCCACCAGGCCGTTTCGACCAAGCGCTGGGCATCCGCGGGGCTGACCCGTTCGCGCACAACCTGAGCAGGATTGCCGGCGACAATGGTGTAGGGGGCAACGTCCGACGTCACCACGGCGCGCGCCGCGACGATTGCGCCGTCGCCGATGGTGACACCGGGCATGACCATGGCCTCCATACCCAACCACACGTCGTTGCCGACCCGGGTATCACCGCGTGACGGCAAATCGCCCAGCAGGTCCATATGCTCGCCCCAACTCGCGCCGAAAATGGGAAACGGATAGGTGCTGACGCCGTCCATGCGGTGGTTGGCGCCGTTCATGATAAACGTGACGCCGTGCGCCAACGCGCAATACTTACCGATGATCAGGCGGTCGCCTTGGGCTTCGTAATGGTACAAGACGTTGTCGTCTTGAAAGTGCTCGGGGTGGATGGGGCTGTCGTAATAGGTGAAATCGCCGACCGAAATGTTGGGCCGGGTGATGTGCGGTTTGAGAAACACCACGCGCTTGGCGTTGGGCAGCGGATAGGGGGTGTCGGGATCGGGCGCGCGCAACGGCGCGGATGTGGATGAAGACGGCATAGAACAGTCCCTCAGCTTGAATGAATCAAAAGCTAAAAAGCCGGTCACGGCTTAACGGGAATGCTGGTCCATCGTTGCGGTCTCCTCTTGCGGTGCGACGATGCTAGGCAAGGATGCGGGCAGGGTCAACCTGGTCTTGCGGGTTACGGTCACGGGATGGCGATGAACGGCCCGCGCCACACGATGGTCCACCACCGTCCGGTGCGCGTGCGGGTCGCAGAGTCGGTGAAGGCGTAATGCATCAGGTGTGCGCGCAGATATCGCGGCGATCCGTGGGGGAACTGGTTTTCGGGCAAAAGGTCCAAAACCGGCTTCGCGCCTTGTCGCACGCGCGCCAAAAAACGTTGATACGGCATCACGAATTCCGCCCGGCCCATGGGCACGAACCACATGTGCCAGTCCAGTCGTGGGTGATAGGGGGCGATGAATTGCGGCGCGCGCAACGGATCGCCGGGCTTGTACTTGAATTCCAACGGCGTCCAGGTGTGGGCGTCGTATGACCATTCGACCACCACTTCGATGCGTTCCGGTTTCATGGTGGGGAACACGTGATAGCGGTTCGACAGCGCGAACGCGGTGACCTGGCGTTCCCACGCCTGCGCCCAGCGGGGCAGGGCGGCGTCCAACACCATGGCCCCGATTTGCAGGGCGCTGGTGGCAACGATCACGGCGGCGAACCCGGCGAACGCATATCGCCATCCGCGCGCCATAGTGCGGATGGGCGGGGTCGTGATCAACGCGGGTACACCTCTGCGCAGCGCTTGATCGTCGAGCAGAAACAAGCACAGCAAGATGGTCAGGATGTTGACGAAGTTGTGGTTGGAGCTGGCGATGATCAAAACCTGTAACGCAATGGTCGCCCAAGCGCCGACCATGCGGTAACGCCTCGGCGCGAGAAACAGGAACGGCACCAGGATTTCAACGACCAGCACGCCCGCGGTGCCGCCTTTCAGCAGTCCCTGCGGTAGGTGGTGAAAATACCACGCGCCTGGATGGGGCAGGGGTTGGACCTCGAAATAGGCGCTCAGCGCGCCGAGCCCCGACCATGCCGGATCACCGCTGATCAGCTTGGAAATGCCGGATAAAAAACGCAGCTTGAACAACAACAAGCGCATCATCCACACGACGACGTTGGCGCCGCCGCCGACCAGGAAAATGGCTAGGAATCCCGCTTCCAACAGCAGGGTGTCCCATTGAAAATTCATGAAGATCGAGCCCGCGTGATAGAGGCTCAGATACAGCACGTACGCTGCGATCAGCATGACCCGCGGCCACAGGCCGAACGCCAGCAACACACCCGCAGCGCATCCCAGCCATGCCGCGCCGACCAGCGCGGTGTCGGACGCGCACAGCCAAAACACGCTGGGAAACGCCAAGAACCGTTCAGGTCCCAATGCAGCCTTCAGGTTGGCCTGCTGCTCGACCAAGGGCAGAATGCCGAGGCTTCCCGATAGCCCCTCGATTTGCACAGCCAGCGATGCGAACGCGATGGCGTAGACGAGGCCGAGCCCCTTGAGAAACACCAAGATGGTCAGGCGATAGGCTTCAGGCGGCCGCCAAAGAAGATCCCAGAACGCTTTCATGGACGTGCGCAGCTCCCCCCGTTGCGTACGCGTCCAGTTTAGCAAATAGGGGGGATCAATGTCCCCATCCTCAATACATCGTGGATATACTATAGTTATGAGCAGATCGTTTGAAAATTAGGGTTGGCAGTCATGAAAGATCACGTAAAAGCTTCAAAAACAGGCTCGGTCGAGATCAAAGTCAGCGCGGCCAAGGAAGACAGAGAGGCGCTGCTATCGAGTTTCCAAAAGTGTCAAACCGGGCAATGCGGGTGTCCGACGGCGGAGTATTCAAAGATCGAAAATATGGACGTCGCCGTCGACGAAAGCAGCATCAACATTCACATTGAGCCGAAGCTGGACGAAACTATTGATATTTCTGAAGTTGAAAAATGCCTGGCTTGGACACGAGACCACGTGCAGCGTAAATAATTAAAGCTGTAACAGTCGCTCTCAGAGTTCGTCGAAGCTGTCTGTTTGTGTCTCTACCTAGGGGTATGAGGATTCATCGCTGGCCAAAAGGCAATCAATTCGCCACAGAACGTTCGGGTAATTCCACCCAAAATGTGCTGCCTTCGCCATCAGCGCTGTTCAAACCAATATTTCCCCCCATTGCCTCGATGAGTCGCTTTGTCACCGTAAGGCCAATCCCCGTGCCCGAGATATTTGAGCCTTCTTTTCCCAGGCGGTTGAACGGTTCAAACAGAGCATTATGCATTTCCTCAGGAATGCCTGGCCCCGTATCCGTCACGTAAATCCGCCGCCATCCTGTCCGGGGCGCTTCGGATGTGATCGTGAGGGTTCCGCCCTCATTGTTGTATTTGATGCCGTTAGACATCAAATTGAGAAGAACCTGCTTGAGCGGCGTGTAATCCGCCACAACGCTACATTCCTCAGCGACATCATTTTTAATCGTGATCGCGCGTTCGTCGGCAAGAGGCGAAACAGACTGCACGCATTCCGTGACCAGCGCGGCAAGTGGGATTGACGTTAATTCAATTTTTTGGTGCCCAGATTCAATGCGGGCCAGGTCGAGAACTTCATTGATCAGGTCCAGCAGATGTTGTCCGCTGGACATAATATGATCGACGCATTGCTTTTGATGCGCAGAGAGCGGTTCTTTCGGATTGAAATCCAAAAGCTGGCCGAACCCCAAAATGCCGTTAAGCGGGGTGCGGAGTTCGTGGCTCATTGACGAAAGAAATTCTGATTTGGCCTTACTCGCTTTTTCGGCGACCTCGATCGCCGTGTGAAGTGACTTTTCGTTTTCGCAGATGGCGTCGCGCATCGCCTGAAAGGAGCGCGCGAGCGATCCAACTTCATCCTGCGTGCGCGTATCTAAGCTGATCTCGTAGTTGCCCTTAGCCAAATAATCGGCCGCAATAGTCAGCTCTTTGGCGGGCTTTCTCACGAAGCGGTCCAGCATCAACAAAATTGCCGCCAACGCAATGGCGAGACTGACCAGCAAAATTCTGAACAACTCGACGTTTTGCTGATGCACAACAGAAAGAGGTCCGCCAACATCGGTGGTCAGCGTGAGAACGCCGAAAACGACGTTGCGGACTTTGACCTCATGGCTGATCGTCTGTAATTCCAAACCATCGGGAGGGGCTTGTATGCTGAGCGGATAGATCAGGTTGCCGCCTTTGTCGTGCAACGTGATTGAAACCCAATCCGAATTGGTTTGTAAAAGTGCATCCAGGCTGTCGTAAATATTGGCCAAGTTATTCTGGATCAAATGAGGGACCAGGACTTCACCCGTGATCACCAGCTTACTGTGCGTGTGCAGTTGGAGGTTGTCGCGGGAATTGGCCTCGACGCCCGGCATCCACACAAAGAAGATAAATGCGGATAAGCCGACACCGATCAGAAAAACCGCAAGAAAAACTTTGGTTCTCAAAAGCATGGTATCAGATCACCCGACGTATCCGGCCGATGACGGGGCTGCGGCATCATTCCACATAATACTTGTCCAAGCCCCAGTCTTTCAGCACTTGATAGTCCTCTAATTTCGCAATGCCGGGCTGCTTCATGGGGATGCGGCTGACGAGTGCCTTGCCTTCATCGGTCGAAGCCAGGTCGAGGAACGCCTGGCGGACGGCCTCGCGATGTGCCTCGGGCACGCGAGGGTGTGCCGTCAGAGGGTGCGGCGCCATGTTACGCGTCGTATAGAGGACGCGCAGCCGGTCTTGAATGTCCGCTTTTTGCCCTTTCAGCGTACTGAGAACCCCGCCGCCAGCGCTGGTTTTGCCAAGAACGACGTTCAAATAGACGGACGAGTGGGTTTGGACATAAACCGGCTTGACCGTGACACCGTGAATGGTTTCCAGTTCCGCGCGCATCAGTAACGAAGCCCCCAGCGCGTTGGGGGAGGGAAAGGCGACGTCTTGTCCCTCAAGTTCCGTGATGTTCTTGACGGGACTATCTTGGGCGACAACGAGGATGCCCGATAAATTGCGCCCATGATCCCGTATCAGGGGGACATAGCCCTGGCTCTCACCCGCCAGCATGGCGTGGTAGGGGTTCATGTAAGCAAAATCGAAATCACCCGCAAAGAAGGCTTTTTCAAACTCCGGTATTTCCGCAGACCCGACCATAGCCAACTTGAAACCCGTGCGCTTTTCCAATTCCGCAATGATGGGAAGCCAAATGTCGGCAAGTTTGCGCGGCTCGAACTGGGGCACGACGCCAAAGCGGTAGAAGGCTTGCTCTGCAAGGACCGGACCGGCGCACAGCATGATAAGGGTCAAGACCCATAACGGCATCATTTTGCGCACCATTTTGCGCGTTCCCCCCTCAACTACAATCATGACCTGTCCATACTAGAGGTTCAAATATACCATGACCAGTTCGGAAAAGAATGTTTGTATCCTACCTGTACGACCATGATGGAGATGGAGGGGGCGGGCCGTCATGTTTCAACATGGCGCGTCGTAGACATCAGTTCTGAGGCCACTGATTGACTGATTGTCCGTTCAGTATGATGGATCAAACAAAAGGAGCCTCCGCATTCGAAGCTCAAAGGTGATGCAATGAGAAGTTTTTTGGGGGGGCTGTTATGAACTGAAACAGACTTTAAAACCAACCGAGGACCTTTGTTAGTTGAGGACTTTGTTTTGCATCGCTCGTATGATTTGGTCCCGTTTTTTGATCATTTCCTCAATGGAATTCAACTCCCATGCCGCAGAACATTTGCGCGCAAGCTCTCTTGTCTTTTCGAGTTGAGTAAGATGGGTGTCGAGCTGCAAACAAAACGTTCGATAAGCTTCCTGAATACGGCGCAAACCCGTGCCAAGTCTGCGTATGTGATTGCTAAAATCTCCGCATTGACGAGACACACACCGCGACTGCCGAGAAAATGATCTCAGCAGATACGGTGTGCGATAGGCGTTGAAGTCATAGATCATAGTCATGACTTTTATCCGTTGCGAATGTTCGAGAGGAATCTGTCGACTTCGCCACGCAAGGTTTCGGATTGTTTGCTCAGTTCGGTCGCAGCTTCAAGCATCTGTTCAGCCGATTGTCCGGTTTCATCGGCGGCTTGATTGACGCCCGAGATATTGGCGGACACTTCGTTGGTTCCGGCGGCGGCCTGTTCGACGTTGCGCGCAATCTCTTGGGTTGCGGCGCCTTGTTCTTCGACCGCTGCGGCAATGGTGGATGCGATTTCGTTCATCTTATTGATGATGCCGCCAATGCTTTCGATGGCATGCACGGCGTCTTCCGTCGCGCCTTGGATGCCCCCGATTTGTGACGAGATCTCTTCCGTCGCTTTGGCGGTCTGGTTGGCGAGGTTTTTGACTTCGGAGGCCACGACCGCGAAGCCCTTGCCGGCTTCTCCGGCACGCGCCGCTTCGATGGTGGCGTTGAGCGCCAGCAAGTTGGTCTGATCAGCGATGTCGGTGATTAAGGCCACCACTTCGCCAATTCTCTTGGCAGCTTCGGCTAAGCTTTGTACCTGAGCGTTGGCGCCTTCGACTTCCGCGACCGCGGTGTTCGAGATTTGCGTCGATTGCGCCACCTGACGCGAGATTTCGGAAATCGAGGATGACAGCTCCTCGGACGCCGAGGCAACTGTCTGCACGTTGGTCGAGGCTTCTTCGGATGCCGCCGCTACCGCCGCTGACTGTCGACTGGTCTGTTCAGCGGTTGACGACAGGTTCGATGCCGAGGATTGCATTTCCGTTGCGGCCGACGACACCGAATTCACGACGCCGCCAACACTGTTTTCGAAGTCGTCAGCCATCTTCAGCATCATGTCGCGTTTTTCCTGCGCGGCACGTTCTTCGTTGGCTTTCTGTTCGGCTTCCAGGCGTTTCACTTCTATGGCGTTGTCTTTGAACACCTGAACTGCGGCGGCCATTTTGCCGACTTCATTGCCATAGTCCTGGGCGGGGATTTCAGCTTCAAGATTGCCATCGGCCAAGGTGCCCATGGCATTGGTCATGGCGCCGATGGGTCTTGAAATGCCGCGACCGATTAAGAGTGCCAAGCCGAATACCACGATGGTGACAACAACCATGGAAATCATGATGAATTGAAAGGCACTGACGGCATTGTCCTGCATGGCCTCCGTGGCGGCCTTGGCATCAGCGGTGCCTTTTTCATCGAGGAAGTCCAAGATAGGGGTCACCTTCTTGTACAATTCGCTCATCGTCGCCTTGTCGTCGACCTCTTCGAGATAAAGTTTCGCCACGGCCTTGAAGTTTTCCATATAGGTATCGAGCTTCTTCTCAATATTCGGCTTGGCGTGTTGGGGAATGTCCGATTCCGCCAACAAGGCATCGAACTCCGTCATGCGCTGGTCCATTTCCGCGACGTACTTCGGGTCAACACGCAACAAGAAGTCTTTTTCGTGTCTGCGCATCATCAACATGATGACGGTCAAGCGAGGATTGTCGTACTTGGCAAGTTCGTCCTCGACTTCGGAGACGGCCGTTCGCAATTTACCCATCAGACCGTCATTCGGTGTCAGGCCGATCTGCTGCCACATACCCACGACTTCTTGAAACTGGTTGGCGTAGGCAACAAATCCCTCTCGCATATCATCCACCATTTTCTGTTCGTTGGGTTCTTGGTGGATGGTTTTCAACAGATCGAAGTAGGGCAAAATTTGCTCGACACGCGCTTTGTGCTGCTCGGCATATTTCATATCTTTGCGGGCAAGAAAATCCTTTTCATCGCGACGTTCCTGCAAGAAACCCTGGCTGACGGCGTTGACATAGCTGACGCCGTTGTTTTCGGATCGTTGGGTGTCCATGAACAAGGCCTGCTGGGTGTTGCTGTTGTTGTAGAGAACGCCGACGATGACAAAACCGATGAGGGCCAGAAAGCCAATCATCATGATTTGCAAATTGATTTTGAGATTTTTCATAGCCCTGCGTCTCCATCCAAGGTTGGAGCAGACCGAATGTGTTATGCAAAAGTGAAAAAAACGGTCAGCCCGCTTAACGCGATCACATGGTAAATATTATAAATGTATTTTACATTAAATAAACGGAAAAACGGATGTGAGCGTGCCTCGATCTCTTGAATGTGCGGGCCTGCGGGCCTTTCCTGTGTTGGCTAGAAACCAGACATATGTTCTGGGGGCACGGATTGTTCGTTGATTGCGATTGGAACAAACAAAGGGCGGCTCAGAAGAGCCGCCCTTTGTTTTTGTGCGCAACGGTTTATTCGACGTTGATTTGCAGCATTTCTTCGCCGTCTTCGCCGGTCAGGTGCACGGCGCAGGCGATGCAGGGATCGAAGCTGTGGATGGTACGCAGGATTTCCAGCGGTTGATCCGGGACCGCCAGGGTGTGGCCCTTGAGCGCCGCTTCGTAAGGGCCGGGTTGCGCGGTCGCGTCGCGCGGACCGGCGTTCCAGGTGGTCGGAACGACGGCTTGATAGTTGGCGATCTTTTGGTCTTCGATGACGATCCAGTGACCCAGCGCGCCGCGCGGGGCTTCCATGTAACCCGCACCCTGAGCCTTTTTCGGCCAGGTTTTCGGATCCCATAGCGCGTCGTTGTGGGTGTCGAGATCGCCGGCCTTGATGTTGGCCACCAACTGGTTGTACCAGCCGCGCATGAAGTCGAGATAGATCTTGGTTTCCAAGGTCCGCGCGGCGGTGCGTCCGAGCGTCGAGAACAGCGCGCCGACCGGCACGTCCAAGGTCTTGAGCGTCATGTTGACCAGTTCTTGGGCGTGGTTGTTGCCGCTGGCGTAAAGCATCAACATACGCGATAGCGGGCCGACTTCCATCGCCTTGCCTTTCCAGCGCGGCGACTTGAGCCACGAATACCCGCCCGCGACGTCGAGTTGATCGTACGGCGGTTTGGGGCCGGTGTAGTTGAGTTCGGTTTCGCCCTTGTAGGGGTGAAGCCCGGTGCCGGCGCCGCCTTGGTAGTCGTACCAGGAGTGATCGACGAATTCCTGAATTTGGTTTTCCGCGTCCAGATCGACCTCGTGAATGGTGGACAGGTCGCGGTCCAAAATCACCCCGCGCGGAACCAGGAAGGTGCTGGGGTCATCTGTGTCGCCGGTCGGATAATCGCCGTAGGTGAGGAAGTTGCCGACGCCTTCGCCGATCGCGCCCCAGTCCTTGTAGAACCCGGCAATCGCCAGGGTGTCGGGCACATAGGCGAGATTGACGAAGTCTTCCATGCGCGAAATCACGCTGGAGATCTTCGCCAGCTGTTCCATATTGATGGCGCTGTCGGAGTTGGGATCGAGCGAGCACGCCACGCCACCGACCAGGAAGTTCGGGTGCGGGTTCTTGCCGCCGAAGATCGTGTGGATCTTGGTGACGTGCGACTGCCAGTCAAGCGCTTCCAGGTAGTGGGCGACGGCCAACAGGTTGATCTCCGGGGGGAGTTTGTAGGCCGGGTGACCCCAGTAAGCATTGGCAAACAGGGATAACTGCCCACTG
>NZ_DATCTF010000008.1 GCF_036568125.1 Magnetovibrio sp.
AAAAGGGCCGTATCATCACGTCATGCTCCCAGGTCCATCGTGTGCGAAATGCCGATCGAAGAACATGCTTGAAGACATGCCCTTGAGCTGCTCCATGACCCGGTCGGTCAGCAGCTTGATTTTCGGCTCGTACGCGAGCCCCGACCAATCGTCGTGAGCAAAGATCGTGTGCAACACCGCACGATCAATGGGCGCGAAGCCGTTAGGCTTTTTGGGAGAAAGCGGCGAATTGACAACAGAGGGCGTGATCACATCACTGAACACCGCACCGGTCAGCGCAGCAAAAACAACATAACGAAGCTGTGCGCCGATGGGGTTTTGCTCAGCTAGCTCACCTGTGTATCGTTCGGTGGCGATCACGACCAAGCGATCGCGGGCATCGCGCTCTAATCTGGTCGTAGGATAGACGCCCGCTTGCGTTTCGTACTCCCGCAAGGTACGCAAGTATGCCTCATCAGAGTTGTCCGCTTGCAAAAGCCGTCGCGCACTCGATATCGTTGCAGAAAAAGGCAAGTTATCCCAGACCAATACCAGCAAATCGAACTCCTGGTTATATGGGTCTATCCCAACAAACGGTACATCCAGTATTTCAGAAAGATCCCGCACGATACTTCGCGCATCATCTTTTTCATCATCTTTTAAGTTTACAAATGAAAAACGAACTTCAGGTTTTTGACCTAAATACTCAAAACCTGACAAACCTACATTAAACAATTCTTTGGGTATGAAGTCCGGGATACGATCAAGATGCAGATCTGGAAACATCGCCCGCAGATGGTTTTCGACCTGGGTGCGCGGATACGGACTTTCCGCCTTGGCGACGCCATCGACTGCGATGCTCAGCGCCACGACCAGGGCGCAAGCTTTGATCAGCCGTTTGAAAAAGGGCCGCGTCATCATGCCATCTTCCCCGATGCGTCGTGTGCGAAATGCCGATCGAAGAACACGCTTGAAGACATGCCCTTGAGCTGCTCCATGACCCGGTCGGTCAGCAGCTTCATTTTCGCCTTGTAGGCCAGCCCCGACCAATCGTCGTGACCGAAGATGGCGCGCAACACGGCACGGTCGATGGGCGCGAAGCCATTCGCTTTTTGCATGGAGAGCGGGGTGTTTACAACAGACGGGCGAATGGCATCACTGAACACTGCACCTGTCAGCGCCGCAAAAACAACATAGCGAAGCTGTGCGCCGATGGGGTTTTGCTCAGCCAAATCTGCGGTGTATCGTTCGGTGGCGATCACGACCAAGCGATCGCGGGCATCGCGCTCTAACCGCGTGGTAGGATAGACACCCGCTTTCGTTTCGTATCCCCTCAATGTGCGATAATAGTCTGCATCCGATTTCATGCCCTGCAACAAATCCTTTACGTTTGGCTGCATCGCAAAAAAAGGCAGGTTGTCCCATATCAACACCAGCAAATCGAACTCCTGGTTATATGGGTCAATCCCAGAAAACGGGGTATCCAATATTTCAGAAAGCTCCCGCACGATACTTCTCGCATCCTCTTTTTCATGATCTTTCAACTCTACGAATGCAAAACGAACTTCTTTTTTCAGACCGAAATAATCGAATCCCGACAATTCCTTGTTAAAGATTTCTTTCGGCATGAAGTCTGGAACCCGGTCGAGGTGCAGATCGGGAAACATCGCCCGCAGATGGTTTTCGACCTGGGTGCGCGGATAAGGGCTTTCCGCCCTAGCCGCTTGACCGGCAACGGTGCAAAGCATCGCGACCAGCGCACAGGCCTTCATCACACGTTTTATAATTTGCCAGCCCATCGTCCCGCCCCCTTATCGTGCCGCTTAAACAGAACTACGAAGCTGCTCCATGACCCGGTCGGTCAGCAGCTTCATTTTCGGTTTGTAGGCCAAACCGGACCAATCTTTGTTGTTGAAAATCGCACGCAGCACGGCCCGGTCGATGGGCGCGAAACCGTTGTGGCGCTTTTGCACGGAACGCGGATTCATCACCGAGGGCTGGATCACATGGCTGGCCCTGGCCCCGGTCAGGGCGTGAAACATTGCAAAACGAATTTGCGCATCGAAAGAAAACCGTTCCGGCGCGCTCAAGACATCGCGTTCCGTCGCCACCACCACAAGGGGCTCGCCCGTATTGCGCATATACCTTTTGGCTTGGAAAATGGCGCCGCCGGTCTCAGCCTTACGCAAATCTTGGATATAGTCTTGTTCAGATTCCGAGCCCGACTTGAGCAGTTTTTTATAAGCCGGATACATAGCTGCAAATGGCAAGTTGTCAGGAACCAAAATATATAGGTCAGCGGCATCTTTGTTGGGGTTGACCCCTACCGCAGGAAATTTCAAAACTTCGTCGAACAACTCAAATAAAATGGCATTCCTATTATCTCGCTCAAATGATTTCACATCATAAAAAGAGAAACGAATGCGCTCATTCTTTGCAAATACATCAAAATCCATCGGCCCCGCACCGGAAAAAACCGCCGACATAGCGCCTAGTCCAAGATCTGGAAACATCGCCCGCAGATGGTTTTCGACCTGGGTACGCGGATACGGACTTTCCGCCTTGGCGACGCCATCGACTGTGATGCTCAGCGCCACGACCAGGGCGCAAGCTTTGATCAGCCGTTTGAAAAAGGGCCGTGTCATCCCATCACAATCCCCGGCCGGTGCTTTGCAGATAAGTCATCATGGCGTTGAGCAGCTCTTCGCGAGCGCGCTCAGTCGGCAGAGCGTTCCAATTGTTGTTGGAATACAGAACGTAGATCAGCGCTTCGTCCAAAATGGGAAGTTCCGTGAATTCCGGCAAATCCGGGACGGAAGCTTGCACGGATTCATATACCGCCCCACCCTTTTTCGTGCCCGTGAGCATGAAAAATACGATCTGCATCAAGTAGCGGCGCGGCGGGATATAGGTGCCGCGCTTCGCCCAATGGTTTTCCGCCAGCGCGGAGGCCGCGATGATGGTTTGATCGAGATCGGACGTTAAAAAATTGGCAACCAGATTTTTACGGTTTTCCGCCACCTGATTGAGAGTTTCCACATACGCATCGTCCGCAACGTCGCCTTGCATGCGCGGTCTGTAATCCGGCGTCATGGCTTCGAAAGCCACGTTCTTCACATAGTCGATGGTGAGGTTGGCGGTTTCATCGTCGCCTTTGCGCAATGCGTTCCCCGTGAATTGATCGAAGAGATCGAAGACGGCTTGGGTGTCGGCACTGCTGAGACCTTCCATGCCTTTCACCAGCCACGTCACATCGCCCCTGAAACGCCGAACCGGTGTGTCGTCGCTGTAGGTCAAATCGATGTAGGTCCGAACGCTTCTGCGGTCGTACGCTTCGTCCGCGCGCACGGAAGAAACAAAACTGGCGCTGAACAAGACCGCAATCAATGCGGCGATGGACAAGGCGCGAAACGGGGTCGGCAGGGATTTCAGGACGGGCATTTGAACCTCACGAACATGAACGTCCTTAAATTCATACCCACCCAGGGCGGAACAGTCCAGACACACTTCGCCCTGTCGTTGCAAGCAGAGTATATGTTCGCGCCTTTTCTGTCAAGGATTTTTTACCTATTTTCGTTTTCCCCCGCACCCCCGCGCGCAAAAACACCGCCCAGCGCGTTGGCATGGGCGGCGTTTTTTTTCGATGCGAAGATGCAGACGGTTAAGCCGCCGTGCCGCCGACGGTGAGGTTTTCGATGCGCATGGTCGGCTGACCGACGCCGACCGGCACGCTCTGGCCATCCTTGCCGCACATGCCGACACCGGTATCGAGCTTCATGTCGTTGCCGATCATGGTGACGCGCTTGAGGTCTTCCGGCCCGTTGCCGATCAATGTCGCGCCTTTGACCGGGGCGGCGATTTTACCGTCTTCGATCTTGTAGGCTTCGGTGCAGCTAAAGACATACTTGCCGGACGTGATGTCGACCTGACCGCCGCCGAAGTTGACCGCGTAAAGACCGTTTTTCACCGACTGAATAATTTCCTCAGGCTCCATATCGCCCCCCAACATATACGTGTTGGTCATGCGCGGCACCGGGGCATGGGCGTAGCTTTGACGGCGCCCGTTGCCGGTCGCCTCCATCCCCATCAGGCGCGCGTTCATGCGGTCTTGCATGAAGCCTTTGAGGATGCCGTCCTCAATCAGAACGGTGTTCGACGTCGGCGTGCCTTCGTCGTCGATGCTGAGCGAGCCGCGACGGTCCTGCATGGTGCCGTCGTCGACCACGGTGACGCCCTTGGCCGCAACGCGTTCGCCCAACAGGCCGGCGAACGCCGAGGTCTTTTTGCGGTTGAAATCGCCTTCCAAGCCGTGGCCCACCGCTTCGTGCAGCAACACGCCCGGCCAGCCGGGGCCGAGCACCACGGTCATTTCACCGGCCGGGGCGGGCACGCTATCCAAGTTCACGATGGCTTGGCGCAGGGCTTCGTCGGCGATGTTGGCCCAGTTTTCCGGGGTGATCCACTGCGCGTATTCGGCCCGGCCGCCCGCGCCGAACGAACCGCTTTCCATGCGCCCGTCCTGTTCCACCACCACCGAGACATTGATGCGTACCAGCGGGCGGATGTCCGCCGCGCTGTGGCCACCGGGGCGCAAAATCTCCACGGCCTGCCAGTTGCCTGCGAGCGAGACCGACACCTGTTTGACCCGCGGGTCCTTACCGCGCACATACGCGTCGATGTCGCCCAGCAGCTTGACCTTGGCGTCGAACGCCATGCCTTGCAGCGGGTTCATGTCGCCGTACAGTTTGACGTTGGTGCCCTTGGGGGCCTCGGCCAAGGTGCCGCCGTGACCGTTACAGACGGTCTTTACGGTTTGCCCGGCGCGCTTGATGGCGTCCTCAGACAATTCCGTCGCATGGGCATAGCCTGCCGTTTCGTCCGCCACCGCACGCAGGCCGAAACCTTGGGCGGTGTCGAAATTGGCCGACTTCAACTGGCCGTCGTCGAACAACAGGCTTTCGGATTGGCGGTATTCCAAAAACAGCTCGCCGTCGTCCGCCCCGCCGAGCGCCTCTTCGACAAGGCCGGTGACGCGGCCCCGGTCCATGCCGGTATGTTCGAAGAAAAGCTGATTGGTGGTCGCGGAATTGGACATGAGCGGTCTCCGTTAGATGTGCGCCTTCCCGTATGCCAGAGGGGGCGCGGCGCTGCAAGGGTCGCACCGCATATATAGGGTTTTAATCGCGCTTCGCCAGCGCAGGAAAATCTTGACGATTCGCGTCTGGTTCGACATGTTATGGCGTGAACTACGTGGTGATTTGGCCGGTCGGCTTGCGGCCACGTAAAACAATCCGCTAAAAGGCCGAAGCAACGGGAAAGCAAATGTAATGCCCTGGCCTTCGGTCCGGGCTTTTTTTTGTTTTTTTGAAGGATAACCGGAACATGCCCCAATCGAGCAACAGCAGCAACAAACCTGACACATCGTCTTGGCGTCCCGCCACCCAACAAGTGCGCGGCGGGCTGGAACGCACGCCCTACGGTGAAACCAGCGAGGCGTTGTTCCTGACGTCGGGTTATGTCTACGACAGCGCCGAACAGGCGGAACGGTCCTTCACCGGCGAGGAAGACCATTATGTTTATTCCCGTTACGGCAACCCGACGCTGAGCATCTTCGAAGAACGCCTTGCCGCCGTCGAAGGCGCGAAATTCTGCAAAGGCACCTCTAGCGGCATGGCCGCGGTGTTCGCCGCGCTGGCCGCGCATCTGAAAACCGGCGATCGCATCGTCGCCGCATCGGCGCTGTTCGGGGCGTGTTACCACGTGATCAACGCGATCTTGCCGCGTTGGGGCATCACCGCGGAATTCGTCGACGGCACCGATTTGAACGCTTGGGCCAAAGCACTAAGCACACCGGCGCAAGCCGTGTTCCTGGAAACGCCGTCCAACCCGGCGCTGTCGATCACCGACATCGCGGCGGTCTCGGACCTGGCGCATAAGGCCGGTGCACTGGTGGTGGTCGACAACGCCTTCGCCAGCACCGTGTTGCAGCATCCCCTTGAACTGGGCGCGGACGTGGTGACCTACAGCGCCACCAAACACATCGACGGCCAAGGCCGTTCGCTGGGCGGGGCGATCTTGTCCAACAACGAAGACTACATGGAAAATACCGTTGCGCCGTTCCTGCGCCAGACCGGCCCCAGCCTCAGCCCGTTCAACGCCTGGGTTCTGCTCAAAGGGCTGGAAACGGTCGAACTGCGCGTCACCCGCCAATGCGACAATGCACTCGCTGTGGCGGAATTCCTCAGCAGCCAAGACGCCATCGAACAGGTGATGTATCCGGGCCTCGCATCCCATCCCCAGCACGATCTGGCGATGAAGCAGATGTCCGGCCGTGGCGGCACCATCGTCGCGTTCAACGTCAAGGGCGGCAAGAACGCGGCGTTCAAGATCATGAACAAGCTGAGCATCATCGACATCTCCAACAACTTGGGCGACGTCAAAAGCCTGATCACCCACCCCGCCACCACCACCCATCAAAAGATGACCGTGGACGAGCAATTGGCGGCGGGCATCACGGCGGGCACCATTCGCTTGTCGGTGGGTATCGAGGATGTGCGCGACCTGATCGACGATCTGGCCCAAGCTTTGGCCTGATTTAGCCGCTAGGCCTTGGCGAACGGCGTTTAATCCCCTACATAGTCTGGGGACCACTTCCAAACTTTAAGGAACACGATGCCGGATTCCATCCAAGACAAGCTCAACCTGTTGCAAGACCTGATCAAGTCCGCCCAATCCCAAGGCGCGGACGCGGCGGACGCGCTGTTCGCCGAAGGCACGTCCCTGTCGCTGTCGTGGCGCATGGGCGAGGTCGAACAACTGGAACGTTCCGAAGGCATGGATTTGGGCCTGCGCGTGTTCGTCGGCAAATCCCAAGCCATCGTGTCGTCGTCCGACATCGGCAAGCGGGCATTAAGCGAATTGGTCGAACGCGCCGTCGCCATGGCCAAGTCGGTCCCCGAGGATCCCTTTGCGGGTTTGGCGGACCCCGACCAGCTGGCCACCGAGTTCACCGATTTCGACATGTTCGACCCGTCCGAGCCCAGCACCGACGAGCTGACCGAAGCCGCGCGCACCGCCGAAGAGGCGGGCTTGGCCGTGGCCGGCGTCAGCAATTCCGAAGGCGCGCACGCAAGCTTCAGCCAATCGTCCATCGCGTTCGCCGCGTCCAACGGGTTTGCGCACACCTATCAGCGCTCGCGCCACAGCCTCAGCGCGTCAATGTTGGCGGGCCAAGGCACCGGGATGGAACGCGATTACGATTACACCGGCGCTGTGTGGGCTGAAGACCTGCAAAGCCCGGAAGCCATCGGTCGCAGCGCGGGCGAACGCGCGGTCAAACGTCTCAACCCGAAAAAGGCCAAGACCCAGCAAGTGCCGGTGGTGTTCGACAACCGCGCCGCGCGCTCTCTGGTCGGGCATCTATCGAGCGCGATCAACGGCTCCTCCATCGCGCGTGGCACCTCGTTCCTCAAGGACAAAATGGGCCAAGACATCTTTGCGCCGGGCGTTACCATCGTCGACGACCCGCACCGCATCCGCGGCTTGCGCTCCGCCGCGTTCGACGACGAAGGCCTACCCACCCAACGGCGCAACGTCATCGACAACGGCAAACTGACCACGTGGTTCCTGGACCTGCGCTCGGCGCGCCAGTTGGGCCTGCAATCCACCGGCCACGCCGGACGCGGGGTATCGAGCCCGCCGTCGCCGGGGGCCTCGAACCTTTATCTGCAAGCGGGTTCGCTGTCGGTCGAAGACTTGATCAAAGACATCAAGGCCGGATTCTTGGTCACCGAGCTGATCGGCATGGGCGTCAACACCGTGACCGGCGACTATTCGCGCGGCGCCAGCGGCTTTTGGATCGAAAACGGTCAGATCGCCCACCCGGTGTCCGAAGTCACCGTGGCCGGACACTTGAGCGACATGTTCAAAAGCCTCACCCCCGCCGACGATCTTGAATTTCTCTACGGCGTCGACGCACCCACGGTGCGTATCGATGGCATGACGCTTGCGGGTTCCTAAGGCCGTCTCCTCGGGCAGGCTCTAAAGCTTTGGCTTGCCCCCGCACCGTGCTATGTTCCCGGCAGAGGAAAACCTGGGGATTCCCGACCGAAACAACGGCTTTAAGTGATCGCAACACGTGACGCATATTCCAACGCATATCCTGATGGCGCGCCTATGGCGTGAACACATTCGCGGCTATCTCGGCTGGTTGTTGCTGGCCTTGGTCTTCATGGGCGCGATGGCCGGGGCCACGGCGCTGAGTGCGTGGCTGATGAAACCTGTGGTCAACGAGATTTTCATCGCCCAAGATCGCAATATGTTGTGGATGATCGGCGCGGCGGTGCTCGGCACCTTCGCCGTCAAGGGGCTGTCCAACTATGCCCAGGCAACCATGATGGCGCACGTCGGCTTGAAGTTCGTCGCCGACATGCAAAATCGCCTCTACCATCATATGAGCTCCATGGACTTGAGCTTTTTTCACGACAATTCCACCGGCGCGCTGCTGTCGCGCTACACCATCGACGTGGGTTCGATGCGCGTCGCCGTGACCCACGGCATCACGGTGTTCGGCAAGGATCTGCTGTCGCTGATCGGTCTGGTGGCGGTGATGTTCATTCAGGACTGGGAACTGGCGCTGATCTCGTTCTTCGTCTTTCCCATCGCCATCATCCCGATCGCCAAGATCGGCCGACGCATGCGTAAAGTGACCATCAATGCCCAGGCCGAAACCGGCCAGTTGACCACCGCGTTGGAACAGACGTTCCAGGGCATCCGCGTGGTCAAGGCGTATTCGATGGAGCCTTACGAACGCGAGCGGGTCGCGGGCTTCGTCGAAAAGCTTTACCAACTGGCGTTCAAGCAGCTGCGCACCCGTGCGCTCTCCAGCCCGATTATGGAAACGCTTGGCGGTGTCGCGGTGACCACCGTGATCATCTACGGTGGCTACCGGGTGATCGAGCAAGCCACCGACCCCGGTGCGTTCTTTTCCTTCATCACCGCATTGCTGTTGGCGTACGAACCACTCAAACGCCTGGCCAATTTGAACGCCACCATCCAAGAAGGCTTGGCCGGGGCGGAGCGCACCTTCCAGGTTCTCGACAGTCCCTGCACCATCACGGAAAAGCCCGATGCCGCCGCGCTCAACATCACCAGTGGGGAACTGCGTTTTGAAAACGTCAGCTTCACCTATCCCAGCGTTGAGGGCAGTGAAATCGTCCAAGACGTCGCGTTGAACGGCATCGACATCACCGTGCCTGCGGGCAAGACCGTGGCGCTGGTCGGCGCATCCGGCGCGGGCAAGTCCACCATCATGAATTTGGCGCCGCGCTTTTACGACGTCACGGCCGGGCGCGTCACCATCGACGGCCAAGACATCCGCGACGTGACGTTCAATTCGTTGCGCGGGGCCATGGCGTTGGTCAGCCAGGAAGTTACCCTGTTCGATGATACGGTGCGCGCCAACATCGGCTACGGCCGTCCCGAGGCCAGCTTCGATGACATCCAAGATGCCGCCCGCCACGCCGCCGCCCACGATTTCATCCAGGCCCTGCCGGAAGGTTACGACACCATGGTCGGCGAACACGGCGTGCGCCTGTCAGGTGGTCAACGCCAGCGCTTGGCCATTGCCCGCGCCATGATCAAGAACGCACCGATCCTGCTGTTGGACGAGGCGACCTCGGCGCTGGACACGGAATCCGAGCGCCACGTCCAGGCTGCATTGGAAGACCTGATGGCGGATCGCACCACTTTGGTGATCGCGCACCGCCTGTCCACCGTGGTGCACGCCGATTTGATCTACGTCCTGCACCAAGGCCGGGTGATCGAACAAGGCACCCACGCCGAGCTGTTGGACAAAGGCGGTCAGTACGCGAACCTCTATCAATTGCAGTTTGCCGCTGAAGACGCCATCGACGTTCCGGCTGACGCCTGAGGGTGGTGGAGGCTCAACGTGAAACTGCACAAGCGCATATTCGAACAAGCCTGGGCGCAGTCTTTGGTGTCCTTGCTGATCGCCGCCTATGTGCGCTTCGCCCACGCCACCAGCCGGTGGGACATACGCGGCTGGGACAACATCCAAAACCAGATCGACGCCGGCCAGCCGGTGATTTTGTGCTTTTGGCACGCGCGCATGATCCTGTCCATGTACGGTTGGCGGCATCCATACAAACTCAACATGCTCAGCACGCCGCACCGCGACGGTAAAATCGCCGCGCTGAGCTACAATCGCTTGGGCATCAACACCATCTGGGGGTCAACCAAAAAAGGCGGGACGGAAGCGGCGCGCGCCATGATCAAGGCGCTCAAATCCGGCGAAACCGTCGCCATCACCCCGGACGGCCCCAAAGGGCCACGGCAGCGCATGCAATCCAGCGCCATCGACATCGCGCGCATGAGCGGCGCCAAACTGGTGCCCGTGACCGCTGCGTCGACCAACGGAAAAATTCTCGGCACTTGGGACCGCTTGCAAATCCCCAAGCCGTTCGGTCGTGGCGTGGTGTGGATCGACGCACCGATCGAGGTGCCGCGCAAGGCCAGCGAAGACGACTTCGAAGCGCTGCGTCAGTCGGTTGAAGATCGCCTCAACACCATGACCCGAGAACTCGACCGTGAATTCGGCTTTGAAACCCCGGAACCCGCCGAACTGCCCATTCCTTCGCATATGCTCACGCGCAAAGACGAGGAGCGGATGCCATGAAGCTGTCGCTCTATCGCATGGGCACGACCTTGGGCGGGCCATTGATCCGGCTCTATCTGAACCACCGCCTCAAACGCGGCAAGGAAGACCCGGCACGCTTTCAAGAACGCCTCGGTCATCCGTCCCTGCCACGGCCCAGCGGCAAGGTGGTGTGGATGCACGCCGCCAGCGTCGGTGAGGCGTTGTCGGTCCTGGCGCTGGTCGAACGCGTGCTTGCTGAGTATCCCGGCTGGTCTGTCTTGGTCACCACCGGCACCGTGACGTCGGCGCGGTTGATGGCGCAACGCTTGCCCCAAGGCGCTGTGCATCAATACGTGCCGGTGGACCGTGTCTCATACGTCCGGCGCTTTTTGGAACATTGGCGGCCCGATTTGGCGTTGTGGGTGGAAAGCGAGTTTTGGCCCAATATGGTTATCGAAACCCGCGCCAGCGCCATACCGATGGTGGTTCTCAATGGCCGCATGTCGGAAAAATCGTTCAATAAATGGCGCAAGAGCCCGGCCATGATCGCGCGTCTGCTGGCCGCCTTCCCGCTGATCTTGGCCCAAAGCGCTCAAGATGGAGAACGCTTTCACAAATTGGGGGCCAAAAACGTCGATGTGGTGGGCAACCTGAAGTTCGCCGCCAAACCGCTTCCAGTCGACGACGAAGCGTTGGCGAAACTGAAAACCGTTATCGGTACGCGCCCCGTGTGGCTGGCGGCATCCACCCATGACGGAGAAGAAGCCATCTGCGGACGGGTCCACACGATGCTCAAAGTACGCAAACCCGATTTGTTGACGATCATCGCGCCGCGTCATCCCGAACGCGGCACGGTGGTGGCGGCGGAACTGACTGCCCAAGGGCTGAATGTCGCGCGGCGTGCAAACGGCGACGCCATCAGCACCGCCACGGATGTCTACATAGCCGACACCTTAGGCGAATTGGGTTTGTTTTATCGCCTCTGCAAAATTGTTTTCATGGGTAAAACCTTGGCCAGCGGCGGGGGACAGAACCCGATCGAGCCGTCCGCGTTATCTTGTGCCTTGATTTTCGGCAAGGACATGAGCAATTTCCAAGATATATCTTCGACCCTGGTGAAGACCGGCGCCGCCCGGTGGGTCGCAGACGAAACGGAACTCTGTGCCGCTGTAGAGATGCTGATGAACGACGAAAAAGCCCGCGAAACCGCTGCAATTTCTGCGTTCGACACGGCCCGCGCCGAAGCGGGGGTGTTGGACCGGGTGCTCCACGCGCTTGCCCCTTATTTTCAAACCGTGCAGGCAAATCCAGCCGCCGAGGAAGCCCACCATGCGCGCACCTGATTTCTGGGATCGTAAAACCGACGGGGTGATGCCCAGTTTACTGCGGCCGCTGGGGTGCTTGGTCGCAGGTGTCGGCTCCATGCGCCGCAAGGCCGCCGCGCCTTGGCGCGCGCCGGTACCGGTGATTTGTATCGGCAATCTGGTCGTGGGTGGCGCGGGTAAGACCCCGGTCGCCATCGATATTGTGACGCGTTTAAAAAACCAAGGCGTCAACGCCCACGTGGTGTCACGCGGTTATGGCGGCTCGGAATTGGGGCCCGTCCAGGTCGATCCGATAAACCACGACAGCCGTACGGTGGGTGACGAGCCATTGTTGCTGGCGCGGTCTGCCCCCACCTGGGTCAGCCGAGACCGCCGCAAAGGCATCGAAGCCGCCGTCGCGGCCGGTGCCCAGATCGTCGTGATGGACGATGGCTATCAAAATCCCAACGTTGAAAAAGACCTGTCGCTGCTGGTCGTCGATGGCGGTTACGGCTTTGGCAATGCCCGCGTCATGCCTGCGGGTCCATTGCGCGAACCCGTTGACGCCGGGCTGGCGCGCGCGGACGCCGTGGTGCTGCTCGGCGCTGACGAGGCCGACGTGTGGGGCCGGATCCAGCGTTTGGGTTACAAAAGCCTCAAAGTGCTGCGCGCCAAACTGGAACCCATCGGCGATTTCTCCGACCTCAAAAACCAAAAGGTTTTTGCCTTCGCCGGCATTGGTCGACCGGAAAAATTCTTCAAGACCTTGGAAGGCATCGGTTGCAAGTTGGCAGGCTGCCGCGCCTTTGACGATCACCATCCTTATAGCGAGGCCGAGGTTCTGTCGATCCTCGCCGATGCGGTGGACATGCAAGTTCTGACCACGGCCAAGGACCATGTGCGCCTCAGCGCCAAGCAGAAAGACCGGGTACGGGTTCTCGACATCGGGATGCGTTGGAAAAACGCCGACGAAATCGACCTCCTATTGGCTCCGTTCGTCGCCGCGCTACATGCCCCACAGTCCTCTCAGCAACCTCCTGTAGAGACGAGCCTGGATGGCTGAGTCCCTAACGCCGCTCCGTAGCCGCAAGGCCACCGTGCTCGATTACATCGGTGCGGGCTTTGCTTACGGTGGGGTGTTTGTTCTACGCCTGTTGCCGTTTGGCGCGGTGTCGGCGCTGGGAGGTCTGCTTGCACGCAGCATCGGGCCGCTGTTGAAGCCATCGAAAGCGGCGCGTAAAAACCTCCACCTCGCCTTTCCCGAAAAAAGCCAAGCCGAAATCGAGGCGATCGTGCGCGAGGTTTGGGACACCATGGGACGCACCGCATTCGAATTCGCGGTGATGGATCGCCTGCTTACCGACAGCGACAAAGACCGGGTTGAAATCGAAGGGCAAGAACACATCGATGCCGCCTTCGCCACCGGCAAGCCGGTGCTGTTTTTCGGCGCCCATTTGGGCAACTGGGAACTGCTGCCGGTTTCGGCTGGGATTTTGGGATTTGGCGTAAATATTTTCTACCGTGCCCCCAACAATCCGCTGTTGCAAAGCCTGTTCGCCAAACGCTCCAACCCCGGAGAGCTGATTCCCAAGGGCGCGCCCGGCGCCAAGCGGGCGTTCACTTTGCTCAAGCGCGGCCAGCACCTCGGCATCTTGGTCGATCAGAAACTCAACGACGGCATTGCCGTGCCGTTTTTCGGACGTGACGCCATGACCGGCACGGCGTTGGCGGAATTCGCGCTGCGTTTCGACTCCCCGGTGGTTCCGATCCAATGCATTCGCTTACCTGGGGCGCGGTTCAAGCTGATCTATCACCCGCCCTTAAACATCACCCGCAGCGGCGACAAAAAAGCAGACGTCCGCGCCATCATGGCCGACGTCAACGCGATGATGGAAAGCTGGATCCGCGAACGTCCGGGCCAATGGCTGTGGCTGCACAAACGCTGGCCGCGCTAATCACTTCCTCCATAGCTCTTAACGATGAAGCCCTCGTCCGCCGAGGGCGGCACGAAGTATTTCATAAATAGATCGAAGTCGGCCTCATTGGGGGCAAACGGGTGTGTGCCCGCCTCGTTTCTCTGGCGCATCCGCGCCTTACAGACGTCATCCGGCACGTCTAGGTAATGCAAGACATGCGCTGCGTTGGTGTTGTCAATCAGTCCACGCATCCAGCGACGTTGCCCCTGCGTATTGGCGGGAAAATCCAAAACAACGTTGAGGCCGTTGCGCAAAAGTCCTTCGATATGTCGGCCTAGGGCGCCGCGCAGCTTGGCAGAGCAATCCACATAATCTTGGAGAGAATGAATTTCATCAGGGTAAAGGCGCGAGAGCCAGTCATCCTCGCTCAAGAGGACCGTGTCGGGCTCGCCCGCCAAACGTTGGGCCAACGTAGATTTTCCAGCCGCGATCTTGCCGCAGAGCAGGTGCAAAGTCGGTGTATTATGAGGCATCTGTGCTCACCTTTTTTTGGGGCGGCGGTGCGCGCCATCCCCCATTACAGACATAACGATGAAAGCCCAGCCTAAGGTCTTAGGCCGGGTTGGTAATTCGCTTCACGCCCACGCGGACGCTCGGCCCTTCAATCTGTCTGTATGAACACATGCCTTGTGCTTAGCAGACACCGCACAATTGAGTAAATACGCTTGTGATTATTTTTGCGACATAGCCTTCGGCATCGGCTCGGTGGCGAGCATCGGGTCCAGGTGCACCGACTTCCACGTCATGCCCCAATGCAAGTGCGCCCCCGTGACGCGGCCGGTTTTGCCCACCGTGCCGATGGCGTCACCTTGGCTCACCACCTGACCTTCGATCACCGCAATGCTGTCCATATGCGCATAGACGGTGGTAAGGCCGAGGCCGTGATCGATCATCACCGTCTTGCCGGTATAAAACATATCGTCGTGAACCAACGCCACTACGCCGTCGGCGGGGGCGACGATGGGTGTTCCCTCGGGCGCGGCGACATCGACGCCGTTGTGCGGATTTTTCGGCTGGCCGTTCAGGATGCGCTGCGAACCGAACACACCGGAAATTGGCCCCGTCACCGGCCAGCGAAAACCGGACAGAAAGCGCGATTCGGGACTGATGGCACCACGCACACCCCAAATTTTGGCGTTGTCGGCCTTGATGCGCGCGACGTCCTCGGGCTTGGGCGTGACCTTGCGCGCGGGCAAGCCGTCGATGCGCTGGATCTTGTAGTCCTGCTTAACGATGGTGAGGGCGTGTTCATCGATCTTGCCGCCTGGCTCCACCACCTTGAGCACCGCATGCGGCTTGGCATCGCGGCCAAAACCGATGACGAACGCCCCATCCGCTGCGACATCGACGGTTTCGCCGTCCAAAGTCACTTGAGCGCCGGGCGCCGTATGGCCGATCACCAAGCCACCTTGCTTAAACGCGCCTTGCAACTCCAAGGCCTGGGCAGGCACGGCGAACAGAACAATCAGGGCAATCAGTATTCTCACAGCAGGCTTCCTTGACGTGTATCGGGCTTCTTTGGCGGTTTGACCTTCTTCGGTTTCATCGGCGCGTCGCCGGTGACCCGTGCGCCGACGTTGCCGCCCTTCATCTTGATCGAGATATCGTCGCCTGGGGCCAGGTCGCTGGCTTGGGTGACCGCCTTGCCTTTGGCGTCTGTGACCAAGGCAAAGCCGCGGTCCAAAACGCGTTGGTAAGACAGTCCGTCAAGCAGCCGCGCGGTTTGTTCAAGATGACGCCGACGCGGTTCGGTCAAACGCCCACCGGCGCGCGTCAAAGCGTCCGCGCGACTGTCCAGACGATCGCGGGCGTAAGCGATGCGCGGGCGCGGTGAAGCGAGCAACCCCGCGACCTCAGCCATGCGGCGATGGCGGCGGTGCAGTCCCGTTTGCAAACTGCCCGCCAAGCGCTCGGCCCAATCGTCCAAACGCTGGCGGTGGCTGGCGACCAGACCGTTGAGGTCGGGCAGGCCGCGGGCAAGGCCTGTCAGATGGGTCTTGCGTTCCCCCACCAAACGCCCCGCCGCGCGCATCAACCGCGCACCGTCGTCTTCGACCAGGGCGATCAGCTCGGAACGTACCGGCACCGCCATTTCGGCGGCCGCCGTCGGCGTCGGGGCACGCAGATCGGAGGCAAAATCGATCAAGGTGGTGTCGGTTTCATGGCCCACCGCGCTGATCAGCGGGATTGCGCTTTCCGCCGCCGCGCGAACCACGTTTTCTTCGTTGAAGGCCCACAAGTCTTCCAACGAACCGCCGCCACGCGCAACGATCAGCACGTCCGGGCGGGGAATGTCGCCATCGGGTTTCAAGCGGTTGAACCCCGCGATCGCATTGACGATCTGCTCTGCCGCGCCTTCGCCTTGCACCAGCACCGGCCACACCAACACGCGGCGCGGAAAGCGATCGTTGAGACGATGCAAAATGTCGCGAATCACCGCCCCGGTGGGCGAGGTGACCACACCGATGACCTCAGGCAGCATCGGAATCGGGCGTTTTTCGGCGACGTCAAACAGGCCTTCGGCGGCGAGCTTCTTGCGGCGGTCTTCCAACAGCTTCAACAGCGCACCTTCGCCCGCGACCTCCATAGCCTCGACCACGATTTGGTAGTTGGATCGGCCGGGATAGGTGGTCAGGCGCCCGGTGGCGATGACTTCCAGACCGTCTTCGGGCTCGATGCCCAAGCGCGCCGCCGAACCCCGCCAACAAACCCCGTCGAGAACCGCCCCCTCGTCTTTCAAGCGAAAATAGAGATGGCCAGACCCGGCACGCTTAAAGCCGGAGATTTCGCCGCGCACGCGCACGAACGAAAACGAATCCTCGACCACCCGTTTGAGGTGGCTGGAAACCTCCGAAACCGAAAAAATCGGTGCATTTAAGCCAGTTTCCGTCATTTAGATCGCCTTAAGTCGGTTTGCGGTTCACTCCCGCGAGACAGTATGTATGATACGAAGAGATGCGGCAAAAAGAGTCGCACACAAAAGTTGGTTTTAAGAAATACACATTTAGGAAGTCCGGGAGGCTTTTGCCGATGAAGGTTTTGGTCGTAGGTTCAGGTGGACGCGAGCACGCACTGTGCTGGGCGATCGCAAAATCGCCGAAGTGTGACAAGCTCTATGCCGCACCGGGAAATGCCGGAATCGCGGACGTGGCCGAATGCGTCAAGATCAAAGCCGAAGACGTCGATGGTTTGGTGAAGTTTGCCAAATCGGAAAAGATCGACTTCGTCGTCGTCGGCCCCGAAGCTCCGCTGGTGAACGGTTTGGTCGACAAGCTTGAAAGCGTCGGCATCAAGGCTTTCGGGCCGTCGAAAAAAGCGGCGCAGCTTGAAGGTTCCAAAGCCTTCATGAAGGACCTACTGGCCAAATACAACATTCCCACCGCCGAATACGGCGTGTTCGACGAACCGGACGCGGCGAAAGAGTACATCATGAAGATGGAAGGCGGCGTGGTGGTCAAGGCCGACGGGTTGGCTGCCGGCAAAGGCGTGATCGTGTGTCACAACAAAAACGAAGCCTTCGCCGCCATCGACCACATCATGATCGAACGGGCGTTCGGCGCGGCGGGCGACGAGGTGCTGATCGAGGAATTCATGCCCGGTGAGGAAGTCAGCTTCTTCGCCCTGGTCGATGGCACCACCGCAGTGGCCATGGGCTCAGCCCAAGACCACAAAGCGGTACATGAGGGCGATGTCGGCCCCAACACCGGCGGCATGGGGGCGTATTCTCCCACTCCGGTGGTCGACACCGCGATGCAAAAAAAAATCATGGCCGAAATCATCCAGCCGACCATTGAAGCGATGGCCGCCGAAGGCGCACCTTACAAAGGCGTGCTGTTTGCGGGCCTGATGATCAAGGACGGCGAGCCCAAGGTTCTCGAATACAATGTCCGCTTCGGCGATCCGGAATGTCAGGTGCTGATGGCGCGCATGAACTCGGACGTGTTGGAAGCCTTGCGGGCGTGCGCCGAAGGCAATCTCAAAGACGCCAAGATCACATGGAAGAAAAGCACCGCCTTGGTGGTGGTCATGGCCGCCGACGGTTATCCCGGCAAGTACGCCAAAGGCACCCTGATCAACAATTTGAGCGCGGCTAACGCCATCAAGGGCGTAGAAGTCTTCCATGCCGGAACCAAGTTCAAGGACAAAAAGGTGGTGTCCAACGGCGGACGCGTGCTGGGCGTCACCGCCATCGGCAAAACCGTCAAGGAAGCCCAGGACATCGCTTATCAAGCCGTTGACGCCATCGAGTGGCCCGACGGCTTTTGCCGTCGCGACATCGGTTGGCGCGCGGTGGAGCGTGAAAAGGCTTAACGCCGCCTCAAACCTCTAGACATCAAGCCCTTTGTTCCTATATCCCCGGTACTTGAATTTTCGTGTACCCAGGATCGGAATGAAGGGCTTTTTCCATGGACGAGCAGACCCGCACCAATCTCGAAGCCGCCGCATGGCGCAGCTTTGTCGCGCACCTGCAAAAGCGCACCGACGTGCAAAACATCGATCTGATGAATCTGTCTGGCTTTTGCCGCAACTGCCTATACAAGTGGTTGCTGGAAGCGGCCGAAAACCAGGGTGCTGAACTGTCCAAGGACGACGCCATTCAGGCTGTTTACGGCATGAGCATCGACGAGTGGAAAGCCAACCACCAGACCAAGGCCAGCGAAGAGCAGCTCAAACTGTTCGAAGAAACCAAGCCCCTGCATTCGGCGATCAGCGGCCACCGCTGACGCGCCAAAAGCCTTTAGTCGTTCAACAGCTCATTGATGACCGGGGTTACGTCGGCGGCTTTCAGGCGCGAGGTCTTGTTGGTCGGCGGCAACGGTTCGTCGTTGAAGAACGTCGGCAACGCATTGTCGTCTTCGTCGAAACCGGCATCGATGTTGAATTGCCGTTCCAACTGCAAGGTCTCGAGACCGAGAAGCTCGTAAAACTCGACCTTCAAGTCCGTGCCCAAGGCGTCGTTGATCGCATCGACCATCATTTGTTGGCTGGCGTTAGTAACCGAGCGCCCAAACAGACACATGCCTAAGCTGTCGTTGGTGGCGCACAGAACCTGAAGCTGGAAGCTTTCTTTCACCAAGTCCGCAACCGAAACGCCGGTGCTGTTGAAGGTCGGGTTGTTGCCGACCGTATGGTCCGCGCCTTGGGCCGTGGTCATCATTGAAATGGCCGTGACTTCCGCGACGCGGGGGTCGTAGGCGCTCAGCGCCTGCTTTTTGATCACCGGCAACCGCTTCAAACCACGCTTCGCGCCGACCCGCGCCACGCCTTGGGCCAGGTCGCGTCCGCGTTCATTGCCGACGCGCAGATCGTCCATGGCTTGATGCATGAACGCCAGATCGCCGAACGCGGCGTCGCCCGCTTCCATCAACACGGCCAGCAACGCGCCGATCTCGATACTGTCGATACCGAGGTCATTGGCGTGAAAATTGAGTTCCGCCAAATCGTCGGGGTCGCTTAAACCGCAGTTGGTGCCCATCACGCCGATGGTTTCATATTCAACCGGCGAGACAACTTCTTTGCCGTCCTTGTCGAAATAGACGTTGGAACATTTGATCTGACACCCCGGCATGCAGGCATGCGACACAACGCCGCCGCGCTTGACGTTTTGGTCGTGGATGTAATCGCCCCCCATGGGGAAAACGCTGTCTTCCGCTTCGGTCGCGCGACCGATGGAAAAATTGTTCACCGGAATCGCGCCAATGTGGTTCATCACATCGGCGGTCATGGCGGTGCCGAACTGGCTCAGGGCCTGCACCTTGGCGTCCTCGGCAAGCTTGTCGCCATAGACGCGCACCGTTCCCATGACCTTTTTACGATCGTGGAACGTCGGCATCTTGTGCTTGTCGACGACAATCGCCTTGACCTTCTTAGCCCCCATCACCGCGCCGACGCCGCCACGCGCCGCCAGACGCGAGGGACGGTTGTCCGTATCGGAAAAGGCGATGCCCGCGATCAAGCCGCCGTATTCGCCGACCGGGCCGCACAGGGCGATGCTGATTTTATCGCCATAAGCTTCGTGCAGCATAGCGGCGGCTTCGACGTTGCCTTTGCCCAAATAGGGTGTCGCATCATCGAATGTGACCTCGCCATCTTTAGGAATACGGATCACCACCCAATCGTCACTGGCACCATTCAAGGTCAGCCCGGAAATTTCCAGCTGGCCCATGGCAAACGCAAACGTACCGCCGGCATTGGCTTCCTTGATGCCACCCGTGAGCGGGCTTTTGCAGCCGACACTGATGCGGTTGGCATTGGAAAAATTCGTTCCAGCAAAGGGGCCGGCGGAAAAAATCAAAGGGTTCTCAGGTGACATCGGATCAACCGTGGCCACGCCGCGTTCAACCAGCGTCTTCGCGATGTGGTAACGGCCCGAGCGCGCCAGAGCCTCCCCACTTTGCGTTTCCTTGCGGACAGAGCGAGCGTTCAGGTCGAAATGAAGGTATTGGCGCATGAGAATTCCAAGACGAAAAAGCACAATGACCGAAGCTTATATAGGCGATGGCCGTCAATTCCAAAGCCTCGCTTGTCGCATCGACTGACAAACGGACATAGCGTTTATCGTGAATCAACGCGAAGATCAACTCGGCTGTCCACCGCACCTCCGCCTCACCGCCCCCTCGCATTGCAAATCCAAATTGACATGCATGTAAAGGTTACAAAAAAGAAGGAACGAAGCCGCGCTTCGTCCCTTCTTCTCGTTGTTCAAGCACAAGACGTCTGAATTTGTGGCTTACTTATCCTTGGCCGCCGGCGCCGCAGGTGCTGCGGGGGCGACGGGCGGCGGTGCATATCCATAGGGTGCATATCCATAGGGTGCGTAGCCATACGGCGCATATCCATACGGCGCCCAGCCGTAGGGACCGTAACCGTTATAACCGTTCCAACCGTTGTAGCCGTTATAACCGTTGTAACCGCTGCCCGATCCATTGCCGCGTCCGCTGAAGCTCATGGAGAAGTCGCCGGAACCGTCGCCCCAACCATTGCCCCAACCGTTGTTGTTCCAATTGTTGTTGTTCCAATTGTTACCCCATCCAGGGCCCCAACCATTGCCCCAACCGGGGCCCCAGCCCCAAGCCGCGGCATCGTGGGATGCCAGCGCAGAAGCGCCGACCAGACCGGCAACAGCAAGTATTTTCATCAATTTAGGTGTGTGCATGACCTCCCCCATGAACGTTTCCTAGGTAATCCGGAAAGAGGGAAAGCGGCTCCCCACAATCCGAAGATGCAAAGTGCACGGAAAATTTATAAAACTTGGGCGATTTTGCCAAGTGGCTTTGACACGTTTTAAGCGCTTAGCGCTTGGAGCGAAAAAACGTTCGCAGCAATTCCGCCGAGACACTCTCTTGAAGCCCGCCATAAACGTCGGGGCTATGGTGGCAGGTGGGTTGAGCAAAGATTGCCGGGCCATGTTCCACACCGCCCATTTTAGGATCGTACGCACCGAAATAGACCCGCCGGATGCGTGCGAACGAAATCGCGGTGGCGCACATGGCGCAGGGTTCCAACGTGACGTACAAGTCGCAGCCCACCAGCCGCGCCGAGCCCGCCTGCTTTGCAGCCTCGCGGATGGCCAACAGTTCGGCGTGCGCGGTGGGGTCGTCAAGTTCTTCGGTGCGGTTGCCCGCGCGAGCCAAAACGGTGCCGGTTTCAGCCTCGACAATCACGCAACCGACCGGGACCTCGCCACGCTCGAACGCGCCTTGCGCTTCCAACAGCGCCATTTCCATGTAGGTTTCGCTGGAACTCGTCATAATCAGAAAGTGCAGACCCGGGCGCATTCCGTCAAGTCTTCTTGCTCCCGCGCGTCAGGGGACTTACATTCGCCCTATGACAACAGAACTCATCACGCCGGTTATCGGCATACCGCTCGACAGTGAAACCGGGGGCGCGGAGCAATACTCCAAATTCCCGTGGTATGCCCTGCGCCAAAATTACATTTCCGCGGTGGTCAAGGCCGGCGGCTTGCCGTTGCTGATGCCTCACGAGCCGAGCCTTTTGGACATTTACGCCGACGACATCGATGGATTGCTGATAACCGGCGGCAATTTCGACGTCGATCCGGCCATGTACGGCGCCACCACCACCCACGACAGCGTCAGCACCAAGGACGACCGCACGGCGTTCGAAATGGCGATCTTGCAAAGCGCCATGAAACGCGACCTGCCGGTGCTGGGCATCTGCGGCGGGCAACAGCTGTTGCATGTGGCGCTGGGCGGCACGCTGATCCAGCATATTCCCCATGAACTGCCCGATGCTTTGGCCCACGAGCAGCCCAACCCGCGTGACGAGGTCGGCCACGACGTGGAGATCGTACCTGGCACCATACTGCACGACATCGTCGGCCAACCTCACATTCAAGTGAACAGTGCCCACCACCAGGCCGCCCGCGACGAACCGGCGGGTGTAAAAATCAACGCCCGTGCCCCCGACGGGGTCATCGAGGGCTGTGAAGCCACCAACATGACGTTTTGTCTCGGCGTGCAGTGGCATCCCGAATTCGAAATCACCGACGCCGACGTGCGCATCTTCGCCGCATTCGTCGAAGCCGCGCGGGAATACGCCATAGGACGCGAAACCAGCAATGACTGATCAAGATACCGCACCGGACGACACCGATGACGCCGCTGACAAAGGTGAGCGCATCGCCAAGGTGATGGCGCGCGCGGGGCTGTGTTCGCGCCGTGACGCGGAACGCTGGATCGCGGAAGGTCGCGTGCGTGTAAACGGCAAAGTCATCGACACCCCCGCGACCTTGGTCACGGACCCCACCACCGTGGTAGTCGACGGCAAACCCTTGGCGGCCCCCGCCGAGCCGCAGTTGTGGCGCTATCACAAGCCGCCGGGATTGGTCACCTCGCACAAGGACGACCAGGGCCGTGAGACGGTTTTCGACCAACTGCCGCGCGAAATCGGCCGGGTTGTTTCGGTCGGCCGGTTGGATCTGAATTCCGAAGGCTTGCTGTTGCTGACCAACGACGGCGGACTGGCGCGCGAGCTGGAACTGCCGTCCAACGATTGGGTGCGCACCTACCGGGTCCGCGTGTTCGGCTACGTCGATGATGAAAAGCTCGCCGTTTTGCAAAACGGCATCACGTATGAAGGCGTCAAATACGGCGCCATCAATGCCCAGATCGAAAAGAAAACCGGGCGCAACGCGTGGCTGATCGTGTCGCTGAGCGAAGGCAAGAATCGCGAAATCCGCCGTGTGATGGAATACTTGGAATTGCAGGTAAACCGCCTGATCCGTACCGGTTACGGTCCCTTCCGCCTCGACAATCTGCAACGCGGCGACGTGCAATTGGTGCCGCGTCGCCAGATGATCGACCAATTGGGCGGCAAGCTCGACGGTGCCGGAACTGCGATCAAAATGACCAAGACCGGTTGGGCAAAGGCAAAAGCCAAACCGAACGCAAAGCCCAAACCACGCAAACCCCGTGCCGACAAGGCGCGCACAGACAAGGCGACACCGGGTAAATCTCATTCGGCTAAGTCGCATACGGGCAAACCGCGCGCAGCCAAACCAAGCGCGCGCAAGCCACGTACATGATCCGGCCATGCGTATAGTCGGCGGCAAACACAAGGGCCGATCCCTGGCCGCACCGCAAGGGCGCGACACCCGCCCGACATCCGACCGTGCCCGCGAAGCCATGTTCAACGTGCTCGAACATCTCAGCATCGGTCCGGGCATACGCGATGCTCGGGTTCTGGACGTATTCGCCGGAACCGGCGCTTTGGGGTTGGAGGCCCTGTCGCGCGGCGCGCTTCATGCCACATTCGTCGAAAACCACCGCGGCGCGATCAAAACCTTAACCGCCAACATCATTGCCTTGAAAGAAAGCGACCACTGCGCCGTTTTGCCCATCAAGGCGACTGCCATCCCGCTCTGCACCCCACCCCACGCACCCGTGGACTACGCCTTTTTGGATGCGCCTTATGACAAGGGCCTGAGCGTGCCGGCACTTCATGCCCTGGCCGAGCGCGGCTGGCTTGCCCCCGAAGCAGTGATCATGGTCGAGGTCGGCGCGCGCGAAGCCTTCGCTCCACCCGTCGGATTTTCGGAGGTCAAGGAAAAGACCTACGGTGCTGCACGAGCTGTGTTCCTTGAGTTTCGACACAAGGTCGCCTAGGCCATTTCACACAGAGTTATAGTATTATCCTTTTATCATGTATTTTTCGGACGTAATTAATTACACTATTTTTGTGTGGATTTTACCCCCACAAATGGTTTAGAACAATTCTCCATCATCCCTTGCCCGCAACGCCCTTAGGCTGATTGCGCTTACGCCCCTTTATGAACGGAGGTCCCAATATGGCCGCACTGCCGCTTTACATCATGCTGAGTTCTTCTGACCGCGACAAACTTCAGCTGGCGTCGATGATCGCTTCGGTTGCGGCAGTCTCCGAACGACCGGTCCACGTGTTCGTGTCCATGGGCGCGATCAAGGTGTTCGACAAAAACGCCAGCGGTAACGCCCGTTATGCGGACAGCGCGTTCAACGCGGAATTGTGCGAAAAGAACGCCCCCGATCCGGTCGACATGTTCGGCCAGGGCAAGATGCTCGGCGATATGACCATGTGGGCGTGCTCCATGGTGCTCGACGTTTTGGGCTGGGACGAAAGCAATTTGGTCGACGATCTGTTCGATGGCCAAATGGGTTTGACCAAGTTCTTGTCCGACGCCGAGGAAGGCCAGCTGATTTCGATGTAATTCACCCCCCCCCGTCATCCACTCAAACGCACCTTCTCAATCGGTGCGACAAATTAGGTCCAGGAGGCCAGAACAATATGAGCGAACGTAAAGTAATCGATGCCCGCGGTTCTTTTTGCCCCGGCCCGCTGATGGAACTCATCGCAGCGCTAAAACTTTTGAACGTCGGCGACGAAGTCGAAATTCTGTCCACCGATCAAGGCACGGCCAAGGACGTGCCGGAATGGTGTGCGAAAGTCGGCCATGAAACGGTCGAGTCCGGTGAAAAAGACGGCCACTGGTTCGTGGTCGTGCGTAAAGCGAAATAAACCATCGTCAATCGGCCCGTCACGGCCTGGGGGTATGTGACGGGCAAATCTCTAGGGAGGTACTCAATGTCTAAGAAAGTTCTCATTGTTGGCGGCGGCCTTGCCGGCACCATCATCGCCAACGGCCTGTGCCGCCACATCGGCACCGAACTGCGCAGGGGCGATGTGTCGATCACCATGCTGGGCACCACCGACACCCACATGTACCAGCCGGGTCTGCTGTACGTTCCGTTCGGCAAGATCCGCGAACGCGAATTGTTCCGCCCGCAGCGCAAAGTGCTTGATAAGCGCGTGATCTTCCACATCGATCCGGCCACCAACATCGACGTCGACAACAAAAAAGTCACCTGTAAGTCCGGCGCCGTGCACGAGTACGATTATCTCGTCATCGCCACCGGCTCACGTCTGATGCCGCAAAACATTCCCGGCATGCAGGAAGGCGCACACTGGCTTTACGACCTGGAAGGTGCGCGCAAGATGCGCGACGCGCTGGACAAGTTCGAAGGCGGCAAGATCGTCGTCAACGTCAACGCCCCGCACAAATGCCCGGTCGCCCCGCTGGAAATCACCTTCATGTTGAAGGAATACCTGGAAGGCAAAGGCCTGTGGGACAAATCCGAGATCACCTACACCTATCCGATCGGCCGCCTGCACGCGCTGGAGCCGGTCGCCGAATGGGCGAAACCCGCCATGGACGCCGACGGCATCAAGTACGAAACATTCTTCAACACCAAAGAAGTCGACCCTGCGGGCAAGACCATCTCTTCGGAAGAAGGCGTGACGCTCGACTACGACCTGCTGGTCACCATCCCGCCCCATGCCGGCGCCGAGGTCATCACCGATTCCGGTTTGGGCGATGGCGGCTGGGTGCCGACCAACAAAACCAAGCTGTTGCGTGAAGGTTCCACGGACGTGTTCGTGTGTGGCGACACCACCAACATTCCGATTTCCAAGGCCGGTTCCACCGCCCACTTCGAAGCCGACACCGTGATCGACAACTTGGCGTCCCTGCTCACCGAAGGCCGTTGGGCGCGCGATTACGACGGCAAGGTGTTCTGCTTCGTCGAGACCGGCATGAAGACCGGCACCTACGTGTGGTTCGACTACAAGACGCCGCCGAACCCCGGCGCACCGTCGCAGATGATCCACTGGTTCAAGCTGGCTTACAACCGTCTGTACTGGCTGTCCGCCCGCGGCTTGCTGTAAGGGAGTGGTGGATATGAGCGAGACTCAAGAAAACACCCTTCGCCTGGTCCAGGCCGCTACTGAGGCGATGACCGACGGCATGGTCGAACGCATGGCCACCACCGGCGGCAATGCATTGGAAGTGCTCGATCGCCTCAACAACGACGACACCAAAGATGCGATCATGAACACCATCGACCGCTTGACCGAGCTGCAACGCTCGGGTGCGCTCGACACGTTGTTCGACCTCGTCATCTTGTTGCACGGTGCGCGTTCGGCGATGACCGACTCGATGGTGGAACGCCTGGTGATCTGGGCCGAAACCATGATCAACAATGTCGCCAACGAACATCTGGCCGAATTCGCCGGAGAAACCGTTGACGCCATGCACGACGCCGCGGTGGAAACAGCGCAGCAAAAATCCAGTGGTGGCCTGATGTCGACCATCGGCATGCTCAGCAAGCCTGAAACGCAACAAGCCATCAAGTTCCTGATGACGTTCGCGTGCAAAATGCAAAAGAACGTGACGGACTCGCAGGGGACGCAAACGAACGGATAAGCCCTCCCTTCGTTTTACATCCCTCCTTTGCCGTGGTTCCTCTTTCGAGGACCACGGCATTTTTTTGCTTAAGCCTCGTCGGCATCTCCACCGACGGCCCAGGTGTGACCCTGGCGCAAGACGTCGTTGAGACTGGTGGTGGCGTGGGAGGTTTGGGCCTCCACCATCTTGCGGATTTCGACTTCGAAGATATGCCCCGGCTTGCAATACAGAACCCCCATGGCGACGGGAAATTCCGGCTCGTTCATGTCGGCCAACAAGCACCCGAGCATCCTATTGGTTTCATCGTGCACCAAGATATCAGCTTCGGTGACACCGTTTTCGCCGATGGTCACGACCTCCAACGCCAACGCGCCGGAAACGATGCGCAGCCCCTTGTTGCGCTCGCGCCCAAATATCAACGGCTTGCCGTGTTCGACATGAATTTGCATGTCGGCGGCCTTGTCCTTGGCGGTGAACGCATCGAACGCACCGTCATTGTAGACGACGCAGTTTTGGAAGATTTCGACGAACGATGTGCCCTTGAAGGCATGGGCGCGCTTGAGGGTTTCGGTCAATTCCTTTTGCGCGGTATCGACGGCACGGGCGACGAAATGCCCGCCCGAGCCCAACGCCAGTTGGACCGCCGAGACCGGATTTTCAATACAGCCCAACGGCGACGACGGCGAGCGTGTTCCGACCCGTGAAGTTGGCGAAAATTGCCCTTTGGTGAGGCCATAAATCTCGTTGTTGAACAACAGAAATTGCACATCGACGTTACGGCGCACCAGATGAACGAAATGATTGCCGCCGATCGATAGCGCATCGCCATCGCCCGAAATGATCCACACATCCAGGTCCGGATTGGCAAGCTTGATGCCCGTGGCGATGGCCGGGGCGCGTCCATGGATGGAGTGGAACCCATACGTCGCCATATAATAAGGGAACCGCGATGCACAGCCGATACCGGAAACGAACACCGTGTTTTCGGTTTTGGCCTCGACATCGGCGAGGGTTTTTTGCACGGCCTTGAGGATCGCATAGTCGCCGCAGCCCGGACACCACCGCACTTCTTGGTTCGAGGCAAAGTCCTTGGCCGTAAGTTTCGGCGCTTCGGTTGTCGCTTCGTTCATTGTGCAGCCTCCCAATAGGCGCGGATCGCGTCTTCGAGTTCGTGAATTTTAAACGGCTGGCCCATCACTTTGTTGATGCCTTTGGCGTCGATCAGGTATTGATCGCGCAACACCTTGACGAACTGGCCGCTGTTCATTTCCGGCACCAAAACTTGATCGAACCCTGCCAGCAGCGCGCCTAAGTTGGCGGGCAACGGCCACAAATTGCGCACATGGATGTGACTGACGGATAGACCTTCGTCGATCAGATTGCTGACCGCCCGATTGATCGGGCCATAGGTCGATCCCCACCCGACCACCGCCACCGGTCCGCTTTCGGGGCCAGCCTCAACGCCTTGATCGGGAATGTCGCGCACCACGCCGGCGACTTTCGCCGCGCGGACATCGGTCATCTTTTGATGGTTGGCGGGGTCGTAGGAAATGTTGCCGGTCTCGAAACTTTTTTCCAAACCGCCGATGCGATGTTCCAGACACGGCGTGCCCGGGATCGCCCAAGGCCGCGCCAACGTCTCAGCATCGCGGATCGACGGATCGAAACACGGACCGTCTTGATGCAAGTCGGTGGGAAACGGTTCCATCGCATCGACATCGGGGATCAACCAAGGCTCCGACGCATTGCTGATGTAGCCGTCGCTCAAAACCATCACCGGGGTCTGATACTTCGTGGCGATGTGGCAGGCCTCGATCGCCATTTCGAAACAGTCCGACGGCGAACGCGCCGCGATCACCACCAGCGGACATTCGCCGTTGCGGCCATAGAGCGCCTGCAGCAGATCCGATTGCTCGGTCTTGGTCGGAAGCCCGGTGGACGGCCCGGCGCGTTGGGTGTTGATGACCACCAGCGGACGTTCCGAACTGACGGCTAGACCGATGGCTTCGGCTTTCAGAGAGATTCCCGGACCCGAGCTTGAGGTCACGCCCAAGCCGCCTGCATACGATGCACCGATGGCGGCGCACACGGCGGCGATTTCGTCTTCAGCCTGAAAGGTGACGATGTCGTGTTCGATCATTTTAGACAACGTGTGCAACACCGGCGAGGCGGGCGTGATCGGATAGGAACAAAACACCAACCGCAACGCGGCCAACTTGGACCCGACGGCCAACCCCCACGCCATCGCTTCGGCGCCGGTGACGGTGCGATACAGCCCCGGTTCGATGTCCGGCGCATGGGGCACGGTGTAGCTTTGCAGGCCGTCGGCGGTTTCCATCGTTTCCGCCAGCGCATGCCCGGCGTTCAGCGCCGCAATGTTGGCATCGGCAATGTCGGGACGGGATGCAAATTTTCTTTTGAGCCAATCGATGGTCGCTTGGCGGTCGCGATCGAACATCCAATAGACATAGCCCAGCGTCCAGAAGTTCTTACAGCGCAATGCCTCTTTCTTCGACAGACCGAATGCGCTCACGGCATCCTGCGTCAGTGTCGAGATATCCATTTCTATAACGCGGTAGGCTTCGAGACTGCCGTCTTTAAGCGGATCTGCACCATAGCCCGCACGATGCAGGTTGCGCTCTTGAAAGGACCCGCTGTCGACGATCAGGATACCGCCGACCTTGAGCCCCGGAAGCTCAACTTTCAGCGCCGCCGGGTTCATCGCCACCAGAACATCGAATTCGTCGCCAGCCGTCTTGATCACGCGCGAACCGAAATTGATCTGAAAGGCGGAAACGCCAAACGTGGTGCCTGTGGGCGCACGAATTTCGGCGGGATAATCGGGAAATGTCGAGAGGTTGTTTTGCGCCACCGCCGTCGCCAGAGTGAACTGACCGCCGGTGATCTGCATGCCGTCACCGGAATCTCCGGAAAAACGAACTACGGCGGAATCGAGCGTTTGGCGAACAGGGGAAACTCGAGAATTATCTATAGCAGAACCAGTCACGCTGAACGTCTTTCTTGCCAATGTTGAAACTGTCGAAAGCCGCTTTGATGTTCGCTCATCTCCATGAAAAACACATTAAGATATTCGTCTTCCCAAAGCCTACGCGACACGCTACGCCACATATCGCGCATTACGTTGTAAGCCCGAAGCGACGGCACTTGCGTCACCCTTGTTCCGAGGAGTCCCTTGTAAACGGAACTTTTCAATTGATACTATCTATTACGGCCACAATGTAGAGGGTTAGGTCATTCATCAGAGATCGTCGCGATGTCCACATCTCCCGTGTTGCCCAAGAAAAAGTCTCCGTTCGGTTGGATGAGAGAAATTTCAATCGCAGCCATGACTTTGGCGGCAGCCGGCGCCATTTTCATCGCGTTTTGGTCAGCCCAGGTGTCCATATCCCATCTGCACGATTACCAAGACCAGCTTATGGAAAACGAGGGCCGTTCGGTCGCCGATGCCATTGGCCGCTTTGTCACCGAACGAACCAGGTCGCTGACGTTATTTGCGGAACAAAACCGTGATCTGCTCTCCCGATTTTTGGCATCAAACGAGGACCCAGAGCTTCAGCAGCAACTCAACATCCTCATCGGCAAGCATTTTCCCAATTATCTCGCCTTTACCCTTCGCGGCGTGCGCAACCAACTCGTACCCGATGACTTTGGTGAACTCGTCGGCCCCGTATGTCGAAACGATATCGATAATTTTTGGCAGAGCCAGGAGCACCGAGAACTTTCCGAAACAAGCAACTACAAACCGTTCATCCATCCCCAAGGTGGAAACTATCATTTCGACATGATGACGCTCTGGCAAACCTCAAACGGTGAGAAGGCAATCTTGTTTGTCAGTTTCCTGCCCACCCAATTGACCCGGATCATTTCCAGCTTTCAGTTGCCCGGTCATCACGTCGTGTTGGTGCGCAACGATCAAAAAGACCTCATCGAGTTGACCGCCCAAGGGGCCCGCGACATCTTGAAAGCAAATATTCGCCTCTCGCCTGAAGAACTTCAGCGTGTGTTTCATTCCCTGCCCATCGAACACACCAGATGGATTGCGCTCGTTTTGCCTCAAGCCGGTTTCTTGGAAGAACAAGAGTGGAAAATTCACCGCCGTGCGGGCGTGCAGGTCTTGGGAATTGTGCTCTTTTGGGTGGGGGCCATGTGGCTGATGGTGCGAACACTCCGCCAGCGCGAGCAGGCCTACATCACAATCAACGAACAAGCTGAACGTCTGCTGCGTTCTCAACAGGTCGCCCATGTCGGTTCTTGGGACTGGAACATCCTCACGGGCGGGTTGGAATGGACCGATGAAATCTACAGTATTTTCGGTCGTTCACGTGACGACTTTGGATCGACGTACGAAAACTTTCTCCAATGCATTCATCCCGATGATCGTGAAAAAGTCATTTCCGCCGTTGGCAATGCCGTTGCAAACGGTGCACCTTATGATCTTCAGCATCGCGTTCTCCTACCAAGCGGTGACGTGCGCTACGTCCAAGAAAAAGGTCAAGTGTATCGAGATCATATGGGGCAGCCCGTGCGTATGCTCGGCATCGTCCACGATGTCACGGATCGCATTATGCTGGATAAATCGAAAAATGAATTCATTTCGACAGTCAGCCACGAACTGCGCACCCCCCTGACATCCATCAAAGGCTCGCTGTCTCTGCTTTTGGGCGGAGCCGCGGGAGATCTTCCCAAAAAAATGAAAGACATGATCGTCATTGCCCACAACAATGCCGATCGGTTGATCAACCTTGTCAGCGATATTCTCGATCTTGAAAAGCTCCAATCCGAAAGGCTGGAATTCAATCTCCGAGATTTGGACGTTGGCACGTTATTGATGGAAGGCGTCAACGCCAACCTCGGCTACGCCCACAAGTTGGGGGTCACTTTCACCATCCAACATCCACTACCGGGCCAGCTTGTGCGTTGCGATAAAGACCGCATTCTCCAAGTTCTCACCAACTTGCTGTCCAATGCGGCCAAGTTTTCCCCCAGAAATAGCACCGTCACCGTTTCCGCCATCCAAGCCGGCGACAGGATCAAGATATCGGTCACCGATCAAGGTGCGGGCATTTCGAAAGAATTCCAGTCGCGCATTTTCGAACGCTTCAGCCAAGAAGATTCATCGGACCAACGCACCCAAGGAGGCACAGGGTTGGGCTTAAGCATCTGTAAAAACATTGTTGAAAAACACGGCGGAGAAATAGGTTTCGACTCCACCTTAGGCCAGGGGAGCACGTTTTTCTTCACCCTGCCGATTGCGACGGATGAGCGCCAGCCCTAACGCCGTCCAAACAATTTTTCGATGTCGCTGAGCTTGAGCTCAACATAGGTCGGACGGCCATGATTGCATTGCCCGGAATGCGGCGTGGCTTCCATTTCACGCAGCAAGGCGTTCATTTCATCCGCGTTCAGTCGCCGACCGGCGCGCACCGAACCATGGCAGGCCATCGTCGAGGCGACGTCAGCGAGCTTTTCATGCAGCGACAAGACCTCGCCCCATTCAGCCAAGTCATCGGCTAGGTCCTTGACCAATTTTTGCACGTCGGTCTGGCCGAGCATCGCGGGCGTTTCTCGCACCACCACGGCCCCTTCGCCAAACGGCTCGATCACCAAGCCAAGCTCCGACAATTCGTCGAGGCGCTTTGTGAGTCTGGCGGCGGACGGCTCGTCCAGCTCCACCACCTCGGGCAACAGCAAGCCTTGGCGTTTGATGCCGCCTTCATCCAGGGCGTGCTTCATGCGTTCGTACACGATGCGTTCGTGCGCGGCGTGCTGATCGACCACCACGATACCGTCTGCTGTCTGCGCCACGATGTAGGTTTCGTGCAGCTGCGCGCGCGCCACGCCGAGCGGGAAGTCGCTCACAACGGTATCGGCTTGGGGGGGCGGCTGTTGTTCGCTTCGCGCCGTAGGGGTCATATCGAAATTGTGCAATGGCGCTTGAAACTGCGCGGCACGGTCGGACAAACCGGCAGTTGGATAACCGCCGCCTTGGGGAAACGGTCGCGATTGATAGGCATGCAAGCCTTGGCCATGCTGAACCGCGCCGAGCGCCGCGTGAGACACCGTGGTCGAGGCGCGGTGCCCGGCATCGGCCAAGGCGTGCTTGAGCGCACTGACGATCAAACCGCGCACCAAACCTGAATCGCGAAAACGCACTTCGGTCTTTGCCGGGTGAACGTTGACGTCCACTTGGTCGGGCGGAACTTCCAGATAAAGCGCGACATAAGGATAGCGGTCATGAGCCAGAAAGTCGCGATACGCACCGCGCACCGCGCCGAAAAACAGCTTGTCCTTGACCGGGCGACCGTTGACGAACATGTACTGCTGCTGGGCGTTGCCGCGGTTGAGCGTCGGCAGACCGATGTGCCCTGTAAGACGAACGCCTTCGCGTGCGGCTTCGACCGTCAGGGCATTGTCGGAAAATTCCCGCCCCATGATCGCGCCGAGACGATCCAGGCGCTGGGTGAACAAATCGCCCTGGGCGGGCGCATAGCGCAGCACCGTGCGCGTGCCGTCTGCCAGCGTAAAGCCCACCCCCGGATGAGCCATGGCGAGACGCTTGACCATTTCCGTGGCGTGGCTCAGTTCGGTGCGCGGTTCTTTGAGAAACTTCAACCGCGCCGGAGTGGCAAAAAATAGATCGCGGATTTCGACCCGGGTGCCTTGTGGGTGGGCGGCAGGCTGGACATTGCCGAGCGTGCCCCCTTCGACGCTCAAGGTCCATGCGCTGTCGCCGCCTTCAACCCGCGACGTAATAGTCAAGCGCGCCACCGCGCCGATGGACGGCAGCGCCTCGCCGCGAAACCCCAACGACTTGATGTGCACCAAATCGTCGTCGGGCAGCTTCGACGTAGCGTGACGTTCCACCGCCAAGCACAAATCGTCCGCCGTCATGCCGCGACCGTCGTCGGTGACGCTGATCAAGGTGCGGCCGCCGTCGCGCAACTGGATATCGATGTTGCGCGCCCCGGCGTCCAAGGCGTTTTCAACCAGTTCCTTGAGGGCGGAGGCCGGACGCTCCACCACTTCGCCGGCGGCGATTTGATTGACCAGAGTTTCAGGCAGACGGCGAATGGTCATGTTCAGCCCATTTCGAGCAGGAACTTGCGCGCCAAGACCTTGCCCTCTTCGACGGCGGGCTGGTCGAACGCGTTAACACCCAAAAGCCCGGCGGAAATGATGGTCTCCAGCATGAAATGCATCATCAGCGCGCCCATCACCTCTTCGTCCAAACGGTCCAGTTCAAACAAGCGTGTCGGACAGCCATTGCGCACCAAGGTTTCCGTCGTGGCACGCTGTTCGGCGTCCAACAAATCGCCCATGCGGCGACGTTGCAGGTAGGCGAGCTCCGGTTCCTTTACCAAGGCGTTGGATATCAAACCGCCCTCACCCGCGACATTCAGCGTCATCAAGGTGAACAGCTTGTCGCGCGGTCCATCCAGATACAGCTGCATTTGGCTATGCTGGTCGCGCGTGCCCATAGCGCGAATGGGCGTCGATCCGGTGCCGTTCTTGCCCAGACTTTCGGCCCAAAGCTGTTGAAACCACAGTCCGAAATTAGCCAGACGGTCGACGTACGGCATCAAGACCGTGTTGGCGATGCCCTTCTTTTTCATAAATGCGACTTTGATCGCGGCGCCGACGGCAGGTTCGCTTTCACGCGGATCGGGGCCTTCCAGCGTCGCTTTCAGCACGTTCAGCGCGCCACGGCGCACCGCGTGAGCATCCAATCCCGCGATCATCGCCGGCAACAAACCGACCAAGCTCAACGCGGAATAGCGCCCGCCGATGTTCGGGTCGTGGGCCAAGACCGGCAAGCTCAACCGATGCGCCAAAGAGCGCAGCGGGTTGTTGGCGTTTTCAAGCTCCGTGATCACCAAGGCATGTTCGGGCACGCTGCCGCGGCCGATCAGCATCATCAATCGATCAAGACAAGCGATGAACTGTGCCACCGTTTCCGCCGTACCGCCGGATTTTGAAATGACGATAAAGCCGGTACGCCGCAACTCGAGCTGTTCGTACAGTAGCTCGAACGTATCGGGGTCGACGTTGTCGAGGAAATGCAGCCGCGGGCCACCCTTGCGCGGGCCAAAACCGCTATCGGCCAAGGCATAAAGGGTCTGCCCACCCAGCGAAGAGCCGCCAGTGCCCAACACCACCACATCGTCAAATTGAGTGCGAAAGCGCGTCGCGGTGGCGTCTAGGTCGGCGATGTCGTCGGTGGCTTCCGGCAGCCGCAACAGCGGCAGAGCGCCGCTTTTGTAATTGGCGCGCAGTTCATCGACGATGGGGCCGGTCTGTTCTTGAAATTCGCTGAATTGCTCATCCGAAAGCCCATATTCGCCCACATGGCTTTCAAAACAGGTTTGGATAATTTGACGATAGAGCATAAAGGCCCAACATTCCCAAAGGCATTCCCCACGCCGCGCCAGAAAGACGCGGAATCGGCCCCCAGATTACCACGTTAGCGGCTGGGGACAATGCCTGCGGGTTTTCCGACCACAACAATATCGAGACGGTCCGGCGCCAAATATTTAGCCGCCACCCGTTTCACATCGGCCATGTCCACCGCATCGATATAGGTTTTGCGCTTATCCAAGTAGTCGATACCCAATTTGTTGAGCTGCATCGCCACCAAAACCCGGGCAATCGCGCCTGTGGACGTAAAGGTCAGCGGGAAAGCGCCGGTGATGTAGGTTTTTGCGTCCTTGAGCTCTTGCTCGCCGACATCGCCTGCCGCCATGCGCGCCCATTGGGTGCGGATGACTTCGATGGTTTCCGACACCCGGGCGTTTTCCGTGGCGGCGCTGCCGATGATCAGTCCGGCATGATCCAGCGGATATACGCTGGAACCGACCGAATAGGCCAAGCCGCGCTTTTCGCGCACTTCATCGTACAAGCGAGACGTGAACGAACCGCCGCCGAGAATGTGGTTCATCACCAAGGTTGCGTAATAATCGGGATCGTCGCGTTTGAGGGCTCCGTGACCGAACACGATGGTACTTTGCGGAATATCACGTTCGATCACGTCGAGACGCCCGCTGGCGTTGACCGCGACATCGCCGCCACGTTCGACGGACGGCGCTGCCGGTAGCGCGCCGAACGCGTGATCGATCAATTGACCGAGGCGATCAGGGTCAATGTCGCCAACCACGCCGATGATCAAATTGGACCGTCCCAAGCGGGTTTTGACGAACGATCGCAGATCGTCGGATCCAAGGGCCGTGACGCTTTCAACGGTGCCGTCGGAATCCACCGCATAGCCGTGACCGGGGAAAAAATGTGCGAACAAAGAATCATATGCCAGTTTGCCCGGGTCTTCGCTGTCGGCACGGATGCCTGCGATGATCTGGCTTTTCAACCGCGCCACCGGTTCTTCATCAAAGCGCGGTTGGCTCAGCGACAACCGCAGCAGATCGAACGACTGGTCGAGGTTTTCCGACAGTGTCTTCAACTCGCCCGAAAAGCGGTCCAGTCCGGCATCGAAGCGCAGGGTAATCGACTGGTCGGCTAGGATTTGTTGAAACGATTGGCTGTCGAGATCGCCCGCCCCTTCGTCCATGGTGCTGGCGGCCAGATTGGAAAGGCCCGCCTTGCCCACCGGGTCGAGTTCCGAACCGCCGTCGAAGGCAAACCGCATCGACACCACCGGATTGGAATGGTCCTGCACCAACCAGGCTTCGATCCCACCGGGGCTGACGACGCGTTCGACATCGACCGCCCAAGCGTGCAGCGGCGCGAAAATGATCATCAGCGCGACAAGCAACTTTTTCATGCGCCGTCTCCATTACCGTTGGGCAGCAGCTTGGTGGTGATGCGCCGTGGCTCGTCCAAGACGGCTTTCAGCGCGTCGAGCACGTCTTGTTCGGTGACCGCCTGAATGCGTTCGGGCCATTGTTCGACGTCTTCGATGCTGTGGCCTGCCGCCAGCGCGCCGCCGATGGTCCACGCGCCGGTTTTCATCGCATCGCGCGAATAGACTGCATCCGCCATCATGCGCTTTTTGATCGCCGCCAACTCGTCGGGTTTGAGGCCCTCGTCGAGCACACGGCGGGTCTCCGTTCGCAGTGCTTGAGCCAATTCATCGAGACTCACGCCCGGACGTGGCGAGGCGTAAAAGGCGAACTGGCCGTTGCCTCGGGCGGACTGGTCGTAATAGGTGCCCGCCGAAACCGCCAAGGCCTGATCGATCACCAACGCCCGGTACAGCCGCGACGTGCCGCCACCGCCCAGAAGTTCGCTCAAAATCTCCAACGCCGCGACCCGGCGCGGCGAGCCGTTGCTCAGCGACGGCTGGATAACGTTTTCCGCCCAACTGGCTTGGCGCACGCGGGCATCGCGCAACACCGTTTCACCGCCTGTGATCGGCGCATCGGTGACCAACGGCGTGCGGGCCGCGACACCGCGTGCCGGAATCGGGCCGTAATATTTTTCCGCCAACCGCTTCACGTCGGCCACATTGACATCGCCTGCGACGACCAAAATGGCGTTATCCGGGGCGTAGTGGTCTTTGTAGAAGGCCAGCGCATCTTCGCGCGTCAACGCCGCCAGCTCGGGACGCCACCCGATGATCGGGCGGCCATAGGGATGGTTATCAGGGAAAAATTTCTGATTGGCTTCCTCGCGCAGACGGGCGCTGGGTTTGTTTTCGATGCGCTGGTTGCGCTCTTCCAGCACCACTGCGCGCTCGGTGGCGACGTCTTCGGGACTCAGAACCAAGTTGGTCATGCGGTCGGCTTCTAGCTCCATCACCATTTCCAAACGGTCGCTGGCGACGGTCTGGTGATAACCGGTGTAATCTAGGCTGGTGAACGCATTTTCCTGGCCGCCATGTTGGGCCAAAATCTTGGAAAATTCGCCGTTGGGATGCTTGGGCGTGCCTTTGAACATCAAATGTTCCAACAGATGCGCCACGCCGGATTTGCCCTCGGGCTCATCGGCGGAACCGGCCTTGTACCACACCATGTGCAACACCACCGGGGCGCGGTGGTTGGGCAGCACCACCACCTGCATGCCGTTATCCAGCGTAAACGTTTCGGGATTGAACACCCCTGCCCAGGCCTCGCTCGCCCAGAGGGCTTGGCCGCCCCACATCATCACGATCACGGCAACGGCGGCACAAAAACGTTTTGCGATTTTTGTCATAGGACCCCAATTCATGCCCGGTCACATTTGCCCACACGCTGATGCGCGCGATCATTTCTAATATGGTTTTTTAGATAAAAATTGCGGCAAAAAAAGGAAATAAAAAGGGCCGGAAGATCCAGCCCTTTTTTCAATCGATGCAGCTTATTTGAACCAACCGTCGAACAGCCCCTCAAGTGGTGCCTTGGATTTCTTTTCGACAACCGGGGTTTCGCCATCGTTGACTGGTTTGCCCAATGCTTGGTTTTCCTGGATGCGTTGCAGTTCCTGCTTCGGTTCGACGACATGGCCGGGATCAGGCTCGAACATCAGCGATTCCATGAAATTCTGATCTTCTTCGGCGAACACCGACGTTTCCCGATTCACGATTTGACGAATATCGGGTTCCGCATTTTGCGCCCCGGCGCGCGCCAACAGCGCGGTGGTGCCGGGCGTCGAAGCCTGAATCGGTGCCGCCTGAGTCTCACGTCCGCTCAGCATCACACGCTTGGCGATGTCTTGCGGATTGTCGTCTTTGCGGGCCTCGGCCTCGGCTTCGGACGGCGGACGCAAACCGTAATCGGGCGGCAAGGTCAACGGCGCACGGGTGTAGACCGAAAATTCGTCCGGCGCGGCCTTGGTTTGGGTCAACGCTTTGCGCGCGCCGTCACAGCCCGTAAGGGCGACGGCGGCGACAACGCCAAGTGCAATGAGCTTAATGTGTTTCATCTGTTCCCGGTGATTTTTCACCATTTGTGTGCTTTGCATCCTTATTTGTAGGGCTTTCGCTGCCGAGAAACAAGGATTCCCACATCAACATCGCTGCGCCGATGACGATGGCGCTGTCGGCGACGTTGAATGCCGGCCAATGATACCCCAAAACATGCAGGTCGAGAAAGTCCGTCACCGCGCCGAAGCGAAAACGGTCGATGACGTTGCCGACGGCGCCGCCGATGATCGAGCCCAGAGCCAAGGCGCTGAGGCGGCTTTCGGCCCGTGTCAACCACACGCTCAGCCCCACCGCGATGGCCAACGTCAGCACGATCAAAATCGTATCGCCGTGCTCGCCGGCGTTACCGAACATGCCGAAACTGATGCCCCGATTCCACGCCAATACGATGTTGAAGAACGGCGTGATCTCGAAATACGGACGCGTAGCGTCCGAAAACAGACCCAATATCAGCCACTTGCTGATTTGATCCGCAATCAATATTGCCACGGCCAAGCCCCAACCGACCTGCCGGGCCGCGCGATGGTCGGTGATTTCACCGCTCATTCAGCGGCTCCCGCGTGCTCGACCGCGTCGGCGCAGCGCCCGCACACCGTCGGATGGGCCGCATCGACGCCGATGTCATCGCAGACCTTCCAGCAGCGTTCGCACTTTTCGCCCTCCGCCGCGTTCGGTACCACGCCGACCCCGACGATACCGTCGACCGTGAACGCGCCGTCCGGCGCGTCCCCTTCGATCAGCTCGGCGCCCGAGGTGATGCTGATTTCCGCCAGATCGACGCCTTGCATCGCTTGTATGTAATCCGCCGAGGCGTAAACCTTGGGTGCGGCCTGCAAGCTGGAGCCGATGCGTTTTTCCGCACGTTCGATTTCCAGCGCGCCGGTGACCACCCGGCGCAGTTCGCGGACTTTGGCCCACTTTTGCGCCAAGGCGTCGTCGCGCCAATTGTCGGGAACGTCCGGGAACAGGCGCAGGTGCACACTGGTGTCATCGGGGAAGCGCGACAGCCATGCCTCTTCCGCGGTGAAGCAGATGAACGGTGCCAGCCATGCGCTCAAGCAATTGAAGATCTCATCCAGCACTGTTCGGGTGGCGCGACGCAAGGTGCTGTCGGGGCGTTCGCAGTACAGCGTGTCCTTGCGGATGTCGAAATAATACGCGCTCAGTTCGATGGAACAGAAATTGTTGAGCTCGCTGAACAGAGAATGAAAGTGGAAGTCGTCGCACGCGGTGCGGACTTTTTTGTCCATTTCCCACAGACGGTGCAGAACCCAACGTTCCAATTCGGGCATTTGCGCGAAGTTCAGACGTTCGCTTTCTTCAAAGCCGTCGAGGTTGCCGAGCAGGTAGCGCAAGGTGTTGCGCAAGCGGCGATAAACGTCGGCGTGGCTCTTGATGATGTCGGGACCGATGCGCAGGTCTTCCGAATAATCGGAGCCCACCACCCACAAACGCAGGATATCGGCGCCGTATTCGCCGATGATCTGTTCGGGCGGGATGTCGTTGCCCAAGGACTTGGACATCTTGTGGCCGTCTTGGTTGAGCAAGAAACCGTGCGTCAACACCGTATCGTAGGGTGCGCGCCCACGGGTGCCGCAGCTTTCCAAAAGCGAGCTTTGGAACCAGCCGCGATGCTGGTCGGACCCTTCGAGGTACAAATCCGCGGGCCACTTCAGATCATCGCGGGCTTCCAGCACGAATGTATGGGTACAGCCGGAATCGAACCACACGTCGAGAATGTCCGTCACTTGATCGAAATCGGCGGCATTGTAGTCGGCACCGAGGAACTCCTGCGCGTCGCGGGCGAACCACGCGTCCGCGCCTTCTTCCTTGAAGGCCTGAATGATGCGGTCCATGACCGCTTGGTCGCGCAACGGCTCGCCGGTGGTTTTGTTGACGAACACCGCGATCGGCACGCCCCAGGCGCGTTGGCGCGACACGCACCAGTCGGGGCGGTCGGCAACCATCGATTCCAGACGTGCGCGGCCCTTGGCGGGCACGAAGCGGGTGTCGTCGATGGCCTTCATCGCGGCTTCGCGCAGGCCCGTTTTTTCCATCGAAATGAACCACTGCGGGGTGTTTCGGAAGATCACCGGAGCTTTCGATCGCCACGAATGCGGATAGCTGTGCTCGATCCGGTGCGTGGCCAACAGCCCGCCCAGTTCTTGCAGTTTGTCCGCCACCGCCTTGTTGGCCGGGAAACGGGTTTTCTTTTTCTTTTCGTCGAAGATCAACACCGGCAGGCCTTCGAACATCGGCACCTGGGCCGTGTAGGTGCCATCGCCGTTGACGGTGTCGGGCACCGGCACGCCGTTTTTAACGCCCAGTTCCCAGTCGTCCGCGCCGTGGCCGGGGGCTATATGCACGATGCCGGTACCGGCTTCCAAGGTCACGAAGTGGCCTTTCAGCGCGCGCACCTCGAACTCGTATCCATGACCGTGGAACGGGTGTTTGCACACCACCCCCTCCAGGCCGTGGTGGGAAGCGATCTTATCCCACGCGGTGATGCCGGCGTCTTCGGCAACCTGTTCGGCCAAGCCTTCGGCGACGATCAGTTTTTCGCCGACCACGGCGAGGCTGTCATCCGTGACGCCTTTGACTTCATAGACGCCGTAATCGAACTCGCCGTACGCAACCGCGCGGTTGGCGGGGATGGTCCATGGCGTGGTGGTCCAGATAACCACCGACGCGCCGTGCATTTCGGCGATCGGCGCCTGGGCCACCGGGAACCGCACGTGCAGGGTTTGCGAAGAATGGTCGTGGTATTCGACCTCGGCTTCGGCCAAGGCGGTCTTTTCCACCACCGACCACATCACCGGCTTGGCGCCTTTGTACAGCGCGCCGCTCATCAAAAACTTGCCGAGTTCGGCGACGATGTGCGCCTCGGCCTCGAAGGTCATGGTCGCGTAAGGATTGTCCCAATTGCCGATCAAGCCCAAACGCTGGAACTCTTCGCGCTGCACGTCGATCCAATGGGCAGCGAATTCGCGGCATTCCTTGCGAAATTCGACCACGTCGACTTGGTCTTTATCCTTGCCTTCGGCGCGGTACTTTTCTTCGATTTTCCACTCGATCGGCAGACCGTGACAGTCCCAGCCGGGCACGTAGTTGGAATCCTTGCCCATCATCTGTTGCGAACGGACGATGACGTCCTTGAGGATCTTGTTGAGCGCGTGACCGATGTGCAGGTGGCCGTTGGCATAGGGCGGACCATCGTGCAGGACGAACTTTTCGCGCCCTTCCCCGGCTTTGCGGCTCAGCGCGTACAAATCGATTTCTGCCCAGCGTTTGAGGGTTTCCGGCTCGCGTTTGGGTAAGCCCGCACGCATCGGGAAATCGGTTTGGGGAAGAAAGACTGTGTTTTTGTAGTCCGTGCTCATGGTCTCAGCTTATCGGTCTGTGGCGATGCATGGGGGCGAACGAAGGCTCTGTTTTAGCCTTCTTTTGAGAGGATTTCTCTAGCTTTCTCGCAATCGATGGCGATTTGCGTCTTGATGGCGTCCAAGCCGTCGAATTTGCGCTCTTCGCGCAGACGTTCAATCATCTGCACGCGCAGGTGCTTGCCATATAGATCGCCGTCGAAATCGAACAGGTGCGCTTCCAACACGACATCGTCGCCTTTGTCGAAGGTGGGGCGTTTGCCGACGTTGCAGACACCGTTCAGCCAACGGGTTCCGCTGCCTTCGTCGACACCGGCGCGCACGGCGTATACACCCAACGCCGGGCGTAAAAAATCGCCCAAGTGTAGATTGGCGGTCGGGAAGCCCAACTGACGGCCGCGCTGATCGCCGTGCTCGATGCGTCCTTCCAGCTCGAACGGGCGGCCCAAAACATGAGCGGCGCCGCGCGTATCGCCGGCTTTCAGGCAATCGCGCACACGGGTGGACGAATAAACGATGCCGTCTTCGTCGACGACCTTGGGCACCGCGGTAAAGCCAAAGCCTATGTCGCGTCCCAGGTGCAAGAGGGTATCGCAATTGCCCTGGCGCTTTTGGCCGAACTGAAAATCGTATCCCGCCACCACATGGCTCGCGCCCAGGCCTTTGACCAGGACTTCTTCGACGAAAGCTTGGGCAGTCAGTCCGGCAAACGCGAAATCGAAATGCTGAACCAGCAGTTCGTCGACGCCCAGTTGTTCGATCATGTGCGCCTTGGTGCGCATGGTCGATAGGCGGAACGGTTCGCAATCGGGCTTGAACAGTGCATCGGGGTGCGGCTCGAACGACATCACAGCCCACGGTTTGCCTGTGGCGCGCGCAATGAAACCGGCCTCGTTGATGACAACTTGGTGGCCTTTGTGAATACCGTCGAAGTTCCCGATGGCGACCACGCAGCCGCGGGCGTCTTCAGGCAAATCGGTATAGTGTCTAAATATCCGCATGGGGGCGAAAAGTGCCGCCGCGTCCGCCTTGGGTCAAGGGAAATCACAAGACGGACGCGTTATTGTCGGCCCCGGAGAGACAAAAGCTCAGCGTTTGGGGGCCATCATGGTTGCTTCACCTTCAAGAACGACCTTACCGTCAACCATGCATTTGGTCGAAAGCTGGACGAAACCGCGCTTTTCGATCAGGTCGGTGATCTCCACTTCGGTTTCGACCACATCCCCGGCGCGCACCGGGGCACGAAATTTGAGGCTTTGGTTGACGTAGATCGAACCCGCCCCCGGCAAGATGGTGCCGACCACCGTGGAAATATAGCTCGCCGACAAAATACCGTGGGCGATGCAGCCGCCGAACGGGGTGTGGGCGGCGGCGAACTCGGGATCGAGGTGCACCGGATTGTTGTCGCCCGACACCTGAGCGAAGATCTGAATGTCGGCGTCCGTGACTTCGCGGGTGTAGCCGGCTTTTTGACCGATTTTCAATTCGTCGAAATAATAGGCGTTGCCCGGTGCCGAACCGGCCGCTTCGGTGATGATGTCGCCGCTCATTGGATGCTCCCTGGATTGATGTGCGTGTTTTTGTTGCGATGCAGCGTAGCGCTTTCGCATATGCGAGGCAATCCCAACTCAACGGGTGCGGCGGCGCACCAAACGCGGGCTCGACGCCAACGCGCGGCGCTTGCTTTTGTCCCTGTCCTCCGTCTCTTCCTCGGGTTCGGGTGGGGCCGCCTGCGGCACGGGGCTCAAGGGGTTGTCGTCGAACAAATTCGATTGCAGCCCGCGGGTTTGTGCCCGACGTTCGATCAGCGCCAGGGTACTTTGCACCGTGGGATGGCGTCCCGGCACCCGGGCGGACTTAAATAAGTGTTCCCGTGAGATCACGTTGAGTGCCTCGCGCGCCATCGCGGCATCGTGCCGTCGCTCGACCCAACGCAAATAGGCGGCAATGGTCCACGGATGGGCGGGCAGCGGTTTCAAACCGCGCTTTTCACACCAGCGTTTGAAATCACCCCAGGTTTTCGCGCGAGTCGCCATGAGCCCTCATCAATGTGCGGCTGCAGTTTAGAGCAACTGCCACGCCAAATAGAACAGAAACCCACCGTTGACGATCAGCAGCACCGGCGCGGCTTGGCGCGCGATATCCGGCCAACGACCCAACAAGGCCCCCCCGGCCAAACCCAACCCCAGCAAGGCCGGAACGGTGCCGATCCAGAACGCCAACATACCGAACACCCCGGTCAGCCATTCGCCGCTGGCCGCCGCTGCCGCCAGCGCGCCATACACCAGACCGCACGGTATGAAGCCCAACGCCACGCCCAAACCATACCCACGAAACCCAACCGGATGGACAAACAAGGGTCTGATGAGCTTGCCCCAAGAACGCGCCAAGGTGCCCTCGCCACCGCCCGCATCGATGCCTTGGGTGCCCGGCAAGGTCACCCCCAGGCCGCGCAAGGCGTAACCGAGAAAGAACAACGCCGCCACAACCAGCAATGCCGCCGCGATCCAGTTGAGCGCCGGAACCTTCAACAATTGCTTGGACGCCAACGCCGCAACCCCACCCAAAACCATATACGTGGTGCCGCGCCCCAGGTGATACGGCACCAGGGCACCCCCCGTCAGACGCTTGAGTTCGCTCATGTTTTGAGCGCTCACCGCCTCCAGGCGCGCCTGAACCTGGGAAATGACGAATGGTCCACACATGCCAATGCAGTGCGTCGCGCCGCCAGCGAATCCGGCCAAGAACAACGCAAACAACAATCCTTCCGAACCATCGATCGCGGCATTGCACTGCGCCACCCCCACGGCGAGCAAGCTATCCAAAAATGCGCCTTGATCCATGCCGCCTTTACCCCTTTGTTCTGTAAGGATTTTTATTGAGAACGAAAATAATTCTAATTAGATCAGCACGTTAAGTGAAAGAAAATTCTACGATAACGCGCCGACTAAATTAGATTGGACTAATTTGACGTTGCATTAAACAGAAAATAAGTGTTTAAATCTCAACGTTCGAGGATCCCCGTTTTCGGTCCTCATTGGCTTTAGGGAGCCCGTTTCACTCCTGAGGCAGGTGGGCATGTTACGCATAACTCAATTCAACTGCTCATCCCTCGGTTAACGATAACAAGGTTGGGAGCCAGAGATGTCTTCAGCATCCCTCGCGAATACGGCGAGTTCCAGCACGCCTGAGTATTACGATGATCTGATTAAGAAATTCGTGATCGCAGCAGCGTTCTGGGGCTTAGCTGGTTTCTTGGCAGGCGATTATATCGCTTGGCAATTGGCCTTCCCGGTTCTGAATTTGGACCTGGAATGGACTTCATTCGGACGTTTGCGTCCGCTTCACACGTCGGCGGTGATCTTCGCCTTCGGCGGCAACATTCTTCTTGGTTCGTCCTTTTATGTCGTGCAGCGCACTTGCCGCGCCTCATTGTTCGGCGGCAATGGCTTGGGCAGCTTCATCTTCTGGGGCTATCAGCTGTTTATCGTTTTGGCGGCGACCGGTTATCTTCTGGGCATCACCCAGGGCAAAGAGTACGCCGAACCGGAATGGTACGTCGATCTGTGGCTCACCATCGTTTGGGTGGCCTATCTGATCGCCTTCGGCGGTACCATCGTCAAGCGCAATGAACCGCACATTTATGTGGCCAACTGGTTCTATCTGGCTTTCATTCTCACCATTGCCGTTCTGCACTTGGGCAATAACGCCTCGGTCCCCGCAGTTCTGTTCGGTGGGGAATTCACGAAAAGCTACATCGTCTGGGCCGGTGTTCAAGACGCCATGACTCAGTGGTGGTACGGCCACAACGCGGTCGGGTTCTTCCTGACAGCCGGCTTCTTGGGCATGATGTACTACTTCGTGCCGAAACAAGCCGAACGTCCGGTGTACTCGTATCGTTTGAGCGTGGTTCACTTCTGGGGCCTGACCTTCCTGTACATCTGGGCCGGTCCGCACCACTTGCATTACACCGCGCTGCCCGATTGGCTGCAAACACTGGGCATGACCTTCTCGATCATGCTGTGGATGCCGTCCTGGGGTGGTATGATCAACGGCGTGATGACCCTGTCCGGCGCATGGCACAAGCTGCGCACCGACCCGGTCCTGCGTTTCATGGTCGCGTCCATCGGCTTCTACGGCATGTCCACCTTCGAAGGGCCGTTGATGTCGATCAAGGCTGTGAACTCTCTCAGCCACTACACGGACTGGACCGTTGGTCACGTGCATGCTGGCGCTTTGGGTTGGAACGCCCTGGTGTCCTTCGGCGTTCTGTACTTCTTGGTACCGAAGCTGTGGAACCGTGAACGTCTGTACTCTCTGCGTCTGGTGAACACGCACTTCTGGATCTCTACGATCGGGATCGTGCTGTACATCGCTTCCATGTGGGTTTCCGGCATCATGCAGGGCCTAATGTGGCGCACGTACGACAGCCTTGGTTTCTTGCAGTACTCGTTCATCGAGACGGTAGAAGCCATGCACCCGTACTACATCATCCGTGCAACGGGCGGACTGCTGTTCGTTCTCGGCGCCGTGCTGATGATCTACAACCTGTGGCGCACTGCCCGTGGCGACCTTCGTGACGAAGCCCCAATCGGCCTCGATAACACGCAAGCCGCTCCGGCAGCCGAATAAGGGAGGATTGATACCATGCAAGCAATGCTTGAACGTAATGTCGTTCTCCTGGCGATCGTGACCATCATCACCATCTCCATCGGCGCACTGGTGCAGTTGGTACCGCTTTACACGATGGAAACCACCATCGAAAAAGTGGACGGCATGCGCCCCTACACACCGTTGGAACTGGCGGGTCGGAACATCTACGTCCGTGAAGGTTGCTACCTTTGCCACAGCCAGATGATCCGTCCCTTCCGTGACGAGGTGGAACGCTATGGCCACTATTCCTTGGCGGCCGAAAGCATGTTCGACCATCCGTTCCAATGGGGTTCCAAGCGTACCGGTCCGGATCTTGCTCGCGTTGGCGGCAAGTACACCAACGACTGGCACGTGGCTCACTTGATCAATCCGCGCTCCGTTGTGCCGGAATCGATCATGCCGGGCTATTCGTTCTTGGCTGAACGCCCGTTGTCCGCTGCGAAAATCGCAGGGGAACTGGAAACGCTGCGTGTTGTCGGCGTTCCCTATACGGACGATCAGATCAGCAATGCACAAGCCGATCTGACAGCCCAGGCCAACCCTGAAATGGGTGATGGCGACGCCGTCATGGCGCGTTACCCCAAAGCCGTCCTTGGCGACTTTGACGGTAACCCGTCGCAATTGACCGAGATGGATGCGATCGTCGCTTATCTCCAAATGTTGGGCACCCTGGTGGACACCAAGTCCTACCAAACCAGCCCGGATGGGAGGTAACGATGGATCTTCAAACCATATCGGAACTGGCGCGTCAGGCATGGGTCGTGTGGCTTGTGCTGCTGTTCTCCAGCATCGTGTTCTGGGCGTTTCGTCCCAGCAACAAGAAGCGCTTCGAGGACGACGCCATGATTATCTTCAAGAACGGAAATGGTGAAAACGGAGGTCAGTCTCATGGCTAACATCGAAAGAGATGAAGTCAGCGGTACCGATACCACCGGACACGAGTGGGATGGCATTAAAGAGCTGAACACGCCGATGCCGCGTTGGTGGCTGTGGACCTTCTATGCAACCATCCTGTTCTCCGCCGTGTGGTGGGTGTTGTACCCATCCTGGCCGACCCTGAACAATTATTGGAAAGGCACGCTGAACTATTCGTCCCGCGTTGACCTGACCAATGACCTTCAGGCTCGCGATCAGGCCCGCTCCAAGTGGACCAAACAGTTTGCCGCCCTGCCGATCACCGAGATCGTCAAGGATAGCCAACTGCGTGAGTTCGCCATGGCTGGCGGCAAGGTGATCTTTGCCGACAACTGCGCACCGTGTCACGGTTCGCAAGGTCGTGGCGCACCGGGATACCCGGTGCTGGCGGATGACGATTGGCTGTGGGGCGGTTCGCTCGAGGCCATCGAAACCACCGTACGTTACGGTGTCCGTTCGACCCACGAGGACACACGCGTCAGCGAAATGCCCGTGTTCAGCGAGGATTATTTGAGCCCCGCTCAAATTTCCGACGTTGCCGAATACGTGCTTTCGTTCAGCAACCAGTCCAAAGACAGCGCTGCCGCCACGCGTGGCGCCGAGGTCTTTGCCAACGATTGCGCAGCCTGTCACGGCGAAACCGGCGACGGTGGACGCGACTTCGGCGCACCGAAGCTGAACGACGGTCTGTGGCTTTATGGAAACACCCACGAAGCCCTCGTCAGCCAGATTTCCAAGCCCAAGCATGGCATCATGCCGACCTGGGAAGGCCGTCTGGACGACGTGTCCATCAAGCAAGTGGCCATTTATGTCCACGACGCGCTGGGTGGCGGTGAATAACACTTAGCTGCGGGCCCGCCCGCACTAAGAATAAAATGCGAGGGGGAGTTCCGGCCAACCGGGCCTCCCCCTTTCTTTCAACTCTCTCCACAAATAAGAAGCGATCTAAACCGACTGCAAGAATTCGAAACCAAGGATTCGAGAGTACGAGGCCCCCATGAGCAACACCCCGACAGAACACCACGTGCCGCAAACGCCTTCTTTGTACGAAACGCACAAGAAAATCTATCCGCAGAAAATCAAAGGCCATTTCCGTTCTTTGAAATGGAAAGTGACCTCCGCGATCATGGCGTTTTATTTCCTCGCGCCGTGGATCCGCTGGGACCGTGGCGAAGGCCAACCGGATCAAGCGATCATGGCGTCGATGACGTTGCGACGGGTGTATTTCTTCAACATCGAAATGTGGCCGCAGGAAATCTATTACCTGACCGGCATCTTGGTGCTCGCCGCCGTGGGTTTGTTTTTGGCTACCGCCATGGCCGGACGCGTGTGGTGCGGTTTTACGTGCTGGCAAACGGTGTGGACCGACTTGTTCGTGTGGGTCGAGAGCAAACTCGAAGGCGACCGCAACAAGCGCATAAAGTTCGATCAAGCGCCTTGGACGTTCAATAAAATTTGGCGCAAGAGCCTCAAGCAAATCATCTGGATCGCCTTTTCGCTGCTCACCGGCGCGGGCTGGATCTTCTTTTTCAACGACGCCCCGACCACCGCGACCAACCTGCTGACCGGACAAGGCTCGCTGGCTGAATACGGCTTCACCCTGCTGTTCGCCAGCACCACGTATCTGCTGGCCGGTTTTGCGCGTGAACAGGTTTGCATCTACATGTGTCCGTGGCCGCGCTTCCAAGGCGCGATGTTCGACGAGCACAGCCTAATCGTGACCTATGAAGCCTGGCGCGGTGAACCCCGCGGTAAGGCCAAGAACACCAACCCCAACGCTCCCGCGCTGGGCGATTGCGTCGACTGCAACTTGTGCGTCAATGTCTGCCCCACCGGCGTCGACATTCGCGAAGGCGATCAATTCCAGTGTATCGGTTGCGCACTGTGCGTCGACGCCTGTAATTCGATCATGAGCAAGCTGGGCCGCCCGGGCGACCTGATCACCTACGATTCCGTGTCCAACCAGATGGCCCGTGAACGTGGCGAAACACCGAAAAAGCGCCTCATCCGCAAGCGCACCATCGCATATGCGTTGTTGTTGTCCGCCGTCATCGCGCTGATGACCTTCGGCCTGCTGAACCGCACCGAATTGGAAATCAACGTGCAACGCGACCGTTCACCGTTGTTCGTGCAGTTGTCCGACGGTGCGATCCGCAACGGCTACACCTTCAAGCTGCTGAACATGATCAACGTCCCGCAATCCTTCACGCTGTCGGTCGACGGCCTGGACGGTGCGCAAATGACGGTGATCGGCTTGGCGAAAGACCCGGTTGATTCCGTTACCTTGAGCGTCGCCCCGGACTCGGTCGCGACGTATCGTATCTTCGTCCGTGCGCCTTTGAGCTCTTTGGATGATCAATTCGAGGATATGGAATTCGTACTCACCAACACCGAAACCGGCGAAGAAATCGATTACGATTCTCGTTTCGCCGGCCCTGTGAGGTAAGGCATAATGACGACCATGAGCAAATCGAAACGTCCCGACGGTTGGTGGTATCCCTGGATTTTCGTTGCCGGGTTCTGCGTCGTGTTCCCCGTCAACGGCCTGATGGCCTATTTCGCGGTAACCACGTGGACCGGCCTTGAAACCAAGGATTACTTCAATCAAGGCAAAAGCTACAACGCCGTTCTGGAACAGCGCGCCCAACAAGACGCGCTGGGCTGGAACGTGAAATTCGATTTTGAAAACGTGCCGCTCCCGGATGATCCGCGTGCCGGGGTGTTTCGCCTTCACTTTACCGACAAAGCCGGGCACGATCTCAACAACCTCTACATCAGCGCGCTGGCCAAGCGCCCGACCCAAGAAGGTTACGATCAAGAATTGATCTTCACCTACAAAGGCCATGGCACCTACGTCGCCAAGGCGACCTTGGCGTTGCCGGGACTGTGGGAATTGCAATACACCGCAACCCATGGCGATGATACCTTCAAGATGCGTTCGAGGGTCCAAATCCCCTAATGTCGGCCCCCCAAAGCACAGGCCCCATCGGTACAGATCAAAGCGGCACATGCTTGCACTGCGGTGAACCGGTACCGGCTGGCAGTGCCGGGGGGGCGCATTTTTGCTGCGCGGGTTGCCGGGCGGCCTACGAAATGATCCAGGGCATGGGGCTGGAAAGTTATTACCAGCGCCGTTGCCTTGATCCCGACCAGCCGTCGATGCGCCCCGACGACGAAAACACCCGCTTCGACTTCCCGGCCTTCGCCACCACCGACGATCAGGGGGTCACCACCCTGCATCTGATGGTCGAGGGTCTGCAGTGCGCGGCGTGTGTGTGGCTGATCGAAACGGTGCTGCGTAAACAGCCCGGCGTGGTCCATGCGCGCATCAACATGACCACCCGGCGCTTGGTGTTGAAGTGGAACGCCGCTGAAGCCGACGCCACAGACCTGATCGGCGTCGTCACCCACCTCGGCTATCGCCTCGCCCCTTACGATCCCAGCTTGATTTCCGCCGAGACCCAGAGCCGCGAAAAGCAGTTGCTGCGTGCCATGGTGGTCGCCGGTTTCGCGGCGGGCAACGTGATGATGTTTTCCGTCTCGGTGTGGGCGGGAAAGGACATGGGTGAATTCACCCGCAACACCATGCACTGGCTGTCGGCCCTGATCGCGCTGCCCGCGATCGCTTATGCCGCGCGCCCGTTTTTTCACAGCGCCCTCACCGCACTCAAGGCCGGGCGCACCAATATGGATGTGCCGATTTCCCTGGCGGTGCTTCTCACCAGCACCATGAGCCTCGTCGAAACCGTGCGCATGAGCGAGCACGTCTATTTCGACAGCGCCGTGTCTTTGGTCTTTTTCCTGTTGATCGGGCGCTATCTCGACAGCCGCGCACGCGGACGGGCGCGGGCTGCGGGCGAAAACCTGATGGGACTGAAAGCCCGCGCCGTGACCATCTTGCTGGACGACGGCAGCCGCGAGGTGGCACCGCCCGAACGACTTAAACCGGCGATGCGGTTTCTCGTCGCGGCCGGCGAACGCATCGCCGCCGACGGGGTGGTGCAAAGCGGCGAAAGCGACATCGACACCTCATTGATCAACGGCGAGAGCACTCCGGCGCAAGCGCGTGCGGGCGAAAAGGTTTTTGCCGGTACGCTGAACCTCAGCGGCCCCATCGTTGTCGAGGTTACGCAAACCGGCGAAGACACGCTGCTCAGTGAAATCGTCCGCCTGATGGAGGCCGCCGAAGACGCCCGCGCCAAGTACGTCGCACTGGCGGACCGGGTCTCGCGCCTGTATGCCCCTGTGGTTCACCTCCTGGCCGCTTCCGCATTCTTGGGCTGGTGGTTGATTGCCGGAATGAATTGGCAGGATTCGCTGATGATCGCCATCGCCGTGCTGATCATCACCTGTCCATGCGCCTTGGCGCTGGCGGTGCCTGCCGTGCAAGTGGTGGCGGGCGGGCGTTTGCTGCAACGGGGCATCTTGCTCAAAACCGGCACGGCGCTGGAACGCCTAGCCACCGTGGACGTCGCGGTGTTCGACAAAACCGGCACCCTGACGCACGGCGCGCCGCAGTGGGTCAACCGTGAAGAGCTCAGCGAAGACGACATCCATATGGCGAGCTCCATGGCGGTGGTCAGCAAACATCCCTTGTCACGCGCGTTGAGCCGTGAAATTTCCGGGGTAGCCGCAGCCGATGGCGTCGTGGAGGTGCCCGGGTCCGGGCTCAAATTGATGACCCCTGACGGTGAAGTGCGCCTTGGCCGTCGCGGTTGGTGCGGGGTGGAAGACGACGATGCCCAGGCCGAAGCCGAACTGTGGCTGGCGCGTCCCAACGCCGCCCCGGTGCGCTTCGCCTTTTCCGATCAATTGCGCAACGATGCCCCGCAAATCATAGCTGCGTTGAAGGCCCAAGGCGTTCACGTGATGTTGTTGTCCGGCGATCGCAACGCGGCCGTTGCCGCTGCCGCCCGTCGCGCGGGCATTGACGATTGGCACGCCCAATTGAAGCCGGCCGACAAGGTTGCACGCCTGCATGAGCTGGCTGGGCAGGGCAAAAACGTCATGATGGTCGGTGACGGTCTCAACGATGCGCCCGCGCTGGCCGCTGCGCATGTATCCCTATCGCCGTCGAGCGCCGCCGACGTCAGTCAGACGGCTGCCGATGTGGTCTTTCAGGGCGACAAACTGGCCCCGGTTTTGGAAATCTTGCACGTCGCAAAATACGCCGACAAACTGATCAAACAAAATTTTGCCTTATCGTTCGCTTACAACAGTGCCACCATCCCCATGGCGATGGCCGGCATGGTTACGCCGTTGATCGCCGCCATCGCCATGTCGACGTCGTCGCTGGTGGTCATCGGCAATTCGCTGCGTTTGGGACTTGGCAAGGGCGTTACGCTCAAACACCTGCCGGGTGATCGAACCGTCAAACCGTTGCAGCCCGCGCAAAAGGAAACCTGAACGTGGAATCTCTGATTTACCTCATCCCGATTGCGCTGGTGTTGGGCCTGTTGGCGCTGTCCGCGTTTCTATGGTCGTTGAAATCCGGCCAGTACGACGACATGGAAGGCGCCGCCAACCGCATTTTGTTCGACGACGACATCCCACCCCCGCCCAAAAAAGACCCGGCTAAAAAAGACGCGACGACATCAGAACCCAAAGATCAGGACTGATCGTTCAGCGTCACCGCCACCGCCAACGGCCCCATCGCCGCAAACAAGTGCTTGAGGGTATGACCTGAGAGTTGCTTGCCTAAAAACGCCAGAACCTCACCATCGAAATGCTCGGTCAGTTTGGCCAGGGCATAGAATACGAACGCACCGATGATAGCGCGCCAGGTGATCCATTTACCATGTGACCACAGCCACATGATCATCGGAATGATCACAACCGGCAGAAACTGCACCAGGATGTAAACTCGCAGATCGTCGGTGATGCGCCAATAAACGGCACTAAACACCCCCACCGCGATCAGCACCGGCAACGCCAAGCGCACGCCGATGCGGGCATCGACCCGATCCGTAATCACCGCCGCCAACAATCCCATGAACCCGACCGTCATCGGCAAGCGGTCCCAAAACAAAGTCGCATTGTCCGGCGCCCAGTGATAATAGGCCGAGCCCGGCCCTACCAAGGCCACACCGATGAAGAACGCTGCCAATGGCAAGCGTGCATCCGCCGTCCAGTTTCCGTGACCACGTTGCCGACTTAGCACCCACAGACCATAAAGTCCCACCGCGATGAACGGCACGTTGGACATCACATCGCCAAAGTTGGGTATCCCCAACCAATCGCGCAGATCGGCAAAATCGTGATAAGCCAAGGGCTGGGAAATTGGGGCGACGAAAATCAACATCGCCGCGGCAAGGCCCAGCGCCACACCGCCGACCACCCACGGCTTGATCGTGTCGCTCATCCGTCACCCAGGCGCGCTTGTACCAAGGCCTCGACCCCGGGGTAGTCGGTTTTGCCGCTGCCCAGCAATGGCAACGCATCGACCGCCAGCACCGATTTTGGCACCATGATCTCGGCGATGCCGGATCCCTTGGCGGCTTTCAGCAAATCGTCGCGGGTGGCCTTGTCGAACTCGCTGACCAAGACGACCTGCTCGCCTTTTTTCGGATCGGGCAAGGTGATCGCGGCATGGCGCGTATCCGGCCAAGTGGCCAATGCCAAATCTTCAACCGCCCCCAGAGACACCATTTCACCGGCGATTTTAGCAAAGCGCTTGGCCCGGCCTTGGATGGTGACGAAACCGAAATCGTCAATGGAAACGATATCGCCGGTGTCGTACCAGCCGTCTTTGGGCGGCACCAAAACGCCGGGATTATCCGCCAGCAGGTAGCCCATCATCACATTGGGGCCGCGCACCACCAGCTTGCCACCGCGTTCGATCCCCGGAACGGCAACCAGCTTATGCTCGATCCCCGGCAACAAGCGCCCCACGGTACCGAGTTTAAAATGCATTGGGGTATTGAACGACAAGACCGGGGCCGTTTCGGTTGCGCCGTAGCCTTCCAAAATCCGCAAACCGAATTTTTCCACGAAATCTTTGCGGGTATCGTCTTTGACTTTTTCCGCGCCCGCACAGACGTAACGGACTTTGAAAAAATCGTACGGATTGGCGGCGCGGGCATATCCCGCCAAGAACGTGTCGGTGCCGAACATGATGGTCGCATTGGAATCGTATACCAATTCCGGCACCACCCGGTAATGCAACGGCGATGGATAGAGGAATGTGCGCACGCCCGCCAGAACCGGCAAAAGCATCCCGCTGGTGAGACCGAAGCTGTGAAACACCGGCAGGGCGTTGAACACGACGTCGGTGGGGTTGAATTCGATCCGCGCCGCCAACTGATAGCGATTGGCCAATAGATTGTCGTGGCTGAGCACCACGCCCTTGGGCGCGCCTTCGGACCCCGAAGTGAACAACACTGCCGCGGGGCGCTGCGGGTCTTTGACGAAACCGCGATGCCACGCCCGCGCCGCAAAGGTCGAAAACATCACCGCGCCCAGCTTATCGATAAAGCCGACACCCGCTTTGACGTCTTCCAACCACACCACTTTGGTATGTTCGCGCAAGGCGTCGATGGTTTGATGCAGTTCGCCCGCCTCGACAAACGCCTTGGAGGTCAACAGCACGTCCACTTCCGCCGTTTTTAGTGCCGAGATCATATTGCCGACGCCGGCAGAGAAATTGAGCATCGCCGGAACCCGCCCCACCGCTTGCAAGGCGAAAAACGTCACCGCCGTGCCGACAGAATTGGGCAGCAATACACCGACGTTGGCACCCTTGCCGGTGATCCTTGCGAGTTTGCGCCCCAACGCGATGGAACCGCTGACCAGCTTGCCGTAGCTCAGCGGCGCGCGGGCGATGTCTTCCAGCACGATTGCGCGCGATCCATAGATGGTGCGGGCGTCCAAAAGCGCGTCGAACAGGGTTTGGCGGGTACGGCGCGATTCAAACATCAAATCGCTCATCACGTCGTACAGTTCAAGCCCTGCTTGGGCGCGGCGGGCGGAACCTTTCAACTCTGTATTGACCGTCAAACGCCGCGGCGGCAAAACGGTTAACGTGATTTTCGGGAACCAGCGCCGGCGTACCGTGCCCTTGAGGCGCGAAAACATGGAAAATTCCGCCCCGTCGATGCGCACCGGCAACACATCCGCGTCGGCCTTGTCGGCAATCAGCGCCGGACCTTCGTAGACCTTCATCAGGCCGCCGGTGACGGTGATGCGACCTTCGGGAAAGATCACGCACTTTTTGCCCTTGGCGACTTCCTTGATCAACGACTTGGTGCTGAGCGGCTTGGTCGGATCCATGGGGAACGCTTCGAACAACATCAAGAACGGCCGCACCCACCACCGTTCCGCCATGTGGGTGTTGATGGCGAACATCGGTTTTTCCGGCAAGAACGCCGCCAGCAACGCACCGTCCAAGAACGACACGTGGTTGACAACGATCACCGCCTTGTCGCCAACCGCTTGCCAATTCTCCAAGCCCTTGACCTCGACGCGAAAGGCCAGCTTGAACAACCACACCATGAACGCCTTGATCAAGGCATCCGGCAGCAAGCGACAGATGTAGAGCGCCACGCCCGCGTTGGCGATGGCGACGGTCATGAACACGCCCGGCACCGTCATGCCGCCCGCCAACAATCCCGACACCACCAAAGCCGAAACCACCATGAACAAGGCGTTGACGATGTTATTGGATGCGATGTCGCGTGACCGGTGGGTATCTTCGCCGCGACTTTGCAAAATGGCGTACAGCGGCACGATGTACAGGCCGCCGCAGATCGCCACCATCAGCAAATCGAAGGTGATGCGCATGCCGATGGGTTGGGCCAGAAACGTCTGCACTCCGGCCAATTCGCCACCGATGCCGATCAGCGCCGACACATGAGTGCTGGCGAAATACAGATCGGTCATGAACACCGTCATCAAGATCGCGCCGAACGGCACATACTTAGCCGTGACCTCGCCCTTCAACACCTTGCTGCACAGCATTGACCCGATGGCGATGCCAATGGAGAAAATCGACAGAAACAGCGTTACCACGCTTTCGTCGCCGTTCAACGTCACCTTGGCAAAGGTCGGAAACTGACTGAGAAACGTCGCCCCCACCAGCCAGAACCACGAGATCCCCAAGATCGACAAAAACACATCGCGCCGCCCGATCGCATGACGCAACATCCGTGCGGTCGCGCCGATCACGTTGAGATCGACCTTCAGATCCTGGTTGAGCGCAGGCGCTGCGGGGATGAAGAGGCTGGCGGCGTAACCGAGCAACGCCACCGCCACGATCAGGCTCGACACCAACAGCACACCGCCGTCGGTCAGGATCAACAAGCCGCCCGCGATGGTACCGAGCAAGATGGCGAGAAAGGTTCCGGCCTCGACCATCGCGTTGCCGGCGATCAGTTCATCCGCATGCAGGTGTTGCGGCAAGATTGCGTACTTGACCGGACCGAACAACGACGACTGCGCGCCCATCAAAAACAACACCGCCATCAACGCCCAGACGTTTTGGCTGAAAAACGCCGCCGCCGCGCCGGTCATGATCACCACTTCGGCGGCTTTGACGAACCGCGCCAATTGCGCCTTGTCGAAACGATCGGCAAGTTGCCCGGCGGTGGCGCTGAACAGAAAGAACGGCAAAATGAACACACCCGCCGCCGCCGTGACCATTAACGGACCATCGATCCCGGCGGCTTCCGCCAGTTCGTATGTCACCAGCATCACCAACGCACTTTTGAACAAATTGTCGTTCATCGCGCCCAAAAACTGGGTCACAAACAGCGGCAGAAAGCGACGGCTTTTCAGCAGGTGAGCCATGTCGAAACTCATGTCTTGTGTCCCTCGTTCTGAGCTTTTTGCGTTTCAATCGCATGTTTGCGAACCGCGCCGATAAAATCGACGCTAAAGGATATCACATCGGGGTGGTCCATAATGAACGTATGGCTCGCGGGCACGACCAGATGTTTGCTCATGTGCTTCAATTTGGTCTCTTCGATGTCCACCACACCGTCCCCATCCCCGCTCAACACCGACACACGCCCCGCGATGACCGCAAACGGCGACGGCGGTTTCGCCAATACCTGCATAGAGGGTGAAGCCAGATCCGTCAAAGCCGGACCGAGGAGCGTGCGAAAAAAGGCGTACTGCGATAGGGTTCGCGCCACGTGGCTGCCTTGGTTTGGTGGCGCCAACATCACCACCCGCCCCACTTCAAAATCTTGTTTATTCTGCTCTAAAGCCTGCCGCACCACCGGACCGCCTAAGGAATGGGTCACGAACGACACCGTGCGTACGCCTTTCAGTCCGTCTAGAACACGGTTCAGCGCACGAGCATGATCCGCGATCGCACCTTGGGTGCTGGCATAGTTGAACTGGACCGCTTCGAACCCCTGCGCGCGCAGCTCTTCGGCCATCTTATCGAGACTATGCGCGGACCGCCCCAGACCGTGTACCAGCACCACCGCATCGGGACGCGGGGCCTGAATACGCCCTTGGGCAACCATCGTATCCAACGCCGCCAGCATCTCGTCTTCCCTGCCCCAGTCGTGGCGAAGGTTGTGACGGTCCAGCAAGCGACAATGCCCGGTCCAGGCATGACACTGCACCCGCCAGCCGTCGCTGATGCGTACATCGGTCCACAGTTGGCGTCCGCCCAAGGTCGGTACCGGCACGTTGAACACCAAGGCCATCGCCTGCACGGCCAATGCAATGGCGAAACCCCACACAACCAACGTTTTCCAACTGCGGCGCTTAAACAGATTTGGCAGCCGCAACCAGCGTTGCCCGGATCCGCCTTGGGGTTCGCGGACGGAAGTGCCCGGTGCGCCATCCTTGCGCCCGAAAGATGCTTTGGCACGAGGTTTCAGTTTGGGTTCAAGTTTAATGTGCGGGCTTTTGCGCTTTTCCAGCGCCCGGCCGCTCAACAACATCTCGCCAAAGGATCTGGCGAGATCGTCCTTTCCTTTGACGCCAAAACCGGATTTGTCTTTTTGCCTACTCATGTTCGCAGATCCTGTAACGCGACACCTAATGTAAACAATCGTTCACTTACAATAAGCCCCAAAGGGGCAAGTGTCAATTGCGCCCGGCTTGATCATGGCAAAATCCCTGAAAACCGGCGATGACGGCCATCACACGAAGCAATATCCCGAATTGCCGAAAAAAAACGCCGCCCCGAGGGACGGCGCTTCACAGCGAATGACAGACAGCTTCAGATGCCTTTGTCCGTATCGATGGCGTAGCCTTCGCCGCGCACCGTGCGAATCACGTCCTCGCCGCCGCCTTCGTTGAGGGCTTTGCGCAACCGGCGAATGTGCACATCGACGGTTCGGTCTTCGACATAGACGTCACGGCCCCACACCAGATCGAGCAACCGTTCGCGTGAAAACACGCGGCCGGGCCGCTCCATCAAGGTTTTCAGCAAGCGAAATTCGGTCGGACCTAAGTGAATCGAACGACCGTCGCGGTTGACCTTATGCTGGGCCAAGTCCATGGCGATGTCGGCGTACTGCAACGCTTCGCTCGACAAGGACGGATTGGCGCGGCGCAACAGCGCCTTGATGCGCGCCACCACTTCGCGTGGACTGTAAGGTTTGACCACGTAATCGTCGGCGCCGGTTTCGATGCCGCGCACGCGGTCTTCTTCCTCACCACGAGCCGTCAGCATCAAGATCGGGATTTCACGGGTGTCGGAAGAACCGCGCAGTTGGCGGCACACTTCGATACCGCTCAGGCCCGGCAGCATCCAATCGAGCACGATCGCATCGGGGGTGTTTTCCTGGGCCATCAACAAGCCCTCTTCCCCGTCTTGGGCGATCAAGACCCTGAAACCTTCTTTTTCGAGATTGTACGACAACAGTTCCGCCTGGGGCGGTTCGTCCTCGACAATAAGAACCATGTGTTCCAAGTCAGTCTCCTCAGCCCTCTTCGATCACCGTCTCGCTTGAACGATCGCTTTTGGGGCGTTCAACGGCAGGCATTTCGCCAGACACGAGAAAGTGAACATTTTCGGCGATGGATGTGACGTGATCGCCGATACGCTCGACATTCTTGGCCACAAACAAAAGATGCGTGCACGCCGTGATGTTGCGTGGATCCTCTAGCATGTAGGTCAACAGCTCGCGAAACAAGCTCGTGTGCATCAAATCGACCTCTTCGTCGCGCATGCGCACATCATCGGCCTTGGCCATATCATGCGCACCATAAGCGTCGAGCACGTTCTTGATCATGCCTTGCACTTGACGCGCCATGCGCTGGATGCTCGCTGTGGCGTTGCCTACCGGCTCCATGGTCGACAACGTCAGCGTACGTTTGGCGACGTTTTTGGCGTAATCGCCAATGCGTTCCAAGTTCGCAGCCATTTTCAGCGCCACCACGACGGCGCGCAAATCATCGGCCATCGGCTGGCGCAGGGCCAAAACGCGAATGGTGAAGTTGTCGATCTCTTCTTCAAGCAGGTCGATCTGCTTGTCGGTTTCGATCACTTTTTGCGCCAACGTCACGTCGCGGCGGTTCAGCGCATCGACGGCATCGGCCAGCTGGCGCTCGGCCAGCCCGCCCATTTGGGCGATAATGCCGTCAAGTTTGCTCAGGTCTTCGTCAAAAGACGAAACGATATGTTCGTGTTCCATCGGGTTGCGGTCCCCTTAACCGATGCGGCCCGTAACGTACGCCTGGGTGCGTTCGTCTTCGGGTTTGGTGAAAATGTCCGTGGTATCGCCCTGTTCGACCAGTTCGCCGAGATGGAAGAACGCGGTCTTTTGCGACACGCGCGCAGCCTGCTGCATGGAGTGCGTCACCATGATGATGGTATAGTTTTCCTTAAGCTCATCGATCAGCTCTTCGATCTTAGCCGTGGCGATTGGATCCAACGCCGAGCACGGCTCGTCCATCAAAATCACTTCCGGTTCCACCGCAATGGCACGGGCAATACACAAGCGTTGCTGCTGCCCACCGGAAAGACCGGTGCCGGGCGCTTCCAAACGGTCGCGCACTTCATCGAGAAGACCCGCCTTTTCCAGACTGGTCAACACGATTTCATCCATGTCGTTGCGATTTTTCGCCAGTCCGTGAATGCGCGGACCGTATGCCACGTTGTCGTAAATCGATTTGGGAAACGGGTTGGGTTTTTGGAACACCATGCCGACACGCGCGCGCAAGTGCACGACATCGACGCCGCGGGCATAGATGTCTTCACCGTCCAGCGTCATTTGACCTTCGATGCGACACCCGTCAACCACGTCATTCATGCGATTGAGGCAACGCAAAAACGTCGACTTACCGCAACCGGACGGACCGATCAGCGCCGTAACCATGTTCGACGGAATATCGAGGTTGATGTTTTTCAGCGCCTGCTTGTCGCCGTAAAAAACGTTGACGCCTTGTGCCGTAACCTTATGCGGCAAGCTGACCCCGTGTGGATTGACACGGGCCAGATCGGAAACTTCTGTGTGAATGGCAAGTTCCATTATGCGTACTCCTTACCAGCGTCGTTCGAACTTCCGACGCAGGATCACCGCGAGCAAGTTCATAATAATGAGAAAACCAACGAGGACGATGATCGCCGCAGCGGTGCGTTCGGTGAACGCCCGTTCGGGACTGTCCGCCCACAAATAAATCTGCACCGGCAATGCCGTCGCCGGATCGACGAAGCTGCCCGGAATATCGACGATGAATGCCACCATGCCGATCATCAAAAGCGGCGCGCTTTCGCCCAACGCCTGGGCCATGCCGATAATCGTACCGGTCAGCATGCCGGGCATTGCCAACGGCAAAACATGATGGACGACCGTCTGCACTTTGCTTGCACCAATGCCGTAGGCCGCTTCGCGGATCGACGGCGGCACCGCGCGCAATGCCGCACGCGCGGCGATGATGATGGTCGGCAGCGTCATCAGCGCCAGCACCATGCCGCCGACAACGGGGGCCGAACGCGGCAACATGAAGAAGTTCAAAAATACCGCCAATCCCAACAAGCCGAACACGATCGACGGCACTGCCGCGAGGTTGTTGATGTTGACCTCGATCAGATCGGTCCACCTATTTTTGGGCGCAAACTCTTCCAGATACACCGCGGTCATGATGCCGAGCGGGAACGACAGTAAGAAACAGATCGAAAGGCTCAGCAACGAGCCCATGAACGCGCCGAGAATGCCCGCCAGTTCCGGTTCGCGGGAATCGCCTGCGGTAAAGAAGCGGGTGTTGAACTGCAGTTCGATAAGATCGCCCGCCAACCATTGGTCGACCCAGGCGATTTCCTTGTCGGTTACGCGGCGATCATCTTCCGGTGCGTTGCGGTCGATGGCACCCTTCATCAACATGTCGATGTCATCGGATGCCGGCAACCAGATGGTGCGCACTTGACCGAGCAGCTCCGGGTCTTGCTTGAACATGTTTTGCAAGTCGAAGCCTGCGCCGGAACTCATCAGCTTATAAAGCAACTTCTTGTCGCTGCGCGACTTGACCTCGGGAAAGGTCTCGCGCATGGCATTTTTAACAATGCCCTGCCAGTTGTTGTCCTTCACCATTTCTTCGTCGAACTTCACCGTCAACGCGACGTGCGTTTGCTGGAACGCCCCCACGCCGCGAATGCCGATGGCGGTCAACATCACCACGAGAAACGAAATGGCGACCGCGATGGCGACGATCCCATACAGGCGAAAGCGCTTTTCCGCGCGATAACGCTTTGCGAGACCTTTTTGAATGCGTTCGGACTTGCTCATGGAATCAGTCATACTGTTCACGATACTTTTTAACGATATGAAGGGCGAAGACGTTCAAGACCAAGGTCGTGACAAACAACATCAGACCGAGTGCAAACGCCGCCAAAGTCTTGGCGCTGTCGAATTCTTGGTCGCCGGTCAACAAGGTGACAATCTGCACCGTCACCGTGGTCACCGCCTGCAAGGGGTTAGCCGTCAAGTTGGCTGCCAAGCCTGCCGCCATCACCACGATCATGGTTTCGCCGATGGCGCGCGATGCTGCCAGCAGCAAGCCGCCCATAATCCCCGGCAACGCCGCGGGCAGAACCACATTTCGGATCGTTTCGGATTTGGTTGCGCCCAGACCGAAAGACCCGTCGCGCATGGCTTGTGGAACGGCGTTGATGACGTCGTCCGACAAGCTGGAAATCAGTGGGGTGATCATCACCCCCATCACCAAACCGGCGGCCAGCGCACTTTCGGATGAAACATCGAAGCCAACCGCTTCACCGGTGCCGCGCAACCACGGTGCAACCACAAGCGCGGCGAAAAAACCGTAAACTACGGTCGGGATACCGGCGAGAATTTCCAAAATCGGCTTAACCCAATTGCGCACATTGGTGTGGGCATATTCGGCCAGATAAATTGCCGCAAACAAGCCGACCGGCGTCGCCACCAAAAGTGCGATGGCGCTGATCAACAACGTACCGACGAACAACGGCACCGCGCCGAACGACCCCGATGCGCCGACCTGATCGGCGCGAATGGCGGTTTGCGGGCTCCATTCCAAACCGAACAGAAAGTCGGTCATCGGAATTTCGCTAAAGAAACGCATCGCTTCGAACAACAGCGAAGCGACGATGCCGACCGTGGTCAAAATCGCGACCGTGGAACTGGCGATCAAGACCCCCTTGATCGCGGCTTCCACGGCCTTCTTCGCGCGCCGAGACGGTGTGACGTACATCCGGCCTCCACCTTTCTTCGGTGCGCGATTCTTTTGTATCGTTGACGTGGTCACGTCTGAAATCTCCAAACAAATTCCGGCGACGATCTGAAATACGTGCGATCGCCGCCGGTTGTTTTGTTCTGTCTTAGTCGGCGATTACATCGACAGGTTTGCGAGCGCCTTGGCGTCGTCCGCGAACTTGGCGCGTTCGGCCTTCGGCATCGGGATCAAACCCTTGTCGGCCAGGTAGCCTTCTTCGCCCCATGCTTTGTCGGAGGTAAACTCGGCAACGTATTCTTGGATGCCGGGAACTTTGCCGACGTGGGCGTTCTTGACGTAGAAGAACAGCGCGCGCGAAACCGGATAGTCGCCCGAAGCGATGTTTTCGAACGTCACGTCCTTGCCGTTGATCGAAGAACCC
>NZ_DATCTF010000009.1 GCF_036568125.1 Magnetovibrio sp.
TATGGACGCCATGGGCGCGGTGCGCTTGAAGGACGTCGACGAAGCCCAGGCCGCCATCGTCACCATCGCCAAGCAACTGGCCGACAGCGGCGAAATCGTCATCGCCGGTCAGGGCGAAGAAGAACAGCTGATATACTGATACGTTCGGCCCCTGGCGTTACGATCCGAAAACGTTACGAACCGGGCAAGCCTTTGACGAACGTCAGAAAATCGTCGGCAGCCAACGGGCGTGAGAAGAAATATCCCTGAATTTCATCGCAGCGATAGGCTTTGAGGATGTCCAACTGTTCCTCGGTCTCGACACCTTCGGCGATGATCTTGCGGTTCAGGGTGTGGCCCATGTTGATGATGGTATGAATGATCTCGGCATCGTCGGCATCGACATGGATGTCGTTGACGAACGACCGGTCGATTTTGATGGTATCGATGGGAAAGCGCTTCAAGTAACTCAGCGACGAATAGCCGGTGCCGAAGTCGTCCATGGAAATGTGCACGCCGAAATCGTGCAGGTCTTCCAGCGCCGCGACGATGATCGGCGCGTCGCTCATCAGCATGCTTTCGGTGATTTCGATCTCCAACGCACTGGGCGGCAGATCGGCCTTTTTCAGCGCCGCCTTGACGATCTTGACGAACGACGGTTCGCGCAGCTGGCGCGCCGACAGGTTCACCGCGATTTTGATCGGCGGCAAGCCTTGCTTGAGCCACTGAGCATGCTGACGGCAGGCAGTGTGGATGGCCCACTCGCCGACTTCGACCACCATACCGGTTTCTTCAAGCACGGGGATGAATTTGACCGGACTGACCAGCCCCATGTCGGGGCTGTCCCAACGCATCAGGGCTTCCGCACCGGTGACGCGGTTGGTCTTGAGATCCAGCTTGGGCTGATATAGCAACAAAAACTCGTCGTTTTCCAGCGCCTTGGACAGACCGTTCTTGACGACCAGGCGCTCCTTGATCTGATCGTTCATGTCGGAGGTGTAGAACTGGAAGTTGGCCTTGCCCTCTTCCTTGGCGCGGTACATGGCGGAATCGGCGTTTTTAAGAAGTTCTTGGGCGTCCTTGGCGTCATCGGGATAAATGGTGATGCCGATCGAGCCCGAGATGAACGCCTCGTGCCCGCCGAGCAAGAATGTCCGCCCCAAACTGTCCAAGACGCGCTGCGCCAACAACGGTGCATTTTGCGAATTTTCCAAGTTGGGCATGATGATGGTGAATTCATCGCCGCCCAAACGCGCCACGGTGTCGCCGGTGCGCACGCACGAACCCAAGCGCTTGGCCGCTTCCTTGAGCAACATGTCGCCGACGTCGTGGCCGAGGGTATCGTTGACCAATTTGAAGCCGTCCAGATCGATGAACAGCAGCCCGAGGCTCTTTTGCGAGCGTTCCATGTTGTTGATCGCCTGGGTTAAGCGGTCGAGAAACAGCGAGCGGTTGGGCAACCCCGTCAAACTGTCGTAATTGGCTTGATAAAGAATGCGCTCTTCATCTTGCTTGCGCTTGGTGATGTCGGAAATGATCGCGGCGAATTGCATCACTTCCCCGCTGGGGCTGGTGATCGCAGTGACCGACAGGCGTTCGGCGTACTCGTCGCCATTTTTGCGCAGGTTCCAGAATTCCCCTTCCCAACGTCCACGCGCTTCGAGCCCCGACCACATCTCGTCGAACATTGCCCCGCCTTGGCTGAGCGCGGTGTGGTTGATGGGGAAATTGCCGATGACTTCTTCGACGCTGTAGCCGGAAATGACCGTGTAGGCCGGATTGACCGAACTGATGCGGAAATCGGGATCGATGATGACCACGCCCTCGGTCAGCGCCTCGATAACCTCGCCGGCCAAGCGCAACTTGTCCTCGGCGCGATGACGCTCGACGATTTCCTGGGTCAGTTCGCGGGTGCGTTCCTCAACCCGCATTTCCAGTTCATCGTGGGCGCGGCGCAGTTGCTCCTCAGCCTGTTTGCGTTGGGTGATGTCCCGCACCACCCCGGTGAAAAAGCGCCTGGTGCCATGGCGCAACTCGGTGACCGCCAGTTCCAGGGGGAAGTTTTCGCCGTTCTTGCGCACCCCGACCTCTTCGCGGCCGGTCACGCCGATGATCTTTTTCACGCCGGTCGCGACATAGTTGGCGAGGTATTGATCGTGATTGCTGGCGTGGGGTTCGGCCACCAGCATCGAAATGTTGTGGCCCAGAACTTCGCGTGCCTCGTAACCGAAAATATGCTCGGCGGCCTTGTTGAAGGCCACCACCTTGCCTTTGGGGTCGATGGTGATGATGGCGTCGGCGACGGTGTCGAGAATGCCGCGCAGGCGTTGTTCGCGCTCTTGCAGCACTTCGGCCGCGCGGGTGCGGTCGGTGATGTCGCGCGCTTCGAGCATGAATTGCCCGTCACCAATGGGCGAAAACTTGACCTCCGCATCGATAATATTGGCATCCGCGCGCAAGAACTTCAGTGGCAGCGGTTCAGTTTCCGCCGCGAAAATATCCAACCCCGCTTCCATCACACCATGATAATCGGGATGCACGATGTGTAAAAACGGCCGCCCCGCCAGTCCCGCCGCACCTTCATAACCGAGGATGCGCCATGCGGATTCGTTGGACAACAAGATGTAGCCGTCGACATCCAAAACGCAGATCATTGCTTGTGAGGTTTCGAAAAGATAGCGGTAGAGGTTGCTGCCGATCAGGTCGCCCTGCTTGCGTTCTGCAACGGTGCGGGTGCGGCGCGCCCGCAACGCCAAACCTTCATCGTTTTCGCCCATTTTGAGCGAGCTGATCGCAACCTCGATATCACCGTCACCATTCTTCGGTTGAAGCCTTACTGTGGTTTCCGACCCGGGTTCGGCCTTACCCGACAACACCGCCAGAGCACCGGTCAACTGATCCCGGTCGACGTAGTCGGCGAAAAACGTCCCCAGCGCCTGCTCGCGGCTATCCAAGCCGAGCATCACGAGGCCGTTGGTGTTGATGTCGAGAATGCGCCCGCCGCGCAGGTAGACGACCAAGTCGTTGTGCAGAGTATCGAACAGATCCCGTGTCCAACGTGTTGGCACACCCGAGCCGCTCGCCCCCCCTCCATCGGTAGATGAAGTCATTCCCTGCTGAGCCCTTCCGCTTATTGTCGCCCTGCTAAAGCACGCCCGCCGTAGACGGGGTACCTGAAGCAAGAATCGTTTTGTGTGGCACTGGATGACAAAAGTGTCGCCCCCCCGGACGACAGGCAAATCATCAATGATTCCAGGACCATTCTTTCCCTGCACACGATTAAATGCAAGTAAAGAACAGACCTGCATGCGACTTAAGCACAGAGCTATGACTTTAAGATTGCACCCTTATCCGTGGTTAGCAGGGCGATTTCGATGGCAGATCGCCCATGTCGGAACATGCTGCCGATTTTTGTACCGAGACCGGGTTTAGTTTCTTGATCAAACCATCCACCTGCTCCCAGAAAAAGAAGTCGCCCATGTAACCGACGATGCGCCCAATCTCGCGGCCATCTTCGATGGCGACGAACGTCGGGGTGAAAATCACCCCTTTGATAAAGGCGATGTCGTCTGGCTTGTCGTCGTGAACATCGTGATGGCGAAGCGGCAACGTTTTCGATTCGGACGTCTTGGGATAGATTTCACCGACTTCCCGGTCCCAGGTTTCGCAAACGGAGCAAGCCGCAGAACCAAAATACACCAGTTCAGCGGCACCCGCGGAAACGGATGGCAGCAAGAGTGCAATCGCCATCAAGGCGGGTCTCAGTCGGTTCATGATCTCAATCTCTATACGTCAGGCTATAAACAAACCGGTCCCGGAACAGACAAGCTGCTCCGGGACCGGAAAAAACCGTCACGTCACGAAATCAGAAAAACGTAACGTTTTCCAATCCGAGAGAGCGATTAACCCTTTTGGATTTCGTAGACGTAAACGCCGCCGTCTTCTTTGCTGCTCAACAGCGTGTTGCCGGTGGACTTGCAAAAAGCTTCCATGTCTTTCACGGAACCGGGATCGGTGGACAGCACCTCAAGGGTTTCGCCAGCAGCAAGATCCTTCATCGCCTTTTTGGTCTTGAGGATCGGGAGCGGGCAGTTCATGCCTTTGGTGTCAAGAGTTTGGGTAGCCATTTTGTATCTCTCTTGTCTTTGGGGTGATGGTTAAAACGATAAATCCTGAATGGATTTGAAAATGCGGATCGGTCGGACAATTCTACAAGCCAATATTGATAAACTTGAGACAGACAACCCGCAAGCACGAAGCCAAGTTTTTTTGATTGGCAAACTGGCAATGGTCGTAAATTTTGGTGACGATCCCGGCGACGGTCATGTCTTCCGTCGCGGCGAGCTCTTCAAGCACATTCCAAAACGCGCGTTCCAGGCGAATGGTCGTGGAATGACCGTGAATGCGCAACGACCGGCGCTCAGGCAAAAACTCGGTATCCTGATTGCCGGCGCTGCACAAGCCGAACAATTGATTGAGAGGCGTTGCCTCATCTTGACCGTTCGTAAGGTCTATTACCACGTCAAACGCTCCACTTTGCGCCGCTCAAAAGACCTCAGAGATCTTTTTTCAATGTGAAGGCGCCACGAATGTCGCCCTTGGAAAAGCCACGCGCCTGGTCGCCCGGATACAAGCCGTCCAACTTCGCCGCGACTTCCGCTTTGATGTCGGAACCATGGCAGTTCAAGCACAGATCGGCGGTGCCGATGGCTTTCATGAAACGGAACTGCTTCTTGCCGTCCATTTCGACCACTTCGCCGAACGCGATGGCGTCAGGGCTTTCGCCGGCCGCTTTGCGATCCTCGAACTGCTGAAGCACTTTCTGCTCCCATGCATCCGGTTCATTGTGCGGATTGCGCAGCTTCAAGCTGGTGCGACCGACGCTCCAGCCGGATTTAGCGGATGCAGCGGCGGCAATTTCAGGCGCCTTTTCATTACAAGCGGCGATGGCGTTCACCGGCCCACCATTTTTCATGCCTTCCTGCAGGGCCATCTTCAACGGCCCGCCGAAAGATTTCACAACGGAAACGGCTTCACCCTTAAGCGCAGCGGCGTCCATAGCGTGCACAACACTTGCACTCGTCAATGTGGCAGCCAGGGCCACTGCAGTCATCACTGATTTCATCTCAAGACCCTCAAAATGTATAAAGAAGGACGCTATTATGCCGCCAAACGGCGCATAATGTCATCCGTTCCGCTCTTGAGACAGGCTCAAGAGCAAAAGTCGCGATGGCGTGACGCCCGGACACAGCGTGTCCAGGCGCACGGCGAGATTAGATATACAGGTTGATGTCGGATTCCAGCGCTTCGCCCATGTAGGTCGCGGCGCCGCCGAGTTCCATTTCCGGGATCATCATCTCCGGCGTCCACTCGAACAGATCCAGCGTCATCTGGCAGCCGACGATCTTGACATCGCTTTCGATGCAGATGTCGCGCAGCTCGGGAATAGAAGCCACACCCTTTTTCTTGATCAGGCTGCGCATCATGGACGATGCCATGGCGTCGACGCCGGGAATCGCGGAAATGATGTTGGGCATGGTCATGTGCATGCCCATCATCGGCATTTCCATACCCGGGTTACCAAGCGTGGAAATCTGCAAATGGCTGAGGTCTTTCTTCAAAAGCTGAAGACCGTAAAAGGTGAAAAAGAGCGTCACGTCGACGTCCAGGCTCGCGGCCGTGGAGGCGAGAATGAACGGAGGATAGGCCCAGTCCAGGGTCCCCTTCGTCACGATGATGCTCATCTTCTTATTGTTGCTACCTTCACTCACTGTTCGTCTCCCAATTGTTTGCCGTCTCGACCGTGGCCGCGAGTGCTGCGCTTTGGCGGCCGTCCCTGACACATTTCGCATGCGCAGACATGCTGCGCAGTGATTTTAGATTTTGCTTATATACGCGTAATCTAAACGTCAACCTGATCTGCTGGGTAGTATTCCGTGCCTACGCGCTTAATTTCAGCGTAAAAACGCGAATATTGAAATCCCGCAATTGCGGCTGACCGTAACCCTGTTTTTGTCACAACCTTACATGGACTACCCTCTGCTGGGGAGATTCTCACTTAAGGTCGATCTAATATACACACAGAATCCATTTAGACAAACCTAATATACAAACGCTCTAAAATACTCTATATCGTTTGCCCTAATCGAATGGACTCGGGCATAATCCGCGTCCACAAAAGCGGGAAAACCGCAATAAAAACACAACACACACCACAACACGGGCGAAAACATCGGGAGACACACGATGGAAGACATGAGTGTGGCCACTCTGGTCGCAACTGCCGGCTTTGCCGCAGGGATCCTCTTTGGCGCGACGGCCAACAAAACAAATTTCTGCACCATGGGCGGCGTATCCGACATGATTCTCATGGGCGACACCACCCGTTTTCGGGCCTGGATGCTGGCCATCGCGGTGGCGATTCTCGGCACCCAAGCCTTGCATATGCTTGAACTGATCGATCTGACCCGCGCCCCGGCCGATGGCGGCGCAATCTATCTGACCTCCAGCCTGGGGTGGCCCGGCGCCATCGTCGGTGGCTTGCTCTTCGGTTACGGCATGACCCGCGCCGGCGGCTGCGGCAACAAAACCCTGGTGCGCATCGGTGGCGGCAACCTCAAATCCATCGTCGTGTTCATGATCATGGGCGTCACCGCCTATATGACCTTGCGCGGCCTGATCGGCTTGGCGCGCATCGAGTTGGAAGCCTTCAACACCGACCTCACGGCCTTCGGCCTGGAAAGCCAGTCGATGGTTGAAATACTCGCCGCCTTCATCGGCACGGAAACCGAAAGCCTGCGGCTCGGCGTGACCCTCGCGTTTGCTGTGGCGATTGCCGCGTATTGCTTCAAAAACGAAGAATTCCGCGGCTCCTTCCAAGATATCATCGGCGCGCTGATCATCGGCTTGTTGATCCCGGTCGGTTGGTACATCACCGGCGTGCTGGGGGCAGACGAATTCGAACCGACGCAGATGTTCTCGTTCACCTTCGTCGCCCCGTCGGCAGAATCGATTCAATACCTGATGACCTTCACCGGCGCGTCGATCAACTTCGGCATTGCAGCGGTGGGTGGCGTCATCGTCGGTTCGTTCTTGATGGCCGTCGCCACCAAGTCGTTCCATATCGAAGCCTTCAACGGCGCGGACGACATGAAAAGCCATATGGTCGGCGCAATCATGATGGGCATCGGCGGCGTGCTCGCCCTGGGCTGCACCATCGGCCAAGGCTTGACCGGTATGTCGACGCTGGCGTTGGGTTCCTTGATCGCCCTGGCGTCGATCATCGTAGGTGCAATTTGGGGGCTTAAGGCGCTGGAAGAAGACTCCGTCATGGGCGGCCTCAAGGCCATGATAAGCCGCAGTTAACGTATTAGGGAAAACCCTAATAAGGGCAGAAAAGCGGGGTTTATCCCCGCTTTTTTCTTTTTAATAAATGCGATTTTGTGTGTCTGAGGGCTTGCCACGAGGATGAAAGCTCTCTAATGTAACAGAGTGCTAATACACAGCACATTCATGGGTAATTAAAATATGACCCATGTTTTTCGGTACGAATGCGTGTTCAATGTATTTTCTACGCTTAAAAGATAGAAACAACACGCGTTTGGGAGGCCTACAACCAATTCAAGTCCTTTATTTTGATAATTGGGCTTGTTCTATCCGAGACCTAGCTATTAGGCTTGTCTCAGTTCCCCTTGTCGTTCGAGGGATGATATTGGGAAACTGGTCGATTCTGGCTAGTCTATGGGAGGGATAATGAAACACACTAAACTGATGAGCGCCTTTTTCGGTCTTACGCTCGCCGGCACCATCGCCGCGTCCGCGCAAGCTGAAGAAATGGCGCAATACAGCATCGTCGACGATTCCATTCCGGCTTCTTTGACCGGAAAAGCTGGCGATGCAGCCAACGGCAAAAAAGTCGTCATCAACCGCAAAAAAGGCAACTGCCTCGCTTGCCATGTGATGCCGATCCCCGAAGAGCAGTTCCACGGAAAAACCGGCCCCGACTTGGCTGGCGTGGCGCAGCGCTTGGACGAAGCCACGCTGCGCATGCGTATTGTTGACCCCAAAGTCATCAATCATGGCACCATGATGCCGAGCTTCTACAAAACCGATCAGCATCGTGTGCTCAAGAAGTTCCAAGGCAAAACGATTTTGAGCGCTCAGGAAGTCGAAGATGTCGTCGCCTACCTGATGACGCTGAACTAAGTCCCCTGGCGAGACTGACGTAAAAAACAAACACATAGAGGATAAAATGAGCAAAAACATCCAGCAAATGGTCCGTTTGGACCGCCGCGAGGCTCTTAAAGCCGCAGGTGCAGGTGTGTTGGCTCTGGGTTTCGCTACGACTGCCCATGCCACACCCGAAGCCGCTGCAGAAGCGCTTTCCAAGGCTACCGGTGGCGCTTCCGCTACCGCATCTGACAAAGTCTCCATCTCTCTTCCGGAAATCGCCGAAAACGGCGCCACCGTCCCTGTGGGCGTTGTCGTCGACAGCCCGATGACCCCGGACAACTATGTCAAGCACATCCACGTGTTTGCCGAGGGCAATCCGAGCCCTGAGACCATTTCCTTCCACCTGACCCCGACCGGTAAAGCCGATGTGAATACGCGTATTCGTTTGGGCAAGACCCAAAACGTCGTGGTCGCCGCCGTCATGAGCGACGGTTCGGTCTTGACCGGTACGAAGGAAGTGAAAGTCACCATCGGCGGTTGCGGCGGCTGATCAGCCCCTCCCCTTTGGTCACGCAGACAATATTAGGAGTGCTATACAAATGGCAAAAAAACCTCGCGTAAAGCTGCCGAACAAGGCAAAAGCGGGCGATATGATCCAGGTCAAAACCCTGGCCGCCCACGACATGGAAACCGGCAACCGGAAAGACAAAAAAGGCAATAAAATTCCGCGCCTTATCCTGAATAAGTTCACCTGCACCTTTAACGGCGCAGACGTGTTCAGCGCAGACATGCATCCGTCCGTTTCCGCCAACCCGTACATTTCTTTCTTCATCACGGCGAAGGAAAGCGGCACGTACGAGTTCAAATGGACCGACGATAACGGTGAAGTCACCACTGTGTCTCAAGACATGGCCGTGTCTTAAATCACGACGAAGGGAGGGCTAACGTCATGAGTTTCAAGACAATCACCGCCGCTATTGCTGTGTTGGGTGCGGGTCTCGCGCTGGGCGCATGTAACGGCGCCAACACCACCGCAAAGCAACTCGATCAGGTGCCAAACCCTTATGGGGATAATGTTTGGTCCGGTTACAAAACGGCAACCGCGGAAACCCGCGCCATGCAGGATGACGATTTCGAAAATCCTGGCATGCCGGTTTATGATGCCGCAGAAGGCATCTACAACGCCGCCGCAGGCGAAGCCGGCGTTTCGTGCGCCGATTGCCACGGCGCCGTCGACGATGCAACGGGTGGCCGCTTCGGCATCCCGATGAAAGGCGTCGCCGCCAACTACCCGGTGTACGATGCGGAAGATCACAAGCCGATCAACGTGGAGCTGCGCATCAACAAGTGCCGCACCAAGTACCAAAAGGCCGATCCGTTCAAATATGAATCGGACGCCATGCTCGGTATGACCGGTTTGATCGCCAAACAGTCGCGTGGCATGCCGCGCATGACCACGGCGGATTCCAAAACCGATGCGCTGAACCCGTTCTGGAAAACGGGCGAAGCCTTCTATTACCAGCGTCGCGGTCAGCTCGACATGGCTTGCAGCCACTGTCATGAAGACAACGCCGGTAACATGGTGCGCGCCGAAGTTCTGTCCCAAGGTCAGTCCAACGGCTTCCCGCTGTATCGCCTGAAATGGCAAAAGCCGGGTTCCTTGCACCGCCGCTTCCGCGGTTGCAACTCCAACATTCGCGCGGAACCTTATGGTTACGGTTCGGATGAATACCTTGCGCTGGAAACCTATCTGGCGTGGCGTGGCCGTGGTCTTCCCATGGAAGCACCGGCTGTACGTAAATAACGCGTAGACGATTGGGGGCGGCATCCGCGTGGATTGCCGCCCCTTTTCTGTCCAAATTTTCATTCGTTAAGTTCAAAACCAACAAAAAATACAGACCTTGTGTAACGGAGACTTCACACCATGATTACCCGTCGCGATTTCCTTCAGGTGACCGCCGCCACCGCGGCGCTGCTTGGTTCCGGCGTCAGCATTGCGCGCGCGGCATCCAGTCAGGCTATCACCCAGGATGACCTTCTCAAGTTTGACAGCGTCGGCCAAGTCACGTTGCTCAATTTCACAGACATTCACGCCCAATTGGTGCCGCTGTATTTCCGCGAGCCGTCGGTCAACCTGGGCGTCGGCGAAGTGCACGGCCTGCCGCCGCACCTGACCGGTGAAGCGTTCCTCAAGAATTTCGGCCTGATGGCGGGTACGCCGGACGCTTACGCGTTCTCGAGCGTCGATTACAGCCAACTGGCCAACGAATACGGCCGCATCGGCGGCTTGGCGCACATGGCGACATTGATCAAAGCGATCCGCGCCCAACGCGAACCCAACACCCTGTTGATCGATTGCGGCGACACTTGGCAAGGTTCCTACACCTCGCTGGCGAACCAAGGCGAAGACATGGTCGACGCCATGAACGCGCTGGGCGTGGACGTGATGGTGCCGCACTGGGAATTCACCTACGGCGCCGACCGCGTGCAGGAATTGATCGGCAAGCTGAACTTCCCGTTCCTGGCCGGCAACGTGTTGGACAACGAATGGCAGGAAAAGGTCTTCGATTCGACCGCGCATTTCGAGCGCGGCGGCGTCAAAATCGCCGTGATCGGCCAAGCCTTCCCCTACACCCCGGTGGCCAACCCGCGCTACATGATCCCCGACTGGTCGTTCGGCATCCGCGACGAAATGGTCCAGGAAAGCGTCAACAAGGCCCGCGCCGAGGGTGCGGAACTGGTGGTTCTGGCGTCGCACAACGGCTTCGACGTGGACCGCAAGCTGGCATCGCGCGTCAACGGCATCGACGTGATCTTGACCGGCCACACCCATGACGCCATTCCCGGCGTGATCGAAGTGAACAACACGCTGTTGGTCGCCACCGGTTCGCACGGCAAGTTCCTGGGCCGCTTGGACCTCGACGTGCAGAACGGCAAGGTCAAGAACTACAACTACAAACTGATGCCCATTTTCTCCGACGTGATCGCGCCGGACCCGGAAATTCAGGCAGTTGTGGACGGCATCCGCGCCCCGCATCAAAAGATCATCGGCGAAAAACTCGGCAAGACCGAGAGCCTGCTGTATCGCCGCGGCAACTTCAACGGCACCTTCGACGACCTGATCTGCAACGCGATTATGGAAGAACGCGAAACGCAAATCGCGCTGTCACCGGGCTTCCGCTGGGGCGCGACGCTCATTCCGGGCCAAGACATCACCGTTGACGATGTCTACACCCAGACCTCGATCACCTACCCCAACACCTATCGCAGCGAAATGACCGGCGAGACCCTCAAGCTGATCTTGGAAGACGTTGCCGACAACCTGTTCAATCCCGATCCCTATTACCAACAGGGCGGCGACATGGTGCGCGTCGGCGGCATGGGCTATCGCATCGATATCCACAAGACGATCGGCTCACGCATTTCCGAAATGACCTTGCTGTCGACGGGCGAAACCATCGACCCGAGCAAAAAGTATGTGGTCGGCGGTTGGGCGTCCGTCAACGAAGGCACCGAAGGCCCGCCGGTCTACGACCTCGTATCCGACTACATTCGCAAGAAAAAAGTCGTCAATGTGCAGCCGAACACCAGCATCAAGGTTGTCGGGGCCTAACCGCCCCGTTACCTCTGTGGGACATACTCAATGGATCCGTTTGACATCACCTATTGGGGCTCATTCGGCGCCGGCGTGCTCAGCTTCGCCTCGCCGTGCGTTCTGCCTCTGATCCCTGCCTACTTGTGCTTTCTCGGCGGCGCATCGCTTGAGGAGCTGACCGCCGAGGGCGGTGTCGACAAGCAGGTCCAACGCCAAGTGTTCGTCTCGGCGCTGGCGTTCGTGCTTGGCTTCGCCACCGTGTTCGTGATCCTCGGCGCGACGGCCACCACGGTCAGCGCCTTGATCGCGGACAACATCGACATCCTCGCCAAGATCGCCGGTGTGATCATCGTCGTCTTTGGCCTGCACTACATGGGGCTGTTCAAGATCGGTTTCCTGAACTTCGAAAAACGCTTCCACCTGGAAAACAAGCCCGCCGGCCTGGCCGGGTCTTACATCCTGGGGCTGGCCTTCGCGTTCGGTTGGACGCCGTGCGTGGGGCCGATCTTGGCGACCATCTTGATGGTCGCAGCAAGCGGCGACGACGTCATGTACGGGACCTCTTTGCTGGCTGTCTATGCGGCGGGCATCGGTTTGCCGTTCTTGCTGGCGGCGTTTGCGGTGAAGCCGTTCATGATCTTCCTCGGCAAGTTCCGCCGCCATATGCGCACCGTGGAAATCGCCATCGGCACGTTGTTGGTGGTCACCGGCGTGGCGATCTTCACCGGATCGCTGTCAGAAGTCTCAAACTGGTTGCTGGAAACCTTCCCGAGCTTTGGAGAGGTCGGCTAACCATCTGATAAACTTGATGTTTTTTTTAGAAAAACCCCGCAGTCTATACAAAGGTATGGATTGCGGGGTTTTTCATTAATCTTTTGAACACAGCCCAATACCTTTGATCAGATGAGGCGGGCGTCTGAATGGGTTATGATTTATGTGTGGTCGGCGATATCGCCCCCCTAACGATACCGCCCCACTTCCCGCCCCCTCCCCATCCCCCCAGATACAGGAGGGGCAGCGGACGTAGACTAAGCTCAAGGTGTACGTAAAAACCGGAACGGTTTCTCTCCTCCTCCCCCCTCAGTTGAGGGCCGTTCACCCCAAAATAAAGCGGAGTTCCCTTACCCAATTGGAACTCCGCTTTTTTTGTGCCTCGTGAGCGTGATTTCTTTACATCAAGTGCTTCTTATAAAATGCCAAGGTCCGCTCCCACGACAAAGCCGCGTCGGCTTCGTCGTAACGCGCCCCGGTGGGGTTGGCGAAGGCATGATCGGCTTCGTACCAATGCACGGTCAGATCGGTTTTACCCGCCGCCGCCATGGATTTTTCGAAACCGCCGACCATTTCGGCGTTGATGTTCTTGTCCAAGGTACCGAAATGGCCAAGAACCGGGCTGTTCAAACTCGCCAGTTGTTCCGGCGTTTTGTTGCAGCGACCGTAATAGATCACCGTGGCGTCCACCGGCGTGGCGATCGAAGCGTTGAGCGACCAGCCGCCGCCAAAGCACCAACCGACGGTGCCGACCTTGCCGGTGCCCTTTTCGTGGTTTTTCAACCAGTCGATCAGCGTTACAAGTTGCTCGGTCCCGGCCTGTTCGTCGAGGCTGCTCATCAGCTTTTTCGCACCGTCACGGTCCGTGGCGTATTCCCCACCGTACATGTCCACCGCCAATGCGATGTAGCCTTGCTTGGCGAATTCCGCGGCGACCGACTTGATTTGATCGTTCAGCCCCCACCATTCGTGGATCAGCAACACCGCCGGCGCGGGCGTTTTTTCCGGCATCGCCAGAACGCCCATGGCGGTGCCGCCGCTGGGGGTCTTGATCGACACCGCGGTGGTGGCATTGTGCCCGGCGGCGCGCGCCAGATCGGGATAGGCCAGAACGGTGGCCAACGGCAAGGCGGCTAAGCCTTTGATGAAGTTTCGTCGTTGTCCGTCGGTGACCTCGGGCAACGGCTTGTCGGACGGGGTATAACCACAACTGATTTCATCGCACATGAACGTTCTCTCCAGTTCAGTTCAAGACAATAAGAAAGTGTTTTATTTCAAAGGTCTGCTGGAAGGTCTTTGGGCAAATCATCGGCGTACAAATCGTAATGCACGCCCATCTCGTCCAGCTTGTTGCCGATGCCACTCAACCAGCGCTGAAAGCTCGGCTCAGTCTCGTATCCGCCGGTTTTGGCGTAGCGCAGCAAGAAGTAGAAATGAAACGGCTTGAAGTAGCCGGGGATGCGCACAACCTCGCCATCCACACCGGACTTACCGGCCATAGCCTGACCCGACGTGGGGAAAAACTGCAAGGTCGGCGTGAACATCACCCGCCATTTGTTGGCGAGGTCCTTTTCCTTGAGCACTTCGCCGTCGAAGTCGGTGACCTCGCGATCCCCCCACAAATTCAGCTGGATGACCATGAAGTCCTTTTTCATCGCCTCGACCACGCGGGGAATGCGCAAGTTCACCTCGTGCATCTTTTTGCAGTACGGACAACCGCGTTGTTCCCAAACAATCATCAGGCGTTTGCCCTGAGCTTCGGCGTCGCCGATATCTTCTTTTAAATCGAGAAAACTTTGATGGAACCACGGCTGCATGTGCAGGCCGTCTTCGCTGATTTCACTGGGCGGCAACAGGTGATCATTGGCACGGGCGGGAGTTGCCGTCGCAAACCCCAAGCTCACGGCCATCAACACCCCAAAAATCACGCGCAACGCCTTGCTCGATACAAACATCGTCAGAACCTCCCCAGGTCAATGCATTGAGAATTTATATCGGCACGAAGGCCCGAAACATCAAGCCCTCAAGGCTTGAGATCGACCCAACCCGACAGCCGTCGTTCGACGATTTCCACCAACCCGGCGCGGGTCCAACTCACCCCGTCGATCATATCGGCTTCGGTCTTGTGAATGGCATCCAAGGTGTTGCCGCAAGCGATGAACTCGATTTCGTAGAGCAGCATGCTTTCAACGCGCGAGCGCACCGGCGAATCCTTCAAAATCGACCAAATTCCAGGACCATACGCGACCACAGCCAGTTTCACGTTGTCGGCGCCATAGGCCTTTTGAATGTTCATGACGTTGTTGAGCACCGCGTTGACGCGTTTTTCGTCTTTTTCGCTGAGCGATACGACGACTTTGCGTGGATTGTCGAAATCGGGGGCGGGCTCGGCCATGGTGGCACGCGCGGGCGCGGACAAGCCGAACAAGGCGAAAACGGCGATCATGGACACAAGGATGAGTTTTTTCATCAGGGCTTCCTACGACGATGGATTTGCCACAGTCTACTGCGGAATGCGCCATACCTGAACAGATTTCGAATGTTAAAAGGCCCTATTCGCAAGGCGCTCTTACGCAATCGCCATGGCAACCAATGTACACTCGCCTTGAGGACAGACTACTTGACATTTTCCTAATATAAGATGTATCTAATCAAGGCAGAAACCAAAGTGAGGTCGCCGTGAATTTAGACATGAAGCTAGAAGAGATGGAAGGCAACGCTCAAGCTGCGAGCGAACTGCTCAAGGCGATGAGCAATCAAACGCGCCTGATGATTCTCTGTCAGTTGCTACATGGCGAAAAGACGGCCGGTGAACTTGACTCGGCGACCAGCCTGTCCCAGTCGGCTTTGTCCCAACACCTTGCGGTCCTGCGCGAACACGGCTTGGTGCAAACGCGCCGTGAATCGCAAAATATCTTCTACTCGCTCGACGGCGACAAACCCAAAGCCATCATCGAAGTTCTCTATCGGTTGTTCCACAGCGGCGACGCCAGCTGCGCTTGACAATTGATCACCTGATAATTTATTAGGTTATCGATTGGCTTTTCCAAGCCCCCCAATTCATTACCCCCCCTGCTCCGCACAGTCGTGGAGCCAAGTCGCGAAACCTGCCGTTGCCACTACCGGTGGGTCTTTGGTTCTCTCAGGTTATCCGCATATTCCACCTATGCGTGGACTGATCTTGTCAGCCCCAACCTGAATCAAGGTCCACTTATGCGACTACGACACTTTTTGTTCGGCTTGATGCGAAACCCAGTTTGGACGCGTTGAGACCACAATCATGCAAGTTTACCTGCCCATCGGGGAAATCTCGGTCAACATTTTCGTGCTGCTCGGCATCGGTGGCGGGATCGGCTTTTTGTCCGGTCTGTTCGGCGTGGGCGGCGGGTTTCTGCTCACGCCGCTGCTGATCTTCATCGGCATCCCACCGGCCGTTGCTGTGGGCACCGGTGCAAACCAAATCGTCGCCTCATCGATTTCCGGAGTCTTGGCGCATTTCAAACGCGGCACCGTCGATGTCAAAATGGGCGTCATGCTGCTGATCGGCGGCATACTCGGTTCCGGTGTCGGGGTTTGGCTGTTCACCCTGTTGCGTGCGCAAGGCCAGGTCGATCTGGTGATCAAGCTGACCTACGTGTTCTTCCTCGGCGCCATTGGCCTGCTGATGTTTATCGAAAGCGTCGGTGCGTTGGTGCGCACCAAGCGGCGCGCCACGCCCAAACGGCGCACCCACAACGCCTTGACGGGCCTGCCGTTCAAGATGCGTTTTCGCCGTTCGCTGCTGTACATTTCCGCCCTGCTGCCCCTGGGCGTCGGCTTCGTGGTCGGAATTTTGACCGCTATCATGGGGGTCGGCGGTGGCTTCATCATGGTCCCGGCGATGATTTATCTGCTCGGCATGCCCACAGCCGTGGTCGTCGGCACCTCGCTGTTTCAGATTATCTTCGTCACCACCAACGTCACAGTCTTGCAGGCGATCAACAATTTCGCGGTCGACATTCCCTTGGCGCTGCTGCTGTTAGTGGGCGGTGTGATCGGTGCGCAATTCGGTTCGCGCGCTAGCACCAAGATGAACGGCGAACAACTGCGCGTTCTGCTCGCGCTGATGGTTTTGGGAGTGTGTTTCAAGATCGCCCTCGAACTGACTTTACCGCCTGCGGACATCTACGTCCTGGGAACCATGAAATAAGCCGTTTTGTGCATTAAACATTCTAAAATACCGAGCAACCCTCTGAATTGGAAATTTTCTGCCACAATCTCAACTAATGCTTGACATATTTGGCCACAATCATTAGAAGCCACTAATATTCGCTGCAGGCTTTTTCAAGCCTCCCCGATCAAAACAACTCATTGACCGGCCATTAGGCGGGTCCAAGTCGCGAAACCTGCCGTTACCATTATCCGGTGGGCCCGTATGCTTCTTACATTCCATTGTAAGAACATCTTTTTTTTGTAAGATCTGGGCCTCTCAACGACATTCGTATCTCGGCTTGTTGTACGAGAAACCAAACACGTCGAGGCGCTGAGATGCAAATTTATCTCCCTATCGCTGAAGTCTCGGTCAACATCTTCCTCATCCTCGGCATGGGGGGCGGTGTCGGCTTCCTCTCGGGGTTATTTGGTGTCGGCGGTGGATTTTTGATGACTCCTTTGCTGATCTTTATCGGCATCCCCCCCGCCGTGGCGGTTGGCACCGAAGCCAACCAGATCGTCGCATCCTCCATTTCCGGTGTTCTGGCGCACTTCAAGCGCGGCAACGTCGATATAAAAATGGGCGTGATGTTGTTGATCGGCGGTGTGCTCGGCTCGACCTTCGGCGTGTGGCTGTTTACGTTCTTGAAGACTTTGGGTCAAATCGACCTGGTCATTAAGTTATCGTACGTGATCTTCCTTGGCATCATCGGCTCGTTGATGTTCATCGAAAGCCTCAACTCGATGCGCGCATCGAAAAAGGCCGCGCCGCCCAAGCGTCGCCAACACAATTTCCTGCATGCGCTGCCGTTCAAGGTGCGCTTCCGCCGCTCCAAGCTCTATATCTCCGCCATTCTGCCCATCGGCGTCGGCATCGTAGTCGGTATCCTGTCTGCCATCATGGGTGTCGGCGGCGGCTTCGTCATGGTTCCGGCGATGATTTACCTGCTTGGCATGCCCACCGCGGTGGTTGTCGGCACCTCGCTGTTCCAGATCATCTTCGTGACCGCCAACGTCACGGTGCTGCAAGCCGTCAACAACTATGCGGTCGACGTCGTGTTGGCGCTGTTGCTGTTGATCGGCGGCGTGATCGGGGCCCAATTCGGCGCCCGCGCCGGCGCGAAGCTCAAAGGTGAGCAGTTGCGCGTGCTGCTGGCGCTGATGGTCCTCGGCGTGTGCGTCAAGATCGGCCTCGACCTGACCCTGACGCCCAACGATATTTACGCCCTCGGCACCACGGGAGGACATTGATCATGTCGAACATTCTTCGTTTCTTCTCCCTGCTGGCGGCTGCAATCGTTTTGGTGGCCACGTCCCCGGCATTCGCCAAGGGGCTTGAGGTCGACCTGTCCAAACCGGACGTGCGTCTCGACGTGTCGTTCAAAGGCGCAGATCTGCTGTTGTTCGGCGCCACCGACCACGAAGGCGACATCATCGTCGTGGTGCGTGGGCCGGACAAAGACACCTCGATCCGTCTCAAAGAACGCATCGCCGGCATTTGGGTCAGCACTGATGAAGTGGTTTTCGCGGGTACGCCGGGCTTCTACGCCCTGGCGTCTTCCAAGCCGATCGACGATTTGCTGCCGTCTGACGTGTTGGCAAAACAGAAAATCGGCACCGACAACTTGGGCTTGACGGTGAAATCCGCCCCCGATGGCGCAACCGACGCAACCTTGAAAAACTTCAAGGACGGTCTGGTGCGCAACATGGTCGCCAAGAACCTCTACACTGGTGAACCCGGCAAGATCGATCTGCTCGGCAAGCAATTGTTCCGCACCGATTTGTGGTTCCCGGCGAACGTTCATGTCGGCGAGTATGTGATCGACACCTACTTGGTTTCGGAGGGAAAAATTGCGACCCACAACTCGACCCAATTGACCGTACACAAGGTGGGGTTGGAAGCTGAAATCTACAGCTTCGCTCACGACCACGCATTGATTTACGGCCTGCTTGCCATCCTTATCGCCGTAGTGTCAGGATGGACCGCAAATGCCGTGTTCAAAAAGAGGGGCTAAGGTTCATGAGTGACACCCAAACCACATCCACCAATGAAGAGATGCCCAAGGAAAAGGAATTTACGTTCCTGTGCGTGGTCGATGAAAGCCCAGAACTGGGTCCAGCGCTCCGTTTTTCCTGTCAGCGCGCCAAGCGCGTCGGCGGCCGCGTGGCTTTGGTCTACGTCATTCAGCCCGCGGAATTCCAGCACTGGATGGCGATCGGCGATCTGATGCAGGAAGAAGCACGTGAAGAGGCCGAAGCCCTGCTGTCGGAATATTCCGACAAGGTCGTGCGCGCCACCGGCAAGATGCCGATCATCCATTTGCGCGAAGGCAACACCGCTGAAGAGTTGATCTCGTTGATCGACGAAGACAAAAGCATCTCGCTTTTGGTGCTCGGCGGCGCCACCGGCAGCGATGGCCCCGGCCCGCTGGTCAGCTACTTTGTCGAAAAGGCCGCCGGTAAGTTGCGCGTGCCCATCACCGTGGTGCCCGGCAACATGACCGACGAGGATATCGATAACATCACCTGATGCTTGCTCGACAACGACGCAATCAAACGGCCGACGCGCAATCGTCGGCCGTTTTGTATTGGATCAAGCCCGTCCGTTCAGGGGCGCGAAAAGTCCGGCATACCATGCGGAACAACCGCCTCATGTCCATACTTGCGCTGCAGCGCTGAAATGGCGGCCTGAAGCCGCCAGCACGGGTTGGATTGCGCGCCTTCGAGAATCTGTTTCAACCACACCGGCATGCTTGGGGGAGTTGGCTTAATACTGCCCGCAAAGTCCAACCCCATGGCCCGTGCGCTACAGGCCGGGTGGTTCGATAGCGATTCGATCGCCGCCCGATGCTGTTCCAACGTTCCGGGTATGAAAGGCAGCAGCGTCCCTGCAAGCCACGGTCGCGACGATGGCGCGCTTTGGTTCAAGCTGTCGCTCAGCACTTGGCGAACCTGCTCGCGGCCTGCGTCATCGGCGTCGGGAAGCCAGCATCTGACGACTTCGCGGAGGCTGAAATTCATGGCGAAGTCCCGGTTAGGAACGGCGGAAATATATGCGCCAAGCTTTTGCGGCAACCCTGCGGCCAATGCGAAATAGGCCGCTACGGCTTTGTCGCCAGCCCCATAACGGGGGGCGCTGTAGCTCAGCAACTCGGTCGTGGAAACGTGTGCCAAAGCATCGATCACACCCGCAGCGGGCCTATCGCTCGGACAGTCGTGTCTGCTCGACGTGTCTGAATACGGCGCCATTAGGCCGTGGGGGCCGGATCGTGGAAGCGGCGAAAAGGCCGTTTCGACGCCCCCAAGGACAAACCGGTCCGAAGCCTCCGCGCCGATGAGAAACGCGGTCCCCGGCAAGCGGCGCAGCGTATGCCCCTGCCCCCAGCCTTTTTCGCCGAGCTCAAAGCGGTCCGCACCGCCGAGATCCAAGGCCATGCCAATTCCGTTGGCCGTGCTTGCGCCTTGCGCCAGCGCGCCCGCGACATACGTGTCATCCCCGGCAACGTCGTGCAAAACGCCGATGGCCGTATCCAAGCCCATGCCTTGAGAAACCCCGATGGAAGCGCTGTACGCATCGTTTCCGGCCTCGTCGCGCAGTAGGCCCAACGCCATGTGTGTGCCCGCGCCCTGCGCATAGCGGCGCGCGTCATAGCGGTCGTCACCTCGGACGTCGTGGAGCATACCGACGCCATAGTAATAGCCGCTGCCTTGAGCGAAGAGCTTGGCCGAATACAGATCGTCGCCAGCATCGTCCAGTAACAGCCCCGTTCCACCGCCATGCCCCGTGCGCAAGCCCCGGCCCACGCCTTGCGCCCAGCTTTGCCCGCCAACGGACGCCTCTGCGCCCGGCAAGCCCTCGGCCTTATACGTATCATTTCCGCCTAAGTCCCAAAGCACGCCAACGCCTTGGGTTGCACCATAGCCTTGCCCCATCGCGATAAGCTCAAAGCCATCGCGGCCCTGGGCGTCGATCAACGCGGCAACGCCGAATGCCGCCGCACCCTGGGCAAACACCCCCGCCGTGTAGAGGTCGTCGCCGGATGCATCGACCAGCAAGGCCATACCGCCGAGCGCGGCGGCTTGGCCGGAACCTGGGCTTTCATACCGGTCCTGGCCCGCCATATCCAAGATCGCCGCCGCGCTGAGCACCGCGAGGTTGCTGCCTTGATAGGTGTCGTCGCCGCCCAGATCGATGATGGTTTGCATGGCGCTAGGCTGAGGTGGGGTCAACCCGTATCGATCGTTTCCGCCCGGGTCTATGACCAGAAATATATCGTCCATGGCATAAACGTCGGGCCCCAAGGTGCCGATCACGACATCCCCCAAGGGCGTCGCCCTGCGGTTCGCTTTCCCGCTTGCCACGTGCGATGCCGGTATCTGCCGCAGACAGATGGTCAAGCGTTGATGTATGGATAAAAACGACATACTGAGCGGCCTGATGGCGCGATCGACACTCGCCTGGCCGAGGCGGTCGAACAGCAACCGCAACCGCGTTTCATCCGTCGGATCGACCGCCTTGCCATCGTCAAGCAGACACCCGCCGGGGACGCCCTGACAACGCTGCCACACATCCCCAAGGCCCGCCGCCACGGGCGTGAGCGCATCGACATACCAATCCGCAAGTGCGTCCAGGCCAACCGGGCAATTCGCCTCCGCTTGGGGCATCTCCGCCGTGGTTTGAAGGGCTTGCATCCATTGCGCGCGATCCAGCCCCGTGTCCGCCAAGGTCTGCCCTACCAGGGCGGGGAATGTGTCCGGCAATGCGCTTGGGGCTTTGAACAGGGCGTCGAAACCGGCCATCCGATTGCGCGGCGCAAGGAACGCGTCGTGTTCGATTAAGTTATCGACAACGCCCAGAACCTCGCGCGGAAAAGACTGTTCTTGGACCGCTGCCTCGATCTGCGATGCGATCCGTCCTTGGTCAGCCGCGGACGCTGAACAACAGAATGCGACGACCAACGCGGCGGACCAGAGATAGGCTTTGAGATGCGTCCCAATCACGCCTCTCATCATAACTTTCCCCCCTTAATCACAATTGTCGGGCATGGCCATGCGGTCTGCATCTCAACAAACCGCTTGATGTTGAGTGTTAGACCATGGTGGCCCGACCGTCCACCCGGGGCTGATGGTGTGGTCATGCCGACAAACAAAAAAAACGGCCGACGATCGCGCGTCGGCCGTTTTCTCATGAGAATGATGAACTTAACGGGTGGTGTTCAATTCATGCACCACGAACAGGTTCTGCACCAGCTTGTTGTCTTGGACCTTTTTCAGGCCATTGACGACGCCCCAGGTGAGCACCGGCTCAAGCGCCACGACCAGCAGATAGGCGCTGGCGAACGCCGCCCAATCGGCAAGTGCGGTTTGGGTGTTGCCGATCCACAGCCAGAAGCCGACCATCGAGGTCACGCCGGTGTAGTAGATGGCGTCGAGCTTGACAATCTGCGCCATGCTAAGGCGCGTGCCGATGCCTTTGTCGAACAGTTTGCGGCCGACGCTGTAGTGCAGCGCGATCAGCGGCAGCATCAACGACAGCGAGTTCACGCCCAGGTGCACCAGGTCCCACGGCGAAAACAGCGTGCCTTGAACGATCAAGCCCAAGCCAAAGCCCAACAACGTGGGCAGGAAGCCCAGGGTCAGGTACATGGCCATGGCGCCGACGAAGTGCAGCTCCGACGGACCGACCGGCATGGAGAAGCTTTCCATGAAGACGCTGAAAACCACGGCGGCGACGGCGGTCTTGGCAATCGTCCAAGGCGCGCGCGCGATGTCGGCGATAAGATGTTCCTTGGCGGCCCATGCGGCGACGGTCAGCGCGCCGGCATTGGCCATGAGAATTTTAGCGGGTTGGACGAATCCAGGTTCGATATGCATGGGTGATTATCCTTTCGTACCCAACGTACTCAGCCCCTGCCCCACAGAGGCCATCATCACACAGGCAGGTCTCCTGGCTCACGGATCGCGGCCTTCTTGCACCTTCCCAAAGCTCAAGGCTTCAGTGGCTTAACGCAAGTCGGCTACCGTTAACAGTTGCGTGGGCAGCCACGGATCAGGACCCGTCGAGGTCATCCCTACCGTGTTCCCTTTTCATCCAGCAAGCTTCGCTCGCTTGGAACCTGTGCGGCTTCATTTTTGACAGTTAATCATAGCGCTGACAACCCTTTGAATGGGTTAACGCACCACCATCACCGAATTGTGTGCGGTTTGCATGACCTTCATCGCCACCGAACCGACGAAGAAACGTTCCAGGCCGTTTTTGCCGCCGTCGGCGAGCACGATCAGCGAATAGTCGGGCCCGGTTTCGACGATTTCATCGACCGGATTGCCGACTCGGGTGAGGGTTTCCACAACATTCACATTCAGGTCGTCGAGGATCTTGCGCGCCGCGTTCACGGCTTTTTCGGCATTGATTTCGCTTTCCACATCCGGGGCCACCGACAACAGACTGATGGGACATTCACACAAGCTAGCGATATACGCGTCTTTCCGGATCATCGCGTTCGATGCTTCGGAACCGTCGGTACACAGCAGATGACCGTGGCCGATTTCCAGATCGCGCGCCACCAGCACCGAGCACGGCGCATGGATGGCGATCTTTTCCGCCACGGCGGGATCGAAGAACCCCTTCAAGCCCTTGCCGCTCCAACGCGCCGAGGCGCCGATGATGATCAGGTCATAGTGACCCAGTTCCCATTGATCGAGGATACCGGTCACCACGTCGCGCGCCACTTTCAGCTTGAGCACGATCTTCTTGCCCGATTTCGAGGTGTAGTCGATCTTGTTGTCGCCCAGGCTGGTGCCGGTAATGTCGGTGTGAAAGGCTCGTTCTTCCCAGTCCTCGCGCAGATTGCCGAGCTCCATCAGCAAATCGCGGCCCTTTTTGAGATACGTGATGCCGGGCAACTCCAGCCCCCACTCCAGCATGTTGCCGCGCGCCACGTCCATTTGCAGGCCGCCGGTGCTCAAGCCCTGGTCGGATGGGCGCACATAGCACAGCACGATGTCGACATCTTCGCCTTTGGCGATTTTCGCCGCATAGCGCAGCCCCCGATACGACTCGTCCGAACCGTCGATGCACACCAGAATGCGAAACCGCGCGTGATGCGGTTCTTCGGGATTGTTGATGTTTTGGTCTTCAACATCGTCGTTCATGCGCTCTATCCCTGCCTCAAGTTGCCCACATAGCGTGTATCAGGTGCCCAAAAACGGCCAATACAAACCTGCCGCCGCCAACATGATGATCGTCGACATCACCACCATTTTCCAGCCCACGGTCAAAAAGTCGGTGGTTTTCAGATAACCCGACGCATACACGATGGTGCATGCCGGGGTGCCGACCACCGTCAAATATGCAAACGCCGACGACACCGCGGTGATGTAGCCGATCACGATCGGGCTTTCTTGCGCCGCCACGGCCAATTTCAGCACAATCGGGCCCAAAACCGCCACCGCCGCGCCGTTGGACATCGTGTTGGTCACGCCCGTGGTCAACAACGACACCGCCGCCCACAAGCCGACGCCTTCGTCCATGCCCAGGGGCGCCAGGATGTCGAGGAAGTTTTGCGCCACCCACGCCGCCGCGCCGGTGTCCTTCATCTGTACACCGAGCGAAATCGCCGCCGCATACAGCAACACCACACCCCAGTTGACGCCCGAGTTGACATCCGGCCACGCCACCAGCCCCGCGATCAAGAACGCCGCCGCGCCCAATATGGCGATGGTGCCCATGCCGTATTCGGCCGAGCCGAAAATCCATCCCAACAGCACCAGGAAAAAGATCCCGATGGCGACCCAATCGCCGGCCTTCATCGCGCCTTGGCTTTCGACCTGCGCACGCAGCTTCACCACCGCGCGCGACAAGTCCTTGTATTCAGGACGGAATGTCAGCAGCAAGATGATGGTGACGAACGGCACCTGGATCAAAAAGATCGGGTACGCGTACATCATCCAGTGCACGTAATCGATCAGATACATAAACGTTTCGGGATTGAGCGGATCGTAGAAAAACTCTTTCCAATAGCCGATCATGATGGCGTTGCGCGCACCGCCGGACGGCGTGCCGATACCCGCCACCGAACAGCCATACGAAATGGAAAACAGCAACACTGCAGCCAGATTGCGGACCTTTTTAGGATCGTTGCTGGTCAATTGAATCAGCGTGATGCCCACCGGCAGCATCATCGCCGCAACCGTATGCTCACCGACGAACGATGCGAGTACGCCCGACACCAGCGCAATGCCGAAGGCAATGCGCGACGTCTTGGTGCCGGTCATGCGCACCAGAATCCAAGCGATGCGGGTGTCGAGTTTTTGCTTCACCACCGCCACCGCCAGCATCAACGAGCCCATGATGAACAATACGCTGTCGCTCATCAAAGAGCGGGCGACGGCTTTGCTTTCGATGCCCATCAACATCACCTGGCCGATGATGATCAACAGCGCCACCGTCGGCAGCGGCACCGGTTCGGTGACGAACAAAATGGTGGCGACCACGCTCATGGTCAAAATGATCATGCCCGACTGTGTCAGGCCCTCCGGCGTGGGCATGTACAACAGCCCCGCCCCCACCGCCATCGCGATGAAAAACCAACGCTTTTCCCAGAAATAGAGATAATTGCCGCGCTTGCGCAGACCGGCGATGGGTTTGACAAGCTTCAGCGCCCGCCCAGCGGCGGTGCGGGCCGGAGCGGCACCTGGGTTTGCGGGATCCGGATCAGCATCAACCATATCTGTCGCCTGCCTTACTTAACCGTACAAGGGCTCATCATTGCAGCCGGATCACCCTTGCATTCTTCGTCATTGGATTAATCTGACGTGAAAACAACAACGAAACAATCCTGAAACGATCATTATGGCATAAAGATGACCCATCGAAGTATTGCACAACAAAGCCCGCCCAGGGAACCGGGCGGGCTTTGCGATGATGTTCGTGCGCGGATTTAGGCGCTGTAGGCGTCGCGGATCGCTTTGATGGTGGCAACGTAGTCGTCGCCCTTGAACACCGCCGAACCGGCAACCAAGCAGGTCGCGCCCGCATCGACCACGGATTTCGCGGTGGAGGCGTTGACGCCGCCGTCGACCTGAATGTCGATGGGACGATCGCCGATCATGTCTTTAACGGCGCGGATTTTGTTGAGTGCGGCGGGAATGAAGCTTTGGCCGCCGAAACCGGGATTGACGCTCATGATCAACACCATGTCGAGCTGATCGATGATGTTTTCCAACACGCTCACCGGGGTGTGCGGGTTGAGCGACACACCGGCTTTCTTGCCCAAGCCCTTGATGACCTGGATGGAACGATCCAGGTGCTTATCGGCTTCGGCGTGAACCACGATCTGGTCGGCGCCAGCCTTGGCGTAATCTTCAAGGAAGGGTTGTGCAGGGTCGATCATCAAGTGGACGTCGAAGAACTTTTCGGTCCACGAACGAATGCACGAAATCACCGGCGGGCCGAAGGTCAGGTTGGGCACGAAGTGACCGTCCATGACGTCGATATGAATCCAATCCGCGCCGGCTTCGTCGACGGCTTTGACTTCTTCGCCCAAACGCGCGAAGTCCGCGGACAGAATGCTCGGTGCAATCTTGACGGTATCGGTCATGGTGGTTCTCCATATTTCGTGAACATGGGGCCAAAGGTCGAAAATTAGGCCCTGTGATAGAGAAGGCCCCCGCCAAAGACGGGGGCCTTCCGGGTGGTTCTGGGATAGGTGCGAGCGGACCTCCCCAGGTTTACTCGTCGCCCAGAACCTCCGCGATCTCGTGTTTCGTTCGACACTTTCAGAAACAAAACCAAACATCGGGATGAGGTACCTACCCGGTTGGCTTTAAGCATCCAACGAACGATGATTTTTTGTATGGCAGTTTTCTAATAAAGTCAAACGAACAAAGCTAAAAATGGCTGAATTTAAGTAATTTTAGGCCACTTCCAACCCCATAGGGTAGTCACCGACTGCCCATTTAAAGGGCTCACCAATCGCTCGCCTTACTTGGTCAAGGCCATAAACAGTTGCGGTAGTTTCTCCGGCAAGCGGTCGATATTGTCGATCACCGTGTATTGCTTACCGAATATATCGCCGATGTATTCGTCGGCCTTTTTGTCGAGATTGATGCAGTACGTATAAATCCCCATCTGGTCCAGCTCTTGAACCGCCTTGCGGGTGTCTTCGATCAGGTGGCGTTCGTCGTCGACGTCGATGTCGAACGGTTCGCCATCGGTCAGCACGAGCATCAGTTTTTTGTCCGATTTGCGCTGGCTCAAAGTCTGCGCGCTATGACGCAAAGCCGCGCCCATGCGGGTTGAATAACCAGCTTCAATCGCCGCCAGACGGCCTTTGACCTCGTCGTTCCAGCTTTCCGAATAACCCTTGATATGCTGGTAGCGAACTTCATGCCGGGAATTGGACGAAAACCCGGCAATGGCCAACTCGTCGCCTAAGCGATCAACCGCCCAACCCATGAGCGAAACCGCTTCCTGACTGAGTTCGAGAATCGTCTGCGAACAGCCGTCGGGAACTTCGTTGACCGATTGCGACAAATCCAACAGCAGCATCACCGAAATATCACGGCCGTCGTGACGGTGGCTCATGTTGATGCGCGGGTCGGGCTGCGCCCCGGACTTGAGATCGATCAGCGAGCGAATCGCCACGTCGAGATCCAGCTCCGAGCCGTCTTCCTGATAGCGCACCCGCACATAATGCTGCGGCTTGAGCAGATCGAGGATTTGCTTCAAGCGCTTGGCCAGCACCGCGTGCTTGCTCAGCAAGCCGTCGATCACCCCCGCATCGCCCGGCGGATGCAGGCTTTCATAGAGGCTCACCCAGTCGGGACGATAGGTTTTCGAATGATAGTCCCATTCGGGATAGTGGCGCGGCGGCAGGCCCTGCTCTTCCTCGGCGTTTTGTTCCGACGCGGTGCGCAGCTGCTCTTCGAACATTTCCTCGTCATCGCCCAGTTCGTGGTATTTCCACATATGGCGATTGTCGTCGCGGTAGCTGATTTCGGTGTCGGTAAAATAGACGTTGGCCGACTGGTCTTCCTGGCGGCGCGTGCGCGCGATGAAGGAAATGGCCAGGTTGGCGACCTCCTGGGTGGAGCTTTCGCCATCCGCCATCAAACCGTGAAAGCGTTCGACAAACTCGTTCAGGTCCTTGTTTTCGTAAGGATGGTCGGGATCGAGCACGGCGTAGGAAAACATCGCCAAACGATGACGGATGCACGATTGCACCGCAGGATCGCAATCGTCTTCGATGGGTTTGGGGTGCAGCGCCAAAAACAGTTTGCGCATGCCGGGATATTCGCGAATGACCAATTGCTCGACCCGGCAGTCTTCGAACATTTCCGCCGCGACGCGCTGAAACGGGCTGAAGTTGTCGGCGAAAATCGCCTTGGTCCAACGCCGGTGCGCAGCCATGTGCGCCAACAACACGCGATAACGGTCGGTGCCTTTGACGTGCGCGCCGGTGTCAGGGTTGTCGAAATCGTCGTAAACGTCGGGCACGCGCAAGCCCAGTTCGTCGAAATACGGCAGCGGTTTGCGCAGCTCGTCAAAGCCCAATGAATACGGCACGAAATGGGCCTGCTGATCCAACCACAGGCCTTTCATGTAAAGGCTCAGCTTGCGTTCGTTGTCGGCAAACAACGTACCGTGGCGTTCGCGCTGCAAAATCGCCTTGGAATCGGCCGATTGCAGCGAGAAATAATCTTTCTGGCGTTCGGGGTGATTGATGTAGTGACGTTGGCCGTAGTCGATCCAGTTCTTCAACCCTTCCAGCGACAACTGGCTGAGCAGATAAGGCATCTGGTTCAGCATTTCCGGTAAACCGGGGCTGGGAATGGTGGTGTGGATACCGTGGATCGACCCGGTGGTCTTGTCCATGAAATCGAACACCTTGGTGACGAACTGGCAAAACAGTTCTTCGGAACCCAAGCGCCGCGACGCCTCGCCCAAGGTCTGCAGGAACGGCAAGATCGCCTTGCCGTTGGGTGTGCGCGACATCTTCCACACCGCTTGGGAGACCTTTTCGATGATCTCTTCACCCAGGTTTTGGCCGATTTTCGGCATCTCTTCGAGATACACCTGCACCGGCTCGAAGCCGCGCCCGATCATGCAGATCAGCGACGCCCCGTCCAACAGCGCACGCACGCCGTCGGTGGACAGCCGCGCCACCGCGTCTTCCATACACCCCGCGAACGCGGTGTCGAGCTGCTCGAACCCGCACGACAGGTGCGAGCGCAGTTCGTCCAGTTCGTCTTGGCTGAGGGTCATGGCGACGTCTTCCTTATGAAGGGTCTTGCGATTCTCAGCCGAACACGGCGTCGATGGAGTGCTTCAAGGTCGCCGAGATATCGGTGTCGTCGGTGATCGGCGCGACCAACGCCATGCGGCATGCGTCGTTCGGTTTGATGCCTTGCTTGATCAAGCGCGCGGCGTACACCAACAGACGCGTGGAAATGCCTTCATCCAGGCCATGGCCCTTCAGGTTGCGTGCGGTTTGGCCGATTTTCACCAACTTGGTGGCGGTGTCTTCGTCGGTGCCGGTTTCCTTGGCGATGATGCCCGCCTCGACCTTGCCTTCGGCATAATCGAAATTGAGGCCCGAAAAACGCTGCTTGGTGGACTGCTTCAAGTCCTTCATCAAGCTCTGGTAACCGGGGTTGTAGGAAATCACCAACTGAAAATCTTCGTGCGCGTTGACCAGCTCGCCCTTCTTGTCCAACGGCAGCGTACGGCGATGGTCGGTCAACGGGTGGATCACCACAGTGGTGTCTTGACGCGCTTCGACCACTTCGTCGAGATAGCAGATCGCACCGATGCGCGCCGCCACCGTCAACGGACCGTCCAGCCAGCGGGTGCCGTTGGCGTCCAGCAGGTAACGGCCGACCAGATCCGAGGCGGTCATATCTTCGTTGCACGCCACGGTGATCAGGGGTTTTTTGAGCTTCCAAGCCATGTATTCGATAAACCGCGACTTGCCGCAGCCGGTCGGGCCCTTGACCATCACCGGAAGACGCTCGGCGTAAGCGGCTTCGTAAAGCTCCACTTCGCTGCCGATGGCTTGGTAGTACGGCTCTTCAGCGATCATGTACTGTTGAGAGTCGGACATAGCTTAGAATCCTTCAAAACGTTCGGTTCGGAGAAAAAAACGGCCGAGAGCAGTCTAAACCACTCCCGGCCGCCTTTGGTCAGCTTATTGCCGGTGTGCTTACTTGTGCACGCCCAGCTTTTCGCGCCAGCCCGGGAAGATCTTGTCGGCATCGCCGGGGAAGCTTTCGAACGCACGTGCGAACTCTTTGTGCTCCTTAGCGAATTCGATCGGATCGGCGCCGGATTTCCAGCACTCGTAGGCTTGACGCAGCGAAATCGCGCCGGCCGCCGGGCTGTCGATGTGGCCGTAAGAACCACCGCCGGAGGTGTTGATCACGTTGGCGTGCCCGAGGTTCTCGAAGAAGCCCGGCAGACGCAGCGCGTTCATACCGCCCGAAATGATCGGGGTGGTCGGCTTCATGCCTTCCCACTCCTGGTGGAAGTGCGGGCCGTCGGCGCTATCGCGCTCGATCATATAGGCAATGTTCTTATCAGACGCTTCGCCTTCCATCTTGCCGTAGCCCATGGTGCCGACGTGGATACCGGAAGCACCCTGCATACGGGACATTTTGGCCAGAACGAAAGCGGTGTAACCGCGCTTGGCGGACGGCGACGTCACCGCGCCGTGACCGGCACGGTGATAGTGCAGGTACTGACCGGCAAAGTGACGACGGGCGGTGGTGACCATGCCCGGGCCGCCGACATAACCGTCGACCAGGAAGGCAACCTTGTCGGCGTCGGGGCCGAAGGTGCGCAGGATGAATTCGCCACGGGCCATCATTTCATAGTGGTCGTCGGCGGTGATGTTGGCCGAGAACAGCTTCGCTTCGCCGGTTTCGTCCATGGCGCGCTTCATGGCGTCGTAGACTTTCGGGATCACGACGTTCATCGGACAGAACACCTGGTTGCCCTGGGGTTCGTCGTTTTTGATGAAGTCGCCGCCAAGCCAGAACTGATAGGCTGCTTCGGCAAACGGTTCCGGACGCAGGCCCAGCTTCGGCTTGATGATCGTACCGGCGATGTAACCGCCATCGACGATGGGACGGCCCAAGATGCGCCACAGGTCGGAAATGTCCTTGGACGGACCGTCGAACAAGCGCAGGTACGCGGGCGGTACGTAGAAGTCTTCCATTTTGGCGTGTTCGATGTCGCCCATGCCTTGGTTGTTACCGATGGCCAGGGTCAGGAACGATACGATCATCGCGCGGCCGTCGGTGATGTTGCGATCGAACAAATCCATCGGATACGCGATCTTCATCAATTCCTTGGCTTCGTCGATCTCGTAGACCAACGCGTCGACACCCTTGGTGAAGTCGTCGGTGGTGGACACTTCGACGTTGGTGCCGGTGGAGGATTCAGCGGCGAAGTGTGCGGCGGCTTCCAAATAGCCATAGCCGGTCTTCGGCTTCATGCGGTAAGCGACAAGCACGTGCTTGCCGCCGGAAATCAGGTCGTCTTCTTTAAGGCTCAAATCGGCGTAACGATTAGACTGGTCCATAACAGGCCCTCTCTTTAGCGTCTCAAAATAACGTGAAGCGGCCCAAATATTTGCGTCGGGGCGCCTTCACCTTCCTGTGTATATTCTTTTTGGAATGTCCCCAACCACGGTGGCCATCCAAGTGGCGGTGACTATAGGACTCGTGATGATATAAAAAAACTCATTTATATTGATCATTAAGATAAGTTTTGCTTATACTTTCACAACAACACCACGTATTTCGCTGTTTAAAGGCACGGCCGCACGCGCCGACACCGGGAAACAACGCCATGCACGTCACGTTACGCCAGTTGGAAGCCTTCATCACTGTTTCGCGCCATCTCAGCTTCACCCGTGCAGCGGAAGAGCTCAACCTCACGCAACCAGCCGTGTCGATGCAGATCAAGCAACTGGAAAGCCAGTTGGGCCAAGCGTTGTTCGAGCATATGGGCAAAAAGATCTACCTCACCGAAGCCGGACACGAGGTGCGACAGTACGCCCGCTCAATTCTCCAACTGGTCGACAACATGAAAGCGGGGCTCGATAGCCTGACCGGGCTGGAACGCGGCACCCTGAGCATCTCGGTCGCCACCACCGCGCACTATTTCGCCCCCAAACTGCTGAGCATCTTTTATGAGCGCTACCCCGGTGTGAACGTCAAACTCGACGTCACCAACCGCGAAAGCCTGGTCAGTCAGCTGGAAAACAACACCGTCGATATGGTCATCATGGGCCGTCCGCCGGAAGACATCGATATCGAATCCGGCGCATTCATGGAAAACCCGCTGGTGCTTATCGCGCCTTCGGACCATCCGTTCACGCGGGAGAGGTCTATTCAGCTCAAACGCCTTGAAAATGAGGTGTTCTTGGTTCGCGAAGAAGGCTCCGGTACACGCAAGGCGATGGAGTTGTTTTTCGCCCAACACGGCATCGCCATGACGACCGGGATGGAAGTGAGCTCCGACGAAGCCATCAAGCGTAGCGTGCAAGCGGGCCTGGGCCTCGGGATCATGAGCCGCGACGCGGTGCAAAACGAGTTGCAACTCGGTCTGCTCTCGACCCCCGACGTGCTGCACTTCCCTATCATGCGCCATTGGTACGTGATGCACCGCAAAGGCAAGCGATTGTCACCAGTGGCCCAGGCGTTCAAGACGTTCCTGCTTGAAGAGGCCGCTAGCATTCTCAAGAAAGAGCCCAAGATGCCCGCACATGGCCCTTCACTGCCCCCCGCGCAGCACCCTGCCCCGAACTCCATCACCACTCCCGGTCACGACGAGCCCGTCAAATATGCGCCGGTAAAACCTAAATACGTGCTCACCGGCCCCGATGGAAATCCGATCCCCCCCGCACCGCGCAAATAGTCTTTTTGTCTTATAAATTATACCTAAGGCATACCCACAAAGCATGGATTGTTGCCATCGCCCCAATCGATCATAATGGTTGTGCCAAGACAATGAGAGATGCACAATAAGGCGAACAACCACTGGTGCTCATCGACACCACCCTGAGTGGTCATGCATGTTGAAATCGAGCACACGCCTGTATGAAAATTTTGTAGGCTGAGGAGCAAATACGATTATGATGGGCCACAAGTTTTTCGATTTCAAGCAACTGAACATCGTCAGCGCGAGGTCAAAGCCGATGCCGTCTGAACCCACTGTCCTCCTAGTACCGGGGCTTGGCGGCTCGGGCCCGAACCATTGGCAATCGCGCTGGGAGCAAACGCGCCAGGGTTGTTCGTTCGTTCGTCAAAACAATTGGAATATCCCCGACCGCCAGGATTGGCTGTCAGGCCTGGACCGTGCAGTGCGTGCGTGCGCAACGCCGCCGATTTTGGTTGCACACAGCCTCGGCTGCGCCTTGGTGGCGCACTGGGCGGCCCTGCATCCCACCACCCCCGTGCAGGCTGCGCTGTTGGTTGCGCCGGCGGATGTCGATTCCGATCAGCACACGCCCGCAGAGGTGCGCGATTTCGCGCCCATGCCGATGGCCCGCCTGCCGTTTCCCACCAGCGTCATCGCCAGTACCACGGACACTTACGTCGATACGCATCGCGCCCAGGTGTTTGCCACGGCCTGGGGCGCCGACTTCATCAACATCGGCGCTTGCGGGCATATCAACGCCGACTCGCGCCTCGGCGATTGGGACAAAGGCTGGGATGTGTTGGAAGACCTGATTGCAGCCGAAGACGCCCTCTCCCTAGCCTGATGATCGGTTCTGCCGATACAACACTCCATTTACGCTTAGCGGCGCCCTTCGTCCTCACCCACCATCGGCATCGGAACCGCCGTCGGCGGCGGAGCGGCTTCGATGGTATTGGCTGTATCGACGCTCAGGGCTCTTTCGCGGCGCTTCAGGCGCGTTTCGCGATGCAACAGATACAAACCGCTTACGACGATGATTGCGGCCCCGACGATGGTCGGTTGGCCGGGGATATGCCCCCACAACCAATAGCCCATCAAACTGGCCCAAACCATAGCCGAGTATTCAAACGGCGCCACCACGCCCACCGGTGCAATGGAAAAAGCCCGCGTCAAACTCAGTTGCCCCAACACGGCGATCACGCTGATCACCACCACCAGTCCCAAATCGTCAAAGGCCATGGGTTTGAAATCCGTGGTGATGAACGCGCTCGACGCCACGCCGACGTAGGCTTGAAAATAAAGCACTTGTTTATAGGCGCCCTCTCCCGGCCCCATCCAGCGCGTGATCAACATAAACAGCGAATAGGACAGACTCGACAACAAGGCGAACACCGCGCCGCTTTGAAAGAAATCCCCGCCTGGATTGGCCGCCACCACCACACCGAAAAATCCAACCACCACGGCCATCCAGCGGTGCGGGCCGACGTGCTCCTTGAGCAGCGGCACCGACAGCGCGGTCATGAGGAACGTCGCGCCGAAAAATATCACCGTGGCGTCGGCCAACGGCAGTGTCGAGAGGGACGAGAAGAAGAAAAACGGCGCAAAAAACCCCAACCCGGCGCGTGCGAAATGCAATGCCGGACGTTTGGTGCGCAGCGCGCCTGGCGGCAATACCCGCCACGCCCAAACCGCCATCGCCGGAACGACGAACCAACTGCGCACAGCAAGGATTTGGAGAACCGAAAACCCCGTATCGAGCAAGACCTTAACCACCGCATCCATCACCGACAGAAATAGTGCGCCAAGTAAGATCAGTATAATGCCCTGTACGTTGTTGTTGGGGCCTGAATCAACCATAGATATTTCCAAATCGTATGTGATAGGGCAAAATAAGGCATCTGTTTAGATCACCTTATTCACCTGTTTGGAAAGACATTTTTACAATACCTAACACGTGGGAAAGCTGGCGCACGGGGAACGCCGCCACAATTGAATTCCCCCACTGGGTGTGGTGCCCCACCCAGACGGACCGGAGAATTTTATTGAATAATACCAATAGATTATTCAAGATTTCCAAGCTGTGGCTTCCGGTCGCGGCGCATTTTTGTTGCGCCCGCGTGTTGAGGGCTGTCTCGCCATGACCCTCACCGCAACGATCATTTTGATTTCCATTTTTTTTCAAATGAGCGCGGCGGTGCTGTCTTTGTTTTTGATCCGCACCACCGGATGGCGCATCGCTTGGGCTTGTATTGCGTTCGCGCTGCTGCTGATGTGCATTCGCCGTTCCATTACGTTCATCAACGTGGTGCAGGATAGCCAATTCACCGGCAACCTTTATGCCGAATTGGTGGCTTTGATCATCTCCTTGCTGATGCTGGTCGGCGTGGCCTTGATCGGCCCGCTGTTTGCCGCCGCCAAGCGCGCCGATAAAAAGGTCCGCGATTCCGAGCGGTTGTTCGCCAGCATTTTTCACGCCACCCCCATGGCCACCATCGTCACCCGCCTATCCGACGAAATCCGCCTCGACGTCAACGCCGAGTGGGAAACCATGTTCGGTTACAGCCGCGACCAGGTCGTCGGCAAAACGCCTTTGGACGTACAGATCTGGGATACCTTGGACGATCGCCTGCGCTACACCGAAATGATCAAGGAGGCCGGACGCATCCGCGACTTTGAAGCCCGCCTGCGCACCGCCAGCGGACAAGTTCTCGATGCCCTGCTCAGCGGCGAGATCGTCAACCTGAATGGCGACCCGGCGATCTTGACGGTCGTTCACGACATCACCTTGCGCAAGCAAAACGAAGCCAAAATCGCATTTCAGTCCAACTACGACGCTTTGACGGAACTGCCCAACCGGTCCCTGTTCGCCGACCGTCTGACCCAGGCGATCAGCATCGCACGGCGGGAAAAAACCTTGGTTGCACTGTTGTACATCGACTTGGACAACTTCAAGGTCATCAACGACACCCTTGGTCATTCCGCCGGCGATCGGCTGTTGATCAAGGCGACGCATCGGTTGCTCAACGCGGTGCGCGAAGAAGACACCGTCGCGCGCCTGGGCGGGGATGAATTCACGCTCATTTTGACCGGCATCACCAAAGAAGCCTATGCAAGCATCGCGGCGAACAAGATCCTCAACACGCTGTCGCAACCCTTCTCACTTGATGGCCGCGAAATACATATCTCCGCCAGCATCGGCATCAGCACCTTTCCCCGCGATGGCGACGATGTCGAGGAATTGCTGAAAAACGCAGATACCGCGCTTTACCGCGCCAAAGCCCAAGGACGCGGCGTATTCCGCTTCTTCACCCCGGAAATTCAAGCCGCCGTCACCGAACGCGTCGAGTTAGAACATGGGCTGCGCCAAGCTTTGGCAAACGACGAATTGATGCTCTATTACCAACCCCTATTCGATCCCAAGATCGAGCGCGTGATCGGCGCCGAAGCGTTGATCCGTTGGAACCACCCCCAACGCGGCATGGTGTCTCCCGATGCCTTCATCCCCATCGCCGAAGACAGCGGGTTGATCATCCCGATCGGCGAATGGGTGATCAAAACGGCATGCACTCAATTGCTGGCATGGCAAAACGCAGGCTTTACCGGGTTGCGCATGTCGATCAACCTGTCGATCCGCCAACTCGGCGATCCTAATCTGGTGGCGTGCATCGAACGCATGTTGCAAGACAATGCGCTCGACCCCGAGCAGTTGGAACTTGAAATCACGGAAAGCCTGTTCGTCGATCATCGCCCCGAAACCCTATCCGTTTTGAAAAAGCTCAAGGCCCTGGGCGTGACCTTGGCGATCGACGATTTCGGCACCGGATATTCGTCGCTGAGCTACCTCAAACGCTTCCCCATCGACACTTTGAAAATCGACCAGTCGTTCATCCGTGATGTCACCGAAAATACCGATAGTGCCGCGATCGTCGATGCAGTGGTCGCCATGGCCCACCGCCTCAACCTCAGCGTGGTTGGCGAAGGCGTCGAAACGCAAGAACAACTGACCTTTCTCAACATCGCCGGATGCGATATCGTGCAGGGCTATCTGCTTGGACGTCCAGGTGAGGCCGACGCAATGATCCCGATGTTGACCCAACAACGCAATGCATCGCTGGACCTTACCAGACCTTACACAAGCTCTTAAGAAACATCCTTTGCGCTGTGAGACCCCTTAAGTGACCAAACATGCGAGCGACGAGACCGATTTCCGCCGCGCCGCAGAGCTACAAAACAGCGGCGACAGCGCGGGTGCGTTCGCGCTGTATCGCAAGCTCTATCCTCGTCACCAAAAAAGCCCGGAATTTTTGATCCACATGGCCATCTGCGCCGTGAGCCTGCACAAGTTCGAGCAAGCGCGCAAACTGGCGCAAAGCATTTTGCGGCTGCGCCCCGATGCGGGATCGGCGTACAACGTGCTTGGTGTCGTGGCGATGCGTGAAAACGACTTAGCCACGGCCGCAAAGCATTTCGGCGATTTCGTCGCCCATGCCCCCGCTCATGCCGATGCGCGCCTCAATTTGGCCGAGGCGCTGAACAAGTTGAACCGCGCCGAACAGGCTGCCGAACATCAGCGCCGCGCATGCGAACTGGCCCCCACCCGCGCCGATACCTTTTACCTCTATGCCACCACCTTGCGCGCACTCGGCCGCAAGGACGAGGCCATCCGCAACTTTCGCCGTGCATTGGAACTGAACCCCGACTACGCCGGGGCTTGGAAGATGCTGGCTGAATTGCGCGCCTTGGCCCCCGCAGACATCCCAACCATGACAGCTGCGTTGGAACGCCTCAGTGGTCACGATGAAGAGCAAGCGAAACTCCATTTCGCCCTCGCCACCCAGTTCGATCAAAACAAAGTTTACGATCAAGCCTTTAAGCATTTGGACGCGGGCAACGGTCTGGTCCGTAAAGCCTTGAACTACGATGTCGCCAAGGACGAGTGGCTGATGTCAAACATTGCCACAACGTTCGACGCCGGATGGATGGAGCGCTTCGCCTCCAAAGGCTTGGATAGCCCCCGCCCGATCTTCATCGTCGGCATGCCGCGTTCCGGCACCACCTTGGTCGAACAGATTTTGGCTGGCCATTCGGACGTTTACGCCGGTGATGAACTGTCGTTTTTGGCCGAGGCGATCACCGCACACGGAGAGTATCCCACGGCCGTGCGCAAATGGACGCAAAAGACACTGCATGCCATCGGTAAACGTTATCTCAGCGCTCTGGATAATCTGAACGCCGACTGTCCCCACGTCACCGACAAGATGCCCAGCAACTTCCTTTACCTCGGTGTGATACGCGCAATTTTCCCCAATGCGCGCATCCTCCACTGCATGCGCGATCCGATCGACACTTGTTTGGGCAATTACCGCCAGATGTTCACCGTCGGCCAGCACTTTTCCTACGATCAACGCGATCTGGCACGTTATTTCAAAGCCTACCAAACCCTCATGGAGCACTGGCGCTCGTTGTTCGGCGCGGCGATTTTGGATGTGCGATACGAAGACGTGGTGCAAGCGCCCGAACAACAGGCGCGCAGGATCGTGGCCCATTGCGGATTGGATTGGCAGGACGGCTGCATCGATCTGACAGCATCAAAGCGCGCCGTCTACACCGCCAGCGCCGCACAGGTGCGCGACGGCATCCACACCGAATATCTGGAACGTTGGCGCCCCTATGCGCCCCACATTCAGGTACTCATCGATGGATTGTCGGCTTAAGAGGTAACTGCGGGCTGATTTTTCTTCGGTGCGGTGGGAATCAAAGCCAGCGCTACCCAAAACGCGATATTCACCACCGGCACCCACATCAACAGCGCCAAGATCGGATGCTTTGCGGCATTGCGCAATCGGCGCGCGGCGACGTTGCCCAGATAGAGTCCGGCCACCAGCGACATCCCCAACTGAGCCTTCCACACGTTTTCTGCACTCAACGAACGGACAATTTCGAAATACAAGTAGCCCAACACCGCCGCACCGACGAAATAAAACAGCACGAAGTGAAAGCGTTCCAAGGTCGCGCAGGTTTTGCGCTCAACCAGCGCGCCCGGCACCGTTCCCACCACGGCCGCCAAGACGTCGAAGCTGAAGTAAAAGTTCGTGATGCCATCGATCAAAGTGCTTACGTCCACGCCGAAAAGTCCTTGCCCGTGATTGTTTACGCGTGTGTATCGGTGATGTGTGCGGCCCACTCATACCCGAGCTTTGCGCCTATGGATAATAATAAAATTGTGACACCCGGCCATTATTTGAAAACGGTGCCTGATTTTCGACGGACAACCGCACAACGACGCCTTAGCGTTTGTGCAGGATCGACAAGGAGAAATCAGCCATGATCTTCGAGCACAAAACCGTTTTCATCTCCGGCGCCAATCGCGGTATCGGCAAAGCCCTGGTGGCGGCGCTGTTGCAACGCGGCGCCGAAAAAGTCTACGCCGCAGCGCGCAACACCGCCACCATAGCCGACTATGGTGACACGCGCGTGGTGCCCGTCGCGCTGGACATCACACACCCTGATCAGGTCCGCGCCGCCGCCGAGATGGCGGCGGATACCGACATTCTGATCAACAACGCCGGCGCCGCGACCTATGCCAGCGCCATGAGCGGTTCTCTGGATGATGCCAAGCGGGACATGGACATCAACTGCTTCGGTACCCTCGACATGATGCGCGCCTTCGTCCCGGTTCTGGAAAGTAAATCCGACGGCGCCATCGTCAACGTGGTGTCCATCGCGGCGTTCGTGAACTTCCCGTTTCTGGGTGGCTACTCGGCTTCCAAAGCGGCGCTGTTTTCCCTCACCCAAGGGGCGCGCTTGGAACTCGCGGCCAAAGGCATCGCCGTGCACAGCGTCAATCCCGGCCCCATCGACACCGACATGACCAAGGACATCGCCATGGACAAGACCAGCCCGGACGTGACCGCCCGTGCCATTCTCGACGGATTGCAGGCCGGTCAGTTGGACTTTTCCCCCGACCCCACCGGCCAAACGATGTTCGAAACCTGGCGCAAAGATTATCGCGCCCTGGAAGGCATGGTTGCGGATATGATGGCGGGAGCATGAACATGCAGGCAGGGAACGCTCACATGATCTCGGACCAGGAACGGCGCGAATACTATCGCGCTTTCAGCCACAAGAATGCCGCCTACGAGGGGGTGTTTTACGCCGGCATCAAAACCACCGGGATCTTTTGCCGCCCGACCTGCCCGGCGCGCAAAGCCAAGTTGGACAATTGCGAGTTCTTCAAATCCGCCCAGGAGGCGTTGCTGGCCGGATACCGCCAATGCAAACGCTGCCAGCCGTTGTCGCACCCGGGCGAAGCCTCGGAACTCATCAAACGGCTCGTCGACGCGGTCGAGGCCGAACCAGACAAGCGTTGGAAAGACGCCGATTTCCGCGCCTTGTCGGTGGACGCCTCGACCGTGCGGCGACAGTTTAAAAAGCGCTTCGGCATGACCTTCGTTGCGTATGCCCGCGCCCGGCGCATGGGACTGGCGTTGCAAAACATCCGCAACGGCAGTTCGGTGATCGAAGCGCAGCTGGACGTCGGATACGAATCCGACAGCGGCTTTCGCGACGCCTTTTCACGCATCATGGGCGCGGCGCCCAGCGCTGGGACACACCGCGCATTGAAAGCCGAATGGCTCGACACCCCGCTCGGGCCGATGATCGCCATGTGTGATGATGCAGCGCTGTATTTGTTGGAATTCGTCGATCGTCGAGGATTGGAGCGTGAGATCGAACGCCTGCGCAAAAGCCAATCCGCCGCCATCGTGCCGGGTCGCACCGCCATCACCGACACCCTGGACGCCGAATTGAAAGACTATTTTTCCGGCACACTTTCGACCTTCACCATCCCGCTTGCCGACATCGGCAGTGCGTTTCAGAAATCCGTTTGGGCTGAACTTAAGCGCATCCCTTACGGCACAACGTGGTCTTATACGGATTTGGCGCAATCGTTGGGCCGCCCCACGGCAGCGCGCGCGGTGGCCGCCGCCAACGGCCGTAACCAAATCGCCATCGTCATCCCCTGTCACCGGGTGGTCAATATGGACGGACAACTGGGCGGCTACAGTGGCGGCATCGCCCGCAAAAAATGGCTGATCGAACATGAGGCCCGGCACGCATAAAAGGGCGGCCCGTGAGGACCGCCCTTTTCATCGATGCCGCTGAGTGGCGAGGTCTTAGTTGACCTTCGCGTCCAGCTCGCCGGATTCGTACTTCTCGAACATGGTTTCGAGAGACATCGGCTTGATTTTGCTGGCTTGACCGGCCGCGCCGAACGCTTCGTAGCGGTTCTTGCAGATGTCGGTCATGCCCTTGGTGGCTTCGGCCAGGAACTTGCGCGGGTCGAAGTTGGACTTGTTTTCCTCCAAGTGCTTACGGATCGAGCCCGTAGACGCCATGCGCAGGTCGGTGTCGATGTTGACCTTGCGCACACCCGACTTGATGCCTTCGACGATTTCCTCGACCGGAACGCCATAGGTTTGGCCCATGTCCCCGCCGTAATCGTTGATGATCTTCAGCCAGTCCTGGGGGACCGAGCTGGAGCCGTGCATGACCAGGTGAACGGTCGGGATGCGGGCGTTGATTTCCTTGACGCGGTCGATGCGCAAGATGGCGCCGGTCGGCTTTTTGGTGAACTTGTACGCACCGTGAGACGTGCCGATGGCGATCGCCAGGGCGTCGACGTTGGTCTTCTTGACGAAGTCCGCGGCCTCGTCGGGGTCGGTCAGCATCTGGTCCATTTCCAGCTTGCCTTCGGCGCCGATGCCGTCTTCTTCACCCGCTTCGCCGGTTTCCAAGGAACCGAGGCAGCCGAGCTCACCTTCGACCGACACGCCGCAAGCATGCGCCATGTCGACCACGCGACGCGTGGTGTCGACGTTGTACTCGTAGGACGACGGGGTTTTGCCGTCGGACATCAACGAGCCGTCCATCATCACCGAGCTGAAGCCTGACTGGATGGAACGCTGACACACCGCGGGGCTGGTGCCGTGGTCTTGGTGCATGCAAACCGGAATGTGCGGATAGGCTTCCAACGCACCCAAGATCAGGTGACGCAGGAACGGCTCGCCGGCGTACTTACGCGCACCGGCGGAACCTTGCAGGATCACGGGGCTGTCGACAGCGTCGGCGGCTTCCATGATGGCTTTCACCTGTTCCATGTTGTTGACGTTAAACGCGGGCAGGCCGTAGCCGTTTTCCGCAGCGTGGTCGAGAAGCTGGCGCAAGGATACGAGGGCCATAAATCTCTACTCCCTTCTGATGTTAAGTTGCTATTCGATTACAGGCGCGCTTTGGCTTCTGCAACCACATTTTCAGCCGTGATACCGAAGTGCTTGTACAGCTCGCCAGCCGGTGCCGAAGCGCCGAAACCGGTCATGCCGACGAAGCCGCCGTCGGTACCCAGATACTTGTCCCAGCCGAAGCGCATCGCGGCTTCGACACCAACCTTGACGGTGCCTTCACCCAGAACACTGGCCTTGTAGGCGTCGTCTTGTGCGTCGAACAGTTCCCAGCACGGCATCGACACGACCGCAGTCGGAACGCCTTCACCTTGCAGGGTTGCACGCGCCGCCATGGCGATTTCGACTTCCGAACCGGTCGCCATCAGCGTGACCTTGCGGGCGCCGCCTTCGGCTTCGGCCAGAACGTAAGCGCCCTTGGCACACAGGTTTTCGTCCGTGTGGGTGGTGCGCTGCGGTTCCAAACCTTGACGGGTCAGGATCATGCCCGTCGGGGTCTTTTCAGCCGCCAACGCAACAGCCCAGCATTCTGCCGTTTCCACAACGTCGCACGGACGCATGGTGTAGAAGTTGGGCATCGAACGCAACATTGCCAGCGTTTCTACGGGCTGGTGGGTCGGACCGTCTTCGCCCAGGCCGATGGAATCGTGGGTCAGAACGTACACGACGCGCTTTTCCATCAATGCCGACAGACGGATACCGCCCATCATGTAGTTGGCGAACACCGCAAACGTACCGGCGTAGGGAATGAAACCGCCGTGCAGGCTCAAACCGTTCATCACCGCCGACATGGCATGCTCGCGCACGCCGTAGTGGATGTAACGGCCGGAGAAGTCGACGTTCGTCACAGACGGCGTGGACGGGGTCTTGGTGTTGACCGAACCGGTCAAATCGGCGGAACCGCCGATCATTTCCGGAACGGCTGCGGTCAAGACTTCCAGGACTTTGCCCGAAGCTTGGCGGGTGGCCAGCTTGGGGTGGTCCGCGGCGGTCTTTTTCTTGAATTCGTTCAGCGCGTCTTCCCAACCGGCGGGCAGCTTGCCGGCGTCTGTGCGCACGAATTCGGCCTTGGTGGCGTCGTCGAGCTTGTTCAGACGGCCTTCCCAGGCTTCACGGTCGGCGGAGTTGCGGGCCATGGCCGAACGCCAGGCTTCGAGGATGTTTTGGGGAACTTCAAACGGGCCCGCGTGCCAGCCTAGGCCTTCGCGCATGCCTTTGATTTCCTCATCGCCCAGCGGTGCGCCGTGGGTGTCGTGGGTACCGGCTTTGGTCGGCGCGCCGTAACCGATGGTGGTTTTGCATGCGATCAAGGACGGTTTGTCGGACTTGCGGGCCTTGGCGATGGCCGCTTCGATGGCCGCGGGGTCGTGGCCGTCGATCTGCTGGGTGTCCCACTGCGACGCTTCGAAGCGGGCGCACTGGTTGTCCGACAGGGTCAGGTTGGTGTTGCCGTCGATGCAAATTTCGTTGTCGTCCCACAACACGATCAGCTTGTTCAGCTTCAGGTGGCCGGCCATGGAAATGGCTTCCTGGGAGATGCCTTCCATCAAGCAACCGTCGCCCGCGATGGTGTAGGTGTAGTGATCGACGATGTCGTCGCCGTAACGCGCGGCCTGCATCTTTTCCGCCAGCGCCATGCCGACGGCGGTGGTGATGCCCTGGCCCAACGGACCGGTGGTGGTTTCGATGCCGTCCACGTGGCCGTATTCCGGGTGACCGGCGGTCTTGGAGCCCATCTGACGGAAATTGCGAATGTCGTCGATGGTGATGTCTTCAACGCCCGAGAGATACAGCAGCGAGTACATCAGCATGGAACCGTGACCGGCCGACAGCACGAAGCGGTCGCGATCGGCCCACTTGGTGTGGCGCGGGTCGAATTTCATGAATTTGGTGTAAAGCACCGTCGCCACGTCGGCCATGCCCATGGGCATGCCGGGGTGGCCCGACTTGGCGGCCTGCACCGCGTCGACGGACAGGAAACGGATGGCGTTGGCCATTTCGTTGTGGGTTGCGGTCATTGGATGTCACTCCTCCCGAGTTAGATCTTTATTGCGTTAAATGGCGTGGTGGCCAAGGGCGGCCTTGACCATGTGGTAGGTGATTAACAGTTCAGAAAGCGCCAGCGGATGGCTGAGCGCGGTATGATTTTCGGCGTCGCGGAACTGGCCGACGTTTTCACGCAGGTGTTGGGCTTCGGGGATCAGGTTCCACAACAGATCCTCGACCGCCTTGGCGCGCTTGTCGGATAGGTCGCCGTGAATATCGAGCACATCCACCGGCTTGCCGTCGATGTCGCGCGCCAGCTCCAAACGAAAGCCCTTTTTCGCCGCGTCCAGAACCGGCGTGAGGTCCGGGTGCGGCAAGGTCGGGCGCAAGGTGTGGCGTACGTTCAAATGCGCACCGGTTTCCGAATGGTTGCTTTCGGGCGGATAGAACGACACCACCATGTCGGCGAAGGTGCGCTGCGGTTGAATGTAGTTGAGGCTGTCCTCGACGCGCTTTTCGATGATTTCCGAGACCCGCTCTTCCGAATAACCGCGCACCCGGGTGTCGCGCTGCATCTTCCATTTGATGCGCAGGTCTTCGTCGGGCTCGAGATAGATTTTGACGTCGTAGCAATCGCGCATGGCGCGGGTGGCGTAGCCCATCAGGCCTTCCAAGATGATGTATTCTTTGGGCTCGACATACTGGCATTGGCTGAAGGTGCCGTGCACGTGGTCGTACGTGGGCTTGAGGATCGGCTGTCCTTCGCGCAGCAACTGAATGTGCTGTTCCAAGATGTCGATGTGGTTGGCTTCCGGGTCCAACGCGGTGATGCCCAGCTTGGCGCGATCGCCGCGGTCGTATTTGTGATAATCGTCGGTGCACAGGTTGACCACGCGATCGGGGCCGAGAATCCCAGCGATGCCGTCGGCAATGGTGCTCTTGCCCGACGCGCTGTCGCCAACGATGCCCAAGATGATCGGCCGGGTGATGATGCGTTTGAATGGCATGCTGTGCGTAATCCCTTCTGGCGTCCGTTAAACACGCGGCTCGAGGTTGTGCCACGTGGTCAGCAGTTGGCGGCGACGGCACGCACCGTCTTTGCCACTCCCCGAAAGCAGCAGCGATTGCGTGCGTTCCATGTCGCCTTCGCGCTGAACGCCTTCGAACAACAATCCGGTGGTGATGCCGGTGGCGGTGAAATGCACATTGTCCGATTTCACCAAGTCGTTCACCCCCATCCATGCGGTGGTGTTCAGCCCGGCTTTCGAAACGGCGGCTTTTTCCGTGGTCAACTGCGGATCGATGCGCATCATGAATTCGCCGCCGAGCGCGCGAATCGCCACCGCCGACAACATGCCTTCGCGTGTTCCGCCGGTGCCCATCAAGGCATCGATACCGGACTTAGCGCCAAAACCGGGCATTGCCGCCATCAGTGCCCCGGCGACATCGCCCGCCGGATACAGCGCCACGCGCGCGCCGGCGTTGTGGATTTGGTTGACCAGTTCGCGATGACGCGGCTTTTCCAGGACGAACACGGTGAGTTCGGATACCGGCTTGTCGAGAATCGTCGACAATTGGCCGAGCTTCACCTGCGTCGGCGCGGCGGGGTCGATCTTGCCGCGGGCCTTGGCCGGAGCGGCGAATTTTTCCATATAGAACGCCGGGCCGGGATCGAACAACGACCCTTCCGGGGCCAAAGCCGTCACCGCCATGGCGTTGGTCATGCCGCGCGCCAGATAGGACGTGCCTTCGATGGGGTCGACAACGACGTCGAAACGCGGCTCGCCGGGTTTGCCGCACTTCAATTCGAGCCCCGTGGGCAGTCCGGTTTCGTTGCTGGCGTCGCAATCTTCGCCGATCACCACGCGCCCCGAAAGCGCCAGCTTGTTGAGTTCGGTGCGCATCGCCTCGATGGCGGTCTGAGTCGATTGCCCGCGGTTGCCCCGCCCCACCAGTCCGGCAGCCGCGCGCGCGGCCGCTTCCGTCACACGGCACAGCGCGTAGACGAACAACTGATCATCGCAGCCGGAAACAGCTAGAGACATGAACGTTCCTGATCTGAGTAAAATTCCCGCGCACAAACAGACAAACCGGACACCGCCCTTCTTTGGGCCAAACTCTCAGGCCGTTCCCGAGAGTGTCCGCATACCGTTCTCCGGTCCCCCAAGGGCGGCGACAAATGGGGCGTCCCCCCATGAAGGTAAAACCTTCGTCGCCGTCTCTCGCCCCAGGTCGCCCAAACGACACCCTGTTTCGAGAACCCTTGGCATTTCGGAGAGCTGCGCCTCCCCACGCGCTCATCCAAAATGGACCGGTAACTCCAGACGCCCACCCTATGAGGGAGCCTGGACGGTGGCTATCAAACCCCTTGGTGAGCGTTTATCCAACACCCGGGTGGGGGGCCGCACCGTTTCTTTCGGGTGGCCTATCACCCACCCCAAAGCATGGGGCGGATGGCAAGTCACGCCACCAACTTTCTAGCACACTGATTTAATTGAAATATCAGACATTTCCGCTGGCATTCAGATAGCAAGCCACCGCCTGGGCGCGGTTTTTGACATCGAGTTTTCCATAGAGATTTTTCAGGTGAAACTTGACCGTGTTGAGCGAAATGGTGAGATCGCCCGCGATCTGTTGATTGGTTCGTCCGCGCGCCAAGGACGCCAGCAGCTCTTGCTCGCGCGCCGTCAGGCCTGAGAACGGATCAGATCCGGAACGCGACAAATCCATAAACGGAAACACCATGCGCCCTTCGGACACCGCCAGAACGGTTTCCGCAAGCACCGTCGACGCGTCACACTTGGAACAGAATCCGGCACCGCCGAAGCGCATCACTTGACGCGGAATGTCGGGTGCCGAATTGCCGGTAAAAACGATGATACGCGGTGCGTTTTCGATTTTTTGCAGGGCTTGCAGCACGCCTTGACCATTGAGGTAAGGCATGTTCCAGCCGATGATGCCGACATCGAAACTCAGTCGATCGACGGCTTCCATGAAACGTTCGCCATCGGCCGCCGTGGCGACCAGATTGAATCGGTCGTCCTGGTCGAACAACTGTACCAATCCAGCCAGGATCAGCGGCGATTTGTCTGCGACGACGACCTCGATCGGCTCGCGTTCTTCTTTCTTCAAGTCTTTCACGGATCGCTCCTCAGTCCCAAAGAAGCATGCCGCTCCACCGCCTCGTTCCCCAGCTCCCCCCGGAGCACGCCCATACGGGTAGGTTTCAAACAGATCTACCAGCTTTAGGGACTGAATGTAAAGAACTATACCTACCCGCAGTGCAGCAATTCAACTAACACGCTGATAAGTATGAATTTATATATTACAAAAACGTGATGAACTGCCACACTTTTGAGTTATATCCGGACCATTTTGAGTACTTTTCGACCTGAATCCGTTTACCCACCCGCTCAAAATCATCTTTAGACGCGATATGGGTGAAAAAGCGGGTAGGTCCGAGGGCGAAAACATCGCCCTCGGACCCTTGAAAATCCCAAATTTCCGGCTTTGTCGGCCCTACTTGCGCTTTGGCAGCGTTTGCAGCTTGGCCAACACGTCCTTGATGATCGACGGCGACATGGCCGCCTGCCAGGCCGGCATCTGGTCGCCGGGGTGACCGTGCAGAACCTTGTGCAATGCCTGCCATGGCCGTTCCGTCGCCACCCGGCCCAACGGCGGCATGGTGCGGATGGCCTTGCCTTCGTCACCGTGACACGTCGCACAGAGGGTCAGATAGTACTGGGTGCTGTTGCCCGCCTCGCCGCGCGCCTCTAGAGATCGGGCGTCGATGTATTCGTTCATGTCGACCTGTCCCTGGCTGACGAAGCTGGCGAGGTCGTAGAGGTCGGCGTAGTGCAGTTTGTGGTCCAAGGCGTGAGTTTCGTCTTGCAGGACCTTGATGATCGCGCCGGGATGCGCCCCGACCATGTTGCGGATACCACGCACGCCGTGCGCGCCTTTGTAATCCCATCCATGGCATTCGACGCAGCGCCACGTGCTTGAGCCAGTCTCCACCTTTTCGCCCTTGGGAAACGCCGGATGGGCGTCGCCGGGATACTTGGTGTCGATTTCCGCTGCCCAGTCGTCATAGAGCTTGCCACCCCGGGCGATGGAAAACAGCGGATCGCGCGGCGGCAGACCTTGCACGAACGCTAAAGTCGACAGCGTGGTGCGCACATCGAAGGCGCGCAGTGCGGGCATGTCGTCGCCCGGGTGGCCGTTGAGCATCTTGTGCAGCGCTTGCCAAGGGTCCAGACGCGCTGCGTCGCCCAACGGCGGAATGGTGTCCATCAACCGCCCGTCGAAACCGTGGCAGTTGACGCAAATGGTCGAAAAATGCGCCGACGCATTGACCGGGTCGGTCATCGCCCGACCCGTGGCCCGGTCGATCACCCGGTCCATCGGCACCAAGCCCTTGATGATGAAATTGGCAATGTCACGCATGGCCTGGTCGTCGAAAATATCCCCATAGCCATGCTTGTCGTCGCGCAACACCGCCATGACGTCGTCGGGGGTTTTGCCGATCATTCCCGACACGCCCTTAAAGCCGGTGTAGTTGTCGCCGCTCGCGAAAGCCCCCTTGTCGCCGAGATAGTCCCAACCGTGACAACTGACACAGCGCCAGGTCTGCCACGGGGTCTTCGCAAGTGCGCCCTCGGCGGGATAGAGCGGGTGTGCCTCTTTGGGCTTTTTCAGCGCCAGTTCGCGCATCCAGTCGTCATACATTCGACCGCCTGCCGCCACCGACGCGACCAACTCCTGATCCGCTTGCGACACTTCAGGGGTCTCGGCGGCTTGGGTATTTTGGGCCTGCCATGCCGTCAGCGACAACAACGCGGCGCCAAAAACCAGCGAACGGGAGATTATATTGGACTTCAACGGGGCCTTGCGCATGATCTTGCCTCTTATCGTAACGGTCTAGGAGTGCGAGTGGATGGGGCGGGATCAGAAATCCGCGCCCTTGGGCAATTCGTGCACCACGCCCTTGTGGCATTGGATGCAATGACCGCCGTCCTTTTGCGCTTCTTGGTGCTTGCGCCGCGCGCGACGCCCCTGCTCGTCCATCAGCATGTTATCGAAATCATGACAGTTGCGGCATTCCTGAGAACCACGCGCCTCCATCTTGGCCCATACCCGCTTGGCCATGGCTAGGCGCTGCTCTTCGAACTGCTCCTTGCTGTCGATGGTGCCCAAGATTTCATGCAACACGTCTTTGTAGGCCAAAACCTTGGCAATCAACTTGTCGGGATATTCTTGGGGCACGTGACAATCGGGGCAACCAGCCTGGATGCCCACGGTGTTTTGGAAGTGAAAGCTCTTTTTGTATTCTTCGTACGGGTGCGTCATGGAATGGCACGATACGCAGAATTCCATGGTGTTGGTCATCGCCACGCCTTTGGTGAAAACGACCAGGAATATCGCCGTCGCCACGACACCGCCAAGCACCCCGGCCCACAGCATGATGGGCTTTTTCAGCCAGTTCAAGATTGCCTTCACGTTATCGCGCTCCCCGCACCGCCCGCATTTTTATGCGGCTTATTTGATACAGATTATTGCCTATTGAACACTCAAAGGTCCCCGCCCCAAGCGGGAACGGGGACCTTTTCGTGTGGTCGTCAAGACGCCGAGGATTAGCCCCAGGTGTCTTTACAGATGTTGTTGTACCAGCTGTAGGCGAATTCGACCTCGCGACGGCGCATTTCCGCGCTGGCGTCGGCCGGGGTCAGACCGCCCGCACCCTTCACACCGGCGATGACGTCCTTTTCGGCGTCGTAGCGGTAAACCGCCGCGACCGAGAAGCCGTAATCCGTACCGGCGATGGAGTAGCAGGTGTTGACGTAGGACGGCGTACCAACCGCTTTGCCCGCCAACATGCTGATGATGGCCGCGGCGCAGACTTTACCTTGCGAGTTGGCCGAGTAGCCCGATTTCGGCATGGAAGTCGCCACGGAGGCGTCGCCGAGCACGTGGATACCCTTGTGCACTTTGGATTCGAACGTCGTCTTGTCGACGTCGCACCAGCCCTTGTCGTTGGTCAGACCAGCGGCCGAGGCGATCATGCCCGCTTTTTGCGGCGGGATGTAGTTGATCACATCGAACTTTTCTTTACCGCCCGACAGCGTCTCAACGGTCATGTCCGCAGCGCTGATCGCATCCAAACCGCCCGTCGATGCGGCGGAACGCCACTCGATCAGGGAGTTGTCGGTGCCGAAACCGTACAGGTCTTTCCAAGCCTGCGTAAACAGGCCTTGCTTGGAGAACTTGTCCTTACGGTCGATGATCACGACTTTGGACTTCGGTTTGTGATGTTTCAGGTAACCCGCGATCAAGCTGGCGCGCTCATACGGCCCAGGCGGGCAGCGGAACGGGTTGGGCGGGGCGACGATACAGACCTTACCACCGTCCGGCATGGCTTCCAGTTGCTTGCGCAACAGCGCGGTCTGAGGACCGGCTTTCCACGCGTGGGTGATTTTGTCGAAATCGCCGACGCTGGCGAAACCATCAACTTTGAAGTCGATGCCCGGCGCAACCACGCAGTGGTCGTAACCGAACGTGGAGCCGCCTGCCGTGGTCACGGTTTTCTTGGCAGCGTCGATGCCGCTGACGGAATCCTTGACCACCTTGATGCCCATGGCGACCAGACCGTCGAAGGACTGTTCGATCTGGCTCAAGGTGCGCTCGCCGCCCAACACTTCGTTGGACATGAAGCAGGTGTGATAGCTGGCTTTCGGCTCGATGACGGTGACGTCGATGTCGGGGTTGCCGAGCTTCAGATAGCGCGCCGTGGTGGCGCCGGCGACACCGCCGCCGACAACGACGACTTTACCGGCCGCTGCCGCGTTGGCGAGGCTTGGCGCCGCAAGGGTGACACCCGTCGCAAGCGCGACGCCGCCAGTCGTTTTCAGAAAATTACGACGATTCATATTGCTCATTTTCCATTCCCTCCCTTACTTGCGGCTGGCATAGAACTGAAGCACGGCTTCAACGCCGTCAGCACCATGCTTTTCTTTAAGTTCGGCGAGGGTGCGTTTTTTCTTACGCTTTTCCTTGTCCGACATGTTCGGATTGTTGTCGATGCTGCGCATGCCGGATTCGAAATCCATCAGATTGTTGCGCAAGTACGGCAGCATTTGCCCGGCAAGAATGGGATAATCTTCGGCGGCATAGCCGTCCTTTTCATGACAGCTTTCACACAGATCCTTGATCAAAGCCTTGCCTTTGTCGGCCATCGCGCCATCCGTCTTTTGGTCGGCGACGCGGCCAAACGGCATGGATGAAAAGTGTCCGGCGATTTTATCGATTTCGGCGTCGGTGTAACCTTTCGCGATACGAGCCATGATGGTCGACGGACGGTTGGTGCCGTCACGATAGGCCTTCATGGATTCGGAAAGGTAAAACTTGTTCATGCCTGCAATGGTCGGCGCCGCGGGGCCCTGGCTGACGCCATCGGGGCCGTGACAACCGTTACAGGTATTGGCCAGCATGCTGGCATCCGCTTCGCTAGCCTGCGCACCGGACAGCCCCATGAGGCCAAACAGCGCACCCGCAGCGAGAACATAGGTCATTGATTTGCGCACAATGCGTCCTCCCACTCGTTATGTTTCGTCCCAAATCAATAACACACGAAAACAGGTGTGCGAAAGCAAAAAAAGCACAGTATATCAATGGCTTCTACATAATTACGAGGCGCATTTTACATTTTGAATCTCTAATCTTAATGGAGTATTTTTGATACTACACCTTCATTACGTTTTTCTTATTTTGCATCGCACCAAACCTTTAAATGTAACAACTTAGTGACATTGCCGACCGCTCACCCATAAGTTGTTATCAGTTGATAACCAGATGTATTGTTGCTCAAAAGTCTTGCAAACGAGGTGCAATTCACGGAATCTTGTGTAAAATCGACCAGAGACACCTGCACATTATTTTCAGCTATATTTTTTTACGGGTGTCATTACGAGGACTAGTCATCATGCGTCTCCTGCTTGCCATTCTCTTACCCTGGCTTCAGTTTTTCACCATTGGCCGTCCATTTGCCGGCATCATTTGCTTGATTCTGCAATTGACCCTGATCGGCTGGATCCCCGCCGCAATCTGGTCCGTCTATGCGTTGAGCCAGTACAAAACTGACAAGAAGATCGAAAAGGCCCTGGGCGGTTGATGTTTCGTCCCGCCGTTTTCAGTCACAATTGACCACCGCCACCGGACAGAACCATGGCCGTCACGCCCCGCAACGCCCCACGCATTCCCGTCGTAAAATTGCTGATCTGGTGCTTGGTCATCGGTTTGCTGCTGGCGATGTTCAATGTCTCGCCGGAAAGCGTTTACGCGTGGGCAGGCGAAACCGGTAAGGCGATTTTCAATTGGCTGTGGGAATTCGGTCAAAACATCGGCCCCTACATACTCATGGGTGCCATGCTTGTGTTGCCCATATGGGCCGTCTTCTATCTGTGGAATTGGTTTAAGAAAAACTGACAGTCTGTTGACTTTGCTAAATCATGCAGACATCAGGTTTTGCGGTCGACGCCAGTTCCTGAAGTGCTCGCGGATGTGCTGGGCCAGTTCGGCGGCGACTTCGTTCAAACCACTCACGGACGTATACAGGTTGATATAAAACACCGGCAGGGTCGGCAACCCGTCCGCTTCCCCCAAAACCGCGACGAATCCCGGAACGGTCGATTCCAAGATCGCCGTAACCGCCAAATCCGCCTGCACCATTGCAAAGGTCGCATCCATGGAACGCATCGCACTGGTGAGGCGCCAATCGCGGTTTATGGCCTCCAGCGCGCTGAGCATCGCGGGGCGGAACATACAGTTTTCATTGCACAACACCACCGGCATCGGACTTTGCGTATACGCGTTGCCGTTGGGTGCACCGATCCACACCAAATCGTTGCGCAACAAAGCCTCCGCCCCCTTCGGGGTGTGGGTTTCTGTGGTGAGGATGAGATCGAGTTCGCCTTTGCCCAGCGCAACTTTCAAATCACGCGAAGCCGCCAAATCCAACTCCACGCTGACTTTGGGATAGGCCTGGCTGAAACTTTTCAAAATCGGCGCGGCGAACGGCGACACGATGTCGTAAGGGATACCGAGACGCACCACACCGCTGAATTCCGGTGCGGTGATCAAGGAAAACACTTCGTCGTTCAAGGCGATCAGGCGCCCGGCGTGCAAAAACAACCGCTCACCATCCCGGGTCGCGACCAAACCTTGGCCGGAACGTTCAAACAGTTTCTTTTGTAGCAAGTCTTCCAGCCGCTTGATTTGCTGACTGACCGCGCCCTGCGTCACGTTGAGACGTTTTGCAGCCGCCGTCATCGAGCCGCTTTCCGCAACGGCGACAAACGCGCGCAACAAGGCAACGTCGATATTTCGGGTAAGGCCGCGAACTTCATTAGCATTCATAATAGGGATGATTATGAACATTCGTTTTACTAATAGCAAGTCCTCCGGCAACATCGTCTCATAGGAACTCAAAGTGACAACCCGATGAACTGGGAGATGCGACCATGACACACAATGCTCTTCACGCCTGCTGCAACGATGTGCATGCCCATGCACCTGCACATGTCGACGGACTTACCCACTCTGTGCCGTTTCAAGACCGCGTGGTCCGCACTCTCATTTTGTTTGCTGAATGGTGCAAGCGCGCCTATGCGCTGCATATGCAACGCCGCAGCTTAAGAAGTCTTAACGATCGACAATTGCGCGACATCGGACTGAAACGCACCGAAGCCTTGCGCGAAGCGGCGCGCCCGTTTTGGGACCAGCCTTAAGCTTAGGTTTCCGGGTTCCCCTGCGCTCTCCATGGTTTGTTTCCTCCGAAAGAGCGCAAAAAAAGCCGCCGGGATCGCACCCCCGGCGGCTTTTTAATGTTGGTTGCGTCGGACGTTAGCCGCGCTCAGACATCATGGCCCGCAAGATCGGGGTCAAAATCAGCTCCATGGCGAAGCCCATTTTACCGCCCGGCACCACGATGGTGTTGCGACGCGACATGAACGAGTGCGGAATCATCTGCAGCAAGTACGGAAAATCCACACCCGAAGGGATGTTTTCCGGTTTGCGGAAGCGAATCACCACGACGCTTTCGTCAGGCGTCGGGATGTCGCGCGCAATGATCGGGTCGGAGGTATCGACCACCGGCACGCGCTGGAAGTTGATGTCGGAATATTGGAACTGCGGCACGATGTAGTGCACGTAGTCGTGCATGCGGCGCATGATGGTGTCCATCACCGCCTCGGACGAATAGCCGCGCTGCGACGTGTCACGGTGGATCTTTTGAATCCATTCCAAGTTGATCACCGGCACCACGCCGATTTTCAAATCGACATGGCTGGGCATATCGACGGTACCGTTCTTCACGCTGCCGTGCAGACCTTCGTAGAACATCAGGTCGGTGCCTGCGGGGATATCTTCCCACGGGGTGAACTGACCGGGCTGCAAACCTTCGTAAGCAGCGGCTTCTTCTTCGGAGTGCAAATACAGGCGGCGCTTGCCGGTGCCCGTTTCGCCGTAGGTCTTGAACAGTTCCGCCAACTTTTCGAATTCGTTGGCTTCGGGGCCGAAATGGCTGAAATTCATATCGCCGGCCGCTTCGGACTCGGCGACCTTGGCCTTCATCGCGGCACGGTCGTAACGGTGAAAGCTGTCACCCTCGATCACGGCGGGATTCAGGCCTTCACGGCGAAACATATGCTCGAAAGCATCTTTGACTGTGCTGGTGCCGGCCCCGGAAGACCCGGTCACGGCGATGATCGGATGTTTTTTCGACACGCTTGCAATCCTTCCCTGTTGGATTTCAATTTTTTAACGCCGCCCTAAATGAGCGATCTCTAATATTTCGCAGTATGGCGCAACCGGGCGCGGCCCGATAGCCAGAAATCACGTTACAAAATCAAATTCGCAGACGGATCGAACGCATTGTGGCCCAACAAGGTCACAATCGAAGTCGCTCAATCCGGCCGGGGGGAGGTCTCTATACACGCCACAAAGAGGTGCAGCGAAGCCGGTAGGTCAAAGATAGCGGGCCTGGACGGCGCTCCGCTCACTACGCAAAATGGGGTGGCTGATGGGATTCGAACCCACGACCTCCGCGACCACAACGCGGCGCTCTAACCAACTGAGCTACAGCCACCATAATGTCCGGGGCGGTGCCCCGAAAGCCGCCCTTATCTAGACGGATCGAATGCCTCCGTCAAGCACCCCTTTTTGTTCGCCGACACGATCTGGACCAAAGCGAAGGCTTACTGTGGTTCCAACCCCCAATTGACTGGTGATCTTCATCTCGCCGTCGTGGGCTTTGACCAGTTCATCGGTCAACGGCAAGCCCAATCCGGTGCCTTCCACCGTACCCGCAATGTGGCTGTTGGTGCGCCCGAACGGTTCCATGGCCGAGACGATTCCCTCTTCGTCCATGCCGCTGCCGGTATCGGTAATGTGCACATGTAGAGTTTGCCCGATCTGTTCCAAACGTAGGGTCACCTTGCCGCCTTTGGGGGTGAATTTGACCGCGTTGGAAAGCAAATTCAAAAACACCTGCATGATTCGACGTTTATCGCCATAGAGGGGCGCCAAACCGGCGGGCGCGTCGAGAACTATCTGCACCTCGCCTTTTTCGGCGCGCGGGGTAAGCTGCAACACCGCCGCATCGGCGACCTCGGCCAGATCAACCTGCTCTTCGTTCAAGACCATCTTGCCCGCTTCGATTGCCGACAAATCGAGAATATCGTTGATCAATTCTAACAGGTGCGCGCCCGACATATGGATGTTGGCGATGTATTCAGCGTATTTTTCGTTACCCAGGGGACCGAGAATCTCGTGTTTAATGCTGTCGGAAAATCCGATGATGGCGTTCAACGGCGTGCGCAATTCGTGGCTCATGTTGGCAAGAAAGTCTGATTTCGCTTGGTTTGCGCCGTCGGCCTGTTCTTTGGCGCGCAGATAATCCTTGGTGCGTTCCTTCACCAATTCCTCCAAACGCAAGCGCTGGTCCGACAAAGTCGCCTCGGCTTTTCGGCGCTCTTGGATTTCATGTTCAAGCTGCTGGTTCTTGATCTCCAACTCAGCACTGCGATCCAACGCTAAGTTTTCGATCTCTTTTTGGGCGCGAACCATGGTGTTTGCCGAACGGGCGATGTCTTCCAATTCCGCATACCCCATCTGCTCGGGGTCGATGGTGACGTTGGTTTTGGCGGCGTGCTCGAAAAAGGACAGGAAGGCCGCAAAATTGGATTCCAGCGATGCCGATATCCGCCTCGCCAACACGAAGTAGATGGCGATCATCACCACCAGCACCAAAACGGAGCGCAATACGTTTTCCATCAGCCGCTGATTGAAGGTGTTCATGCGGTGACGGATTTGCGCCTTGGTGTCGTCCAACATTACGCCCGCGCCGATATACCAGTCGAAGCCTTCAACGCCTTCGACATAACTGAGCTTTGGACGCGGTCCACCGCCTGTAAAACCGGGAATGTGGTAGGTCACATATCCGCCCCCGTTTTGGGCGGCTTGGATGAGTTGTTGAACGATTTTGACGCCGTTCACATCGGTAACGTCATACATGTTCTGGCCTTTGGCCGGACCGACCAGAGACAGGCCGTCCCATTGGCCGGCGAACAGATAATTACCGACCCCGGCGGTGGACGTCTGCACCCGCTCCAACACCTTTGTCTTGGTTTTTGTCAACGCTTCGTCAAGGTAAATACCGCTGCCGATCACCCAGCCGAGCGGCTCGAACAGCTTCACGTAGGTCAGCTTGCGATGTAACGTCCCGCGGCTGCCGGGCTTGCTCCAATCGTGACTGATAAAGCCTCCGCCTTTCTTGCTTTTGGCCAGTTGCAACACCCGGGTCACCAGGTCACGCACCTCCTGCGGTCCATCGCGCAGCATATTACGCCCTTCGTTCTGCGGGCGGTCTGTGGCCAACTGAGAGACACCATTAAGGTCTAGGATGAAATAATACCCTCGACCGCCATCATAGCGAATGGCGCGCAGAGTCTCGCGCACTGCAGTTTCCAACACATCGCGCTCAGTCGTCAGGTCGGGACGGCGATATACATTGCCAACGATGGACACCGCTTCGCTGACCCGCTCTTCCAGCTCACGTGCGGCAGCCTCCTCATACGCATCGCGTTCCGCGCGCACGTACTTGGTCATGTCGGACACGACCAACTTCAAAAACGCCTTTTGTTCTTCGATATGAGTTTTTTGGAACAAATCGAGCTCACGGGTCAGGCTGCGATAATCCTGATAGGCCCAGATCGCCCCAATGGTCAAAATCGCAAGCAAAGCCCACAAAGCCATCCGTGTCGGCACCGCTGTCGCGATTTTCGCTTTGCTCGTCATTGCGTCCCCAAGCTCGCGCGGCCTCACCATTTCCTCCCGGCAAGGTGGCTCCGAACCCTCACCACCGGAAATGGTGACCAAGTTTTTTACAGAAGACTAGAATAACCCATTGTGCGCAAGACTAAGTTTGGAACAAAATATGCGTCGCTCATCCAAACGGGAAAAACGTCAGACTATAGAGTGATGTCGCGGCCCGATACAGATGAGCAATAATGCATCATGTGCACAATTTTTAAGCAGGAATTGGGCGCTCCCAGATCACTCAAAGAACCACGAAACATCCGTATTTGTTTGTTATTAAAGTATTTTTTTTTCAACAGAGCCAGTTGGCACGGGCCATGCTAATTAAACGCGACGCCGGACTAGGAATTTTCCGCGCGTCGTGACAGAGTGGCCGGATAAAGCCCAACCCAGTGGCCCTACCGGCGACAAGGCCAAGCGGAGACCAAAGCGCGATGAAAAAAATCGAAGCCATCATCAAACCCTTCAAACTGGACGAAGTGAAGGACGCTCTTCACGAAGTGGGCCTGCAAGGCATCACGGTCCTCGAAGCGAAGGGGTTTGGCCGTCAGAAAGGACATACCGAGCTGTACCGCGGTGCAGAGTACGTCGTTGATTTCCTGCCCAAGGTCAAACTTGAGGTGGTGTTGGACGACAGCCTCGTCGAGCGTGCGGTAGAAGCCATCCAGCAAGCCGCGCACACCGGCCGAATTGGCGATGGCAAAATCTTTATTCTGCCTGTTGAAGAGGCGATCCGGGTTCGCACTGGCGAAACAGGATCGGAAGCCATTTAAACGGGCCCATCTGAATTTCGACCGCAATCATAATGCAGGGATACCCAACCGGTCGAATTCCCCTTAAAACCCACTATCCACTGAGGAAGAATATTATGTCTTTGGATTGCAAGACCGCTGATGACGTCATCAAATACCTGAAAGACGAAAACATCGATTTCGTCGATCTGCGTTTCACCGACCCCAAGGGTAAATGGCAGCACCTCACCATGTGCTCCGACTTCGTCGACGCCGATGCGTTCGAAGACGGCATCATGTTCGACGGTTCGTCCATCGAAGGCTGGAAAGCCATCAACGAATCCGACATGTCGCTGATCCCCGATGCGACCACCGCCGTGATGGATCCGTTCTCCGCTCAGCCGCAGATGATCCTGTTCTGCGACGTGCGCGAGCCGTCCACCGGCCAAGGCTACAACCGCGATCCGCGTTCGGTCGCCAAGCGCGCCGAAGAATACCTGAAGTCCACCGGCATCGGCGACACCGCCTACTTCGGTCCGGAACTCGAATTCTTCGTCTTCGACGACGTGCGCTTCGACGTGTCCATGAACCGTTGCTCCTACGAATTCGACAGTGACGAAGGTCCCTACGTCACCGGCAAGATCATGGAAGAAAGCAACCTCGGTCACCGTCCGCACGTCAAGGGCGGCTACTTCCCGGTTCCCCCCGTTGACAGCGGCCACGATCTGCGCGCCGAAATGGTCACCGTGATGAAGGAAATGGGCCTGGTCATGGACAAGCACCACCACGAAGTGGCGCCGTCCCAGCACGAACTTGGCATGACCTTCTCCACCTTGGTTCGTTCCGCCGACAACATCCAGATCAACAAATACTGCACCCATATGACCGCGCACACCTACGGCAAGACGGCGACCTTCATGCCGAAGCCGGTGGCTGGCGACAACGGTTCGGGCATGCACACCCACATGTCGATCTGGAAAGACGGCAAGCCGAACTTCGCAGGCAACGGCTACGCCGACCTGTCCGAAGAAGCGCTCTACTACATCGGCGGCATCATCCACCACGCCAAGGCGCTGAACGCCTTCACCAACCCGTCGACCAACTCCTACAAGCGTCTGATCCCGGGTTTTGAAGCTCCGGTTCTGTTGGCCTACTCGGCACGCAACCGTTCCGCTTCTTGCCGCATCCCGTATGTCGCTTCGCCGAAGGGCAAGCGCGTCGAAGTCCGCTTCCCGGACCCGACCGCCAACCCGTACCTGGCCTTCACCGCGATGATGATGGCCGGCCTCGACGGCATCCAGAACAAAATCCACCCCGGCGACGCCATGGACAAGAACCTCTACGACCTGCCGCCGGCAGAGTTGGCCGAAGTTCCGACCGTTTGCGGCAGCCTGCGCGAAGCGCTCGAAGCTCTCGACGCCGACCGCGAGTTCCTCAAAAAGGGCGGCGTGATGGACGACGACATGATCGACGGCTATCTCGATCTGAAGTGGGAAGACGTGTACAACTTCGAACACACCCCGCACCCGGTCGAATGGCAGATGTACTACTCCTGCTAAGACAGGATCGATCGAACATCGCAACCGTCTTGTTGCGATGACACATCAAGGGCCCCGCCGTACCGGCGGGGCCCTTTGTTGTTTTCAGCTATTCAACCTTGCCGTTCGGTTATGAAGTGATGACTTTCACCGATGCCCGCACGGCTGTAAGCGCAATGCTCGAAATTTCATGTGCACTTCAGGACCATCAAAGCTCTGCAAGAGGGTGCTCAGAAACGATTAAACACCCTATACTAGATCGTATTTAGGCTGGCTTTACGATCACAAACAATATGGCAAGCCCCCGCTGTCGCTCACTGGAAAGTTCTTTACTATCACCACGGACATCACCATATCGCAAAGACCCATGTGGATTGCCTGTCGTTAGTTTTCAGATAGTTATCTAACATCGTTTCGTGGATTGGATTTAGGGATTTGAAGTGGTCGCACGACCTGCAAAATTGAGTTTTATTGCTACGATCGCGGTCTGGTTCACGATTGGGATACTCGTCGTGGCAACGCCTCAATCTGCACGATCCGAAGAAGCGACCGAAGAGGCCTTCGTCATCGGCTTAAACGCCGACATGTCCTCGGCGTCGGCGGAGTCCGGCGAAGCCATCCGCCGCGGCATGGTTGTCGCCATCGACGAAATCAACGCTGCCGGCGGCATACTCGGCAAGCCTTTGCGCCTGAAGATCCGCGACCATCGTGGAAACCCGGCGCGCGGCATCGACAACATCGACGCCTTTGGCGCCGAAGACGATGTGATCGCCGTGATGGGCGGACTGCACACTCCCGTTTCCATGGCCGAATTGCCGAACGTGCAGCGCCACAATCTGATCTATCTCGTACCATGGGCTGCCGGCACGCAAATCGTTGATAACGGTTTCACACCCAATCCGGTTTTTCGCGTTTCTGTCCGCGATGAATACGCCGGCCGTTTCCTCGCGCTGGAAGCTCAAAGGCGCGGTTTCAAATCCGTTGGGTTATTGCTGGAAAACACCGGATGGGGGCGGTCCAACGAAACGGCGATGAGAACAGTGGCTGCCGAAATCGATCTGGATATTGCAGACACACAATGGTTCGGCTGGGGGGTGAAAGGCCTCAAGCCACAAGTCGAGGCGCTGCGCACGAGCGGGGCGCAAGCCATCATTCTGGTCGCTAACGCCCGCGAAGGCGCCGTCGCCGTGAACGCCGTCGCCCGAATGAAATCCCAACAACGATTACCGGTGGTTTCCCACTGGGGTATCACCGGGGGAAGATTTGTTGAGACGCTCGGCGACGATATTGAAGCTGTCGACTTGACCTTCTTGCAGACCTACTCATTCCTGCGCCCAACCCGACCAGAACGAGCGGATGCGTTTCTCGCCCGTTACTACGATCTTTTTCCCGACACGCAGCGCAAAGCGCAAGAGATCCTCTCCCCGGTCGGCACCGCCCATGCATACGATCTAACCCATATGCTGGCACGCGCCGCCACTCAGGCGGGATCGGTCGATCCGGACAAACTGCGTTTGGCGTTGGAAAATTTAGGGCGTTACGAAGGCCTCGTTAAGGTTTACGATCCCCCCTTCACGAACAACCATCACGACGCCCTGATCTTGACCGATTTTACGCTTGCGCGTTTTTTAAAAAGCGGCGCAATCGTTCCCGTGAGAAGGTGAGACGACAACGGTGACGACGAGCCACCCCCATGCCACACCCCTACTCGGGTCAAAAACTGCACGGCGGCTGTTGTACCAGCTGCTGCCGCTGGCGTTGGTGGTCTTGGTTGGGATCGGCCTGATCGTCGAAAAGGTTGCCCGCTCACAACTCGAAGCCGATGCCGACGCGAACCTCAAACGTCTTGCCACGCAAAGCAGCTTGGCGCTGCGAAATCGCCTCGACATCATCCAAGATGCCGCAACCGCGATCGCCGCCAACGAAATCCTCGTCAACGCCATAATCGACACGTCGTCGCGTACGCATCTCACGGCATTTTTCGCCTCATTGCGCATGCCCGTCGGCGGCGAAACCTACATCACCCTTACCGATTACAAAGGACGAAGACTGGCCAGCACGACGCAATCCGTCAATGGCTTCACCCATCAGCCCTGGCTTGACCGGGTGATGAACGGCGAGCGGGTACTCGAAATCACCCGCACGAAAATGGTGTTGGCGGTGCCGGTGTTGTACAATGGCTTGGCGGAAGGCATGGTGGTCGTCGAATTTCCCCAAGCGACAATGTTCGAGATCTTCCGCCTAGACCGCGCGAACGAGGCCAACGCCGTCCTTTACAAAGGACGCGTGATCACGTCGACGGCCCCTGAATTCGTCCTCGGCGGCGAAGTGATTTTCGCCAACAGCACAGACCGTCACAAAGATTGGTTCGTGGTGCGTATCCCCGTCATCGGGTTGGAGGGGTTCGAGCTGTTGGTTGGCCAACCCAAAGCCGTCACCTTCGCGTCACTTAGCAACATACATCTCGCGTTGCTGTTCAGCGGCATTCTCCTTGCACTCACCACCACCCTCGCCATCGTCATCACGCTTAGAATTTTTTCCTCCCCCCTATCGGCGCTGACCCTGGCCGTCGGCCAAATCCATGATGCCAACGACCTGACGCATACCACCACCATCACCGGTCCGGACGAATTTCAAGAACTGGCCGCAGCTTTCGATACCATGCGTGTGCGTTTGAAAGAAACACTCACAGCACAAAACGTCGCCGAGACCGCCAACAAGGCCAAATCCGAATTTCTGTCGTCCATGAGCCATGAACTGCGCACGCCGCTCAACGCCATCCTCGGCTTCAGCCAATTGCTGGAACTCGATCGCAAACCCCAGTTGACGGAACGCCAACTGGAAATGGTTCATCAAATTTCGCGGGGCGGCACGCACCTGCTCGGCCTCATCGACGATATCTTGGACTTGGCCAAGATCGAAGCCAACAAACTGCCAATTTCCATCGAACGCGTTCACCCCCATCACATCGTCTCCAATGCGTTGGCATTGATCGAAACCATGGCCAAAAAGCACAATGTCAGATTGATCAAGGACAGCAGTGATGACTGCTCGAAGTGTGACAAGACATGCACGATCATGGTCGATCACAACCGCTTCAGCCAGGTGCTGTTGAACTTGCTCAGCAACGCCGTCAAATACAACCGCAATGGCGGCGAAGTCACATTCACCTGTAACCGCCTAAATAATGGATACATGCGCTTCACCATCTCCGATACCGGCATGGGTGTTGCGCCCGACCTGCAAGAGGGCCTGTTCGCGCCGTTCAACCGCCTCGGTGCTGAAAACAGCACCATCGAAGGCACGGGTATTGGCCTCACCATCACCAAAACGCTGACCGAAATGATGGGCGGACGCATTGATTTCACCAGCCGCGAAGGGGTAGGCTCAGACTTCTGGGTCGATTTCCCCATTGCCGAGGACCTGCCGTATATGAACGATCTAGATACAAACGATGAAACGCCGCCCCTGCCTGCGGACGCAGCGAATGTGGGGCGGAGCACCGTGCTTTATATCGAAGACAATCCATCCAATCTGGAATTGATGGAAATTATTTTCGAAAAGCTGGATAACGTGCGCATGATTTCGGCCCACACGGCGGAACTCGGTCTGGAAATCGCTGAACGCGAGCGCCCCGCGCTGATCTTGATGGACATCAACCTACCGGGCATGGACGGGATGGAGGCTTTGAAGGTCATTCAAAGAACCCCATCCATCGACAAAACACCGGTTATCGCGGTGTCCGCCAACGCCATGAAAAACGACGTCGAACGCGCCCTGGAACTGGGTTTCAAGGCCTATATCGCCAAGCCGTTTCAGGTCAACGAGATCCTTTCGACCGTTCAGGCCACCCTGGATGCGCAAACGTCCTCGACTTGATCTTAGTTTTCACGCCACCCGCAACCGGCTGCGGTTGAGCGCGAAATGCGTTTCCACATGATCGAGAACGCGGTGCACCGATGGCTCGATGCCCAAGTTTGAGGTGTTGACCACCAGCTCCGGCGTATCGGGGGCTTCGTAGGGCGCACTGATGCCCGTGAATTCGGGGATTTCCCCAGCCCGTGCGCGTTTGTACAACCCCTTGGGGTCGCGCGCCTCGCACACGTCCAAGGATGCATCGACGAACACCTCGTGAAACCCCTCGCCGACGATTTCACGCGCCAGATCGCGATCTTGTTGGTAAGGCGAGATGAAAGCCGTGATCGCCAAGGTACCCGATTGGGCAAACAAGGCCGCGACCTCGGCGATGCGACGAATGTTTTCGCTGCGATCTTGCGGCGAAAAGCCCAAATCGCTGTTGAGGCCCGCGCGCACGTTGTCGCCATCCAGCACATAGCCTTGATAGCCCAACTGGTGCAGCGCCTGCTCTAACCCCAAAGCCAGGGTGCTTTTGCCCGAACCGGACAGCCCGGTCAGCCACAGCACGCCGCCCTTGTGTCCGGTGCGCTGCCAATGATCTTGGCGGTCGACGCGGTGGTCGACGATGTAGATGTTGCGGGCTTCCGCCTCACGGGCGCGGTTTTTGGTCAGTTCATCGTGGCTCATTGGCCGGTCTCCTGTGTGTTCAAGTGTCGAGGTTCGTGCGCGGTCATATGCAGACCACATTCGGTTTTGTCTTTTCCCGCCCAGCGTCCGGCGCGCACGCCGTCGCCATCGCCGGTCTTAAAGGTGCACACGGCGCAGCCGATGGAGCGGTAGTCCGCAGCAACCAAAGGGTGACGGGGCAGCGCTCGATCGACGAACGCCGTTTCAATGTCGATTTCGCCCCACGACGCCAACGGATTGACCTTGAGGTGCAGGCCTTCTTTGTGCACGGGCGCAAGCGCGCCGCGCGCGCCGCCATGAAAACGCTTGCGCCCGGTGATCAACACATCGAAGTCCGCCGCCGCAGCCGCATGGGGCATGACCTTGCGCACCTGGCAGCACGCATCGGGGTCGTCTTGGTGCAGCAAACCGTCGGGGTCGGCGCTGGCGACCAGGGTGTCGGACGGCTGTAAGACACGCACGTCCGAAAGCCCAAAGTGATCGACCAGCCGTTCGCGATAGGCCACCGTTTCGTCGAATAGTTTTCCGGTGTCGACGGTGAGCACCGGGGTGGCGGCATCGACTTGCGCCACCAAGTCCAACAGCACCGCGGATTCCGCACCGAACGACGACGACACCGCGACCTTCAACCCGGTATCGGGTGCCAGCACGGCGCGCAGCAACGCCAAACCTTCCAGCCCACGTTTTTGCCACAGCCGCAGAAAATGGCTCTTGAGTGCCGTGTTCATTGGGCCGCCCCCGCAAAAAATCCCGGACCTGCAATGAAGCCCGGCACCGCGGATAAAATCCGTTCGACCTCGTCGTCGGCAACCCGTTGCCACGCCTGCAACGCCGCCAACGCGTCTCCCGGTTCACCGCCCGCCAAGACCTGCTGCTCGGCCGCGACGACATCCTTCAACCCCGATTGCAGGGTCGCATTTTGCGACCATTGTTGACGGATGGCGTCGATCAGATCCGCCGTGGGTTGCTCCGGGGCGATACCCGCGATGGTCAGCAAGCGTTGCGCGGGCAGACGCAAAGCCTCATGAACGTGGACCACGGCTTGGTCACGCTGACGCGCAGCCACGGCGCGGACCACGTCTTGACGCGCCACCCGGGCGAGATCGGACAAATGTTCCGCAACCATCGCCCCCGCCGCGCATTCGCCGGTGGAGGTTGCGGGCGGCACGAACAAGGTGTCGCTGGCGACGTCGAGACGCAGCGCCGCCGCTTGGCCGTCTGCGATACTCAGCACCGGGGCAAGGATGGTTTTGATCTGCTCCTGCCCCAGCCGTTCGGCCCACCCGCGCACGGTTTCGTCAGCCCTCTTGGTGGCCTGGATCGCCTGCATCAACAGCAGCACGGCCTTTTTCGCACGCCGCGCCGGTATAATCGGGCCGAGCACGCCGTGACGGTCCGCCTGCCCACCCAGATGAATCTGGTAATGCGGCGCGGGCTTGCCGCCGATCTTCTTGGCAATGCCGTGCAGGCCGATGTCGGCGATGTGGTGGTGACCGCAGGAATTGTGGCATCCGGATATGCGCAACCGCAACGCATCCAAACCGTCGAATTCCGGCCCCGCGTCCACCAAACTTTCCGCCAATGCGTGACTGTCGGTGATGCCGATGGCGCAGGTGTAGGTGCCGGGGCACGACACCAAATCGCTCAAGGCATGCGCGCGACCGCTGGCGTCGAGGCCGAGGTTGCGCACGGCGGAAATGAAATCCGCGACGTGCTCGCGATGCAGCCCCACAGCGACGATGTTTTGGTCGCGCCCCAGGCGCAGCTCACGTGCACCGGCGGTTTCAGCACGGTCGGCAAGCTTTTCCAGCTGCTGCGAGGTCAACCAGCCGAGCGGCACTTCGATGCGCACGTCCGCGCCCGATGTATCGCCGCCATCGCGCCATCGCACACCCGTCCATGCGCGCCGTTGCCAATCGCGGATGGCGTCGAACTGTTCGTGCACCAAGCGCACGAACTCCTCCGCGCCGAACCGCTTGACCAGGAATTTCACCCGCGCGCGGTTTTTATCCTCGCGCGACGAATGCGCCTGATGAATCCGCGCCACGGCTTCTTGAACGATCGGCAAGGCATCTTCCGTGACGAAATCGAACAGTTCGACCGCCACGGAAGGCTGCGCGCCGAGGCCGCCGCCCGCCACCACGCGAAAACCGTTTTGGCCGTCTCGCTGGGTGGCGATGAACCCCAGATCGTCAATGGCGCTGAGACCGCAATCGTGACCGCAACCCGACACCGTGGTCTTGAGCTTGCGCGGCATGTGCTGGGTTAAGGGATGGCGCAGCCAAGATCGGCTCAAACGCCCCGCCACCTCGGCCGCGTCGGTCAGTTCAGATCCGCAGAACCCGGCCTGGGGGCAAGCGACAATGGCGCGAAAGGTATTGCCGGACGCTTCGCGGGTGCTGACGCCGCCGACATTGAGGCTTTCGATCAAAGGCGCCAAATTCTTCAGCGCGATGAAGTACAACTGCACCCCTTGGCGGGTGGTGATGTGGATGTCGCCGCCGCCGAACGCCGCGTTAGCTTGTGCGATGGTGCGCGCTTGGTCCAGGCTGACCCGTCCGCCCGGTTGTTTGATGCGCATCATGTGTTCGCCCGCCTGACGCTGTTCGTAAATGCCGAAACGCAAGCGAAAGGTCTTCCATCGGTCTTCGGCCCAATCGCCGTTGATGTAGTGTGCGATGCCGGCGCGAAACGCGCCGATATCGCTCTCGGAAGCCAAGTCCTGGCTGGCGAAATCGTCAAAATCGGTATTGAGGTGTTGGTCGGTCATCATTTCATCCCTTTGAGCCGAGGACACACGTGTCCCCTCTTCGGACCGCCATAAACGGCCCGGCAAAAATCGTCTTAAGCTGAGATCAGGTGCGCGAAGGCCTTAACGGCCGTCGCTCACTTACACAGCGCAAACTCAGGTGAAATGGACATTCGGAAGTGTGAACGTGGGTTGATCGTATGCATCGGTGTACCCGCCTCTGGTCAAAATGGACCCGCGAAACCCCGTTCCGCGGCGCTTTAGCCTCGATTTGTTCACGCGGTCGCAAGCTGCCCCCTCAAATCACCGCGGGTCGATTTGGGCATGGTGCACCACACCACTCCCCGGGCCGAACCAACCCGATGGCGCTTATAAAACACGTATGCTGTGTTTAAGTCAACTATTGAATCATATTTTTATGTTCTTTATTTTTAATATACATTATAATTTTGTTTTTATTGCATCTAGGGTTCATTTTTAAGCTTTTCGATGATCGGCCCCATGGCGCGGAAACGCAGAAATGCACCGCCGAGAATGAACAGAACCCCGGCGAGCGCCCAGTAAATGGGATGAATTTTCAGCTCGATGTTGGACAGAAAATACCCCCGCGCCGGTTCCAACAAGGTGCCCAAAACCAGATACACGGCGGTGAACAACACCGCCACGATGCCGATGCGCATCATCAAGGCGTGTAGATAATAGCTGGTCGGCTGTGTGACCCGCATATCATGCTCGACGCGGTCCCAAAAATCGTCGCCGTCGGTTTTTAAGGTCATCGCTCGATTCCTTCTTACCGTCTGGGGAACGCTCATCTTGTCGTTCAAGATGTAAACAATTCGCAAAGCCTCGATTCGCACATTGAATCCAAACGATAATTTTCAGATCTCTTAAACTCATGGAAAGGTTTTGCAGGCCATACTGGACCTCGGCCAAGAACGGCCGAAGGACTTAAGGAGGCCACCATGAGGCACGACCTGAAAGTCCGTGAGGACACGGGCAACGAAATCGCCCTCTTTGCGGACAACTTGGTCCTTCATTTGGGTGTAGAAGATGCCCTTCGCGTTTGCCGTGACAATTCCTGGCACGGCGTTATGCGTGAGATCCAAGGGCGCCTGAACGAAGGCACATATCACTGAGCTGCGGATAACGGCTCACATGGGCGTCTCAAAGACGCGATGCGCGCACCCTACCCTCAACATCGGGCCCTGGTGCGGGGCGTTATGCTTCGAGCCTTAGATAGCTGACGATATAATCCGCCACCGCCTCGACGTCGTTGAGGTCGATCTGCACCACGCCCACCCCATCGAACCTATCGTCCGTCGCCACCGCGACCACGCTGTCGTCCGTCAGGCACAACAGGTCTTTGCCGCGCGATGGTCGATTGACCTCGATTTTTGGATACTTATGGGACTTGAAGCCTTCGATCAACAAGATGTCCACCGCAGCCATTTGCGCGATCAAGGCGTCGATTTCATATTCCGGCTCGTCGCGCAATTCGTGCAGCAACGCCCAGCGTTTACGTGAGGTCAGCAAGACCTCTTTCGCACCGGCTTCGCGATGGCGATAGCTGTCCTTGCCCGGGCGGTCCATGTCGAAATCGTGATGGGTGTGCTTCATGGTCGAAACCGTGTAGCCCCGCTCTGTCAGAACCGGAATCAAATCCGACAGCAAGGTGGTCTTGCCGCTGCCGCTCCACCCGACGATACCGATAATGTGTTTGGGACCTTGATGCATGGTCGTCGTCATCAAAGCGTCAACCCGCTTGGTCGAGGGCGTCGAGGATTTCGCCGAACAACTCGTAAGACTTCAACGCCTCGTCTTCCGCCACCACGCGCTGGGCGAATTTCATGTGCACGATGATGTATTCGCCCACCTTCGGCGGCGCGTCGGCCATCAACGTCAGATCTGCCCAACGCTCTTCGCCCAAGGCGGTGCAGCGCGCGCGTTGGCCTTCGATGGCTTCGATTTTCATAGGCACCGTCAAACACATAAAACCGTCACGTCCTTTTCATTGGTTCCGTACCCAGAACTATGTATGCTCGCCGCCATGGTGACAAGTGAAGACACGATTTTGATTCTCGGGCTCGGCAATATCTTGCTGACCGACGAAGGCGTGGGCGTGCATGTGGTCGAACATCTGCGCGAAAATCCCCCTGTCAGCACCGCCCACCTGAAACTCATGGACGGCGGCACCATGGGCCTGACATTGCTCATCGACATGGAAGACGCCGACGCCATGATCGTGGTGGACGCCGCTCTTCTCGACCGCGAACCCGGCGCGGTGCAGGTCTTCGAGGGCGAGGACATGGACTATTTCCTGCGTCATCGCGGCCGTAGCCCGCACGATATCGGCCTCGACGACATCCTCGACGGCTTACGCCTGCGTGAAGCGGTTCCCGAATGCCGTGCGTTGGTGGGAATCCAGCCCGCCGTGCTCACGGTCGGAGAGAATTTAACCCCCGCCGTCAAATCTGCCGTTCCCAAGGCTGCAGACGCCATCCAAAGCCTGCTAGCTTCCTGGAAAATCACTTAAATTAGAACATACCGATAATCTAATTTAGATTCCCCTTAAGAATTTACGTTATTTTTTTGTGAATAAATTGCCAGACAATTGTCTTTGGTCTAGACTTAGCAATTGGGGGAGTCACGGGTTTCGTTTTAGGGGATCGTCACCCATGGATTGCAACACATCAAGTACCAAAGCATCGCCCTTGGGCGGTGAGTCCGTCGGCGACGCCATCGACGACGTGCTGTCGTTTGTGGCGACGGGTAACGCCTCGCCGGTCCTGCATGAAATCAAACACGCACTGACCAAACTGCTCGAAAGCGGCACGGAATGCGTCATCGACCTCGGCGCCATTCCGTTCGCGCCCGGCGATGACCGTATCCTCAACGAGGTGCTCGGCGACGGTGAAGTGCATGCTGTGCTATCGATCATGGGCGAAAGCCATGTGCGCGAGACCTCGATCCCCGGCGTGTGGCGCGTCGACCACTTCGATGATAACGGCGAGCAACAATCGCGCTTCATCGAAATCACCTTTATGCCCGATATTCTCAAAACGCAGCGTGAAGACGCCGAACGAGGTCTCGCGACCTTGTCCGAGCGCCTGGACACGCCCGAAACCAAGTCTGACGACAATCGGTAATTCCAGAGGGGTATCCTGAAATGGCGAATAAACCAATGTTACCGGAACTGATGAAAACCCATGGCATCAGCCGCCGCGCCTTCATGAAGTATTGCGCGTCGCTGACCTCGCTGATGGCGCTTTCACCCGCCATGGTGCCGCGTGTCGCCCATGCGCTGGAAACCGCCAAGCGGCCGTCTGTGATCTGGCTGTCGTTTCAAGAGTGCACCGGGTGCACCGAAGCGATCACCCGCTCGCATTCGCCGACCATCGAAGACCTGATTTTCAACGCCATCTCGCTGGATTATCACCACACCCTGCAAGCGGCCTCCGGCCATGCGGCGGAAGCGGCCCGCGAACAGGCGATGAAGGAAAATTACGGCAACTACGTTTTGGTCGTCGACGGTTCGATCCCCATTAAGGACCCCGCCTTCTCGTGCATCGCGGGCATTTCCAACCTGGACATGCTCAAGGAAACCGCGGCGGGTGCGGCGGCGATCGTGTCGGTCGGCACCTGCGCGGCGTACGGCGGCATCGGCCACGCCAACCCCAACCCCACCGGGGCGGTGGCGGTGTCGGAAGTCATCAAGGACAAGCCGATCATCAACGTACCCGGCTGCCCGCCCATTCCGGTGGTCATGACCGGCGTGTTGGCGCATTTCCTGACCTTCGGCATTCCCGAACTGGATGAATTGGGACGGCCCAAGGCGTTCTTCGGCGAAAGCATCCACGATCGCTGCTATCGCCGTCCGTTCTACGACAAGGGCAAGTTCGCCGAAGGCTTCGACGACGAAGGCGCGCGCGCGGGCTGGTGCTTGTACAAGCTCGGCTGCAAAGGCCCGACCACCAAGAGCGCTTGCGCAACGGTGAAATGGAACAACGGCGTCAGCTTCCCCATCGAAGCGGGCCATCCGTGCCTCGGCTGTACGGAACCGGACTTCTGGGACGGCGGCGGGTTCTACAAACCGCTGTCGGTGCCTGCGGGCGACTATCGCAAGATGGGCGTGGCCGCGGTCGCGGGCGGTGCCGCCATCGGCGTGGCCAGCGCCTTGTTGGCCAAGGCCGGCAAGGCCAAAGCCGCCAAGGCGCACGAAACCGTTAATGCCCACGATCTGGAGAAATCATCATGAACAATCCAGCATTTGACCTTCTGATGTGGGCGCGCGGCCCCGGCTTCGACATCGCGCTCGTGATCTTTCTCGGCGGTATCATCTTGCGCATCGTCGAAATCATCACCTTAGGGCGCAAGACCGACATGGCCCCGGCCAAGGGCAGCCCGGTCGGCCAAGGGATCAAGACCATCTTCTCGCGCTCGTTCCCGCGCGAAGGCTTGGTGAAGTTCGCACCGATCACCTATATCGGTGGCTATATTTTCCACCTGGCCTTTTTCGTCGCGTTCTTGTTCTTCGCCCCGCACATCGCGCTGTTCGAAGACGCGTTCGGCATTTCGTGGCCCAACGCCGGCCGCGTGATCATCGAAAGCGCCACCGCCTTGGCGGTGTTGGCGCTGATCGCGCTGACCTATTCGCGCATGACCGACCCGGTGCGCAAGGCCTTGACGACGTTCGACGATTATCTGGTGCTGCTGCTCAGCGCGTTGCCGCTGATCACCGGTTACGTGGCGGTGAACAAGTTGTTCGGCGACCCGCAGATGATGCTGGCGTATCACCTCCTCAGCGTCGAGGCGCTGATGATCGCCTTCCCGTTCACCAAATTGATGCATGCCGTGAGCTTCGTGTTCGCACGCTACTACAACGGCTCGATCCAAGGCCGGAAAGGAGCTGAATCATGAGTGCGACCCTCAATCGCGGCCTCAATGCGCTGCGCGAACAAATCGACGCCCCGGTTGCCAGCTTCTTCACCAGCTGCGTCAGCTGCGGCCTGTGCGCGGAAGCGTGCATCTTTTACCGCGCCACCGAAGACCCGCAATACACCCCGATCAGAAAGCTCGACCTCATGCGCCGGGTATGGTCGCGGGAATTCACCCTGCTGGGCCGCATCGGCGGCATGCTGGGCCTGACCAAGCCGGTCACCGACGAAGACCTCAAGGCATGGGAGCCGCTGGTTTACGACAGCTGCACCATGTGCGGACGCTGCACCTTGGTGTGCCCGGTGGGCAACGACATCACCATGATGATCCGCAAGATGCGCGAAGGCATGTCGGCGGCGGGTCATGCTCCGGTGGAATTGATCGGTGCGGCGGAACGCCACAACGACCTCGGCAGCCCGATGGGCGAGCTGCACCCCGCCCTGCACGCCCAGGTCAAGAACGCCATTTCTGAGACCGGCATCGAAATCGAATTCGACAAGCCCGGCGTAGACTACATGGTGATCTTGTCGGCCCAGGAAATCGCCGAGTTCCCCGACGTTTTAGGGGCGATGTCGAAGATTTTCAAAAAGGCCGGCATCACCTGGACCATTTCCAACGATGCGTTCGAAGCCACCAACGTCGGCATTCAGCTCGGCAACCGCGACGTCGCGCGCACCTTGGTGCAGCGGGTCGTGGACGCGGCGGAAAAGCTCGGCGTCAAGGGCGTGATCAGCCCCGAATGCGGCCACGCCTATCAGGCGTTGCGTTGGGAAGGTCCCAACCTGATCGGCCGCCCCTATAAGTTCGAGGTCATTCACATCATCGAACTGCTGGACAAGCTGCGCGCCGACGGCAGGCTCAAGACCAAGGGCAAGAACACGCAAAAGCTGACCTTCCACGATCCGTGTCAGATCAACCGACGCGGCGGCATCAATCAAGAGCCGCGCCGTCTGATGAATATGGTCACGGAGAACTTCGTCGAAACCGACGACGCGGGCACCATGAACTGGTGTTGCGGCGGCGGCGGCGGGGTCGGCGCCAACGAACGCGCCGCGACGTTGCGCTCGGCGGCGTTCAAGCTGAAAAAGAACCAGCTCGACAAGGTTCAGCCCGACGCCATTGTCACCATGTGCGCGTACTGCCACCACACCCTCGACAACGTGTTGGAAGAATTCAACATGGAACAAGAAGTCTTGGGGCTAACCGAACTGGTCGCCGAATATCTCGATGACGACGCTTAAGCGTAAGGGGAACTAACAAATGAGCAAAAGACTGGTCGTAGACCCGATCACCCGCATCGAAGGCCACTTACGTATCGAAGCCCAGATGCAGGACGGTCAAATCGCCGAGGCGTTCTCGTCGGGCACCATGGTGCGCGGCATCGAAATCATCTTGCGCGGCCGCGACCCCCGCGACGCCTGGGCGTTCGCCCAGCGCATCTGCGGGGTGTGCACCTTGGTGCACGGCATCGCCTCGGTGCGCGCCGTTGAAAATGCCTTGAACTACAAGATCCCGGCCAACGCGCAGTTGATCCGCAACCTGATGATCGCGGCGCAATACGTGCACGATCACGTGATGCACTTCTATCACCTGCACGCGCTGGATTGGGTGGACGTGGTCTCGGCGCTCAGTGCCGATCCCAAGGCGACGTCGGACTTGGCGTCGGCCATCAGCAACTATCCCAGATCGTCGCCGGGCTATTTCTCGGACGTGAAGAAAAAGCTCAAGACCTTCGTCGATCAAGGTCAGCTGGGCATCTTCGCCAACGGCTACTGGGGCCATCCAGGCTATAAACTGCCGCCCGAAGCCAACCTGATGGCGGTGGCGCACTATCTCGATGCCTTGGAATGGCAGCGCGACGTGGTCCAGCTGCACACCATCTTCGGCGGCAAGAACCCGCACCCCAACTTCGTGGTGGGCGGCGTGCCGATGCCGATTGACCCGAACAGCGACACCGCGCTCAACGCTGAACGTTTGTCCATCATCAACGACTCGATCAGTAAGATGATCACTTTCGTTGATCAGGTTTACCTGCCTG